>JAYUEY010000145.1:0-18680 GCA_043739005.1 Tardiphaga sp.
GCAATGTCGTCGGCATATACATCAGTGTACCTTCGTTCAGGCTCGGCATGAACTCGGTGCCGAGTTGATGCGCCGGCCATACGCTCACCGCCAAAGCGACGAGTGCCAAAAGGATCGTCAGGGTCTTCGCTTTCAGCACGCTGCTGATCAATGGACGATAGATCCAGATCAGGAAGCGGTTGATGGGATTCTTGTGCTCCGGAATGATCTTGCCCCGGACGAACAGCACCATCAGCGCCGGCACTAAAGTGATCGACAGGATCGCCGCTGACGCCATCGCAAAGGTCTTGGTGAACGCCAGCGGACTGAACAACCGACCTTCCTGAGATTCCATTGTGAAAATCGGCAAGAATGAAACGGTGATGATCAGCAGGCTGAAGAACAATGCCGGGCCGACTTCACTTGCGGCTTCGATCAAAACCTCCAGGCGCGGTTTATCCGGAGGCGCGCGTTCGAGATGCTTGTGGGCATTCTCGATCATAACAATTGCACCGTCGATCATCGCGCCGATGGCGATGGCGATGCCACCCAGGCTCATGATGTTGGAGCCGATGCCCAGCATCTTCATGGCGCCGAAGGCCATCAGGATTCCGACCGGCAGCATGACGATGGCAACGAGTGCGCTGCGGACATGGAGCAGGAACACGATGCAGACCAGCGCGACGACGATGCTTTCCTCGGTCAGCGTCCGCTTCAACGTCTCAATGGCGTTGTGGATGAGATTGGAACGGTCATAGACCGGTATGATTTCGACCCCCTTCGGCAAGGCCGACGCCATCTCGGCCAGCCGCGACTTTACGTTTTCGATCACGTCGAGTGCGTTCTGCCCGAAGCGCTGCAAAGCAATGCCGCTGGCAACCTCGCCTTCCCCATTCAGTTCGGTGATGCCGCGACGTTCATCCGGACCAAGCTCGATCCTCGCCACGTCTTTCAAGAGAACCGGCGTGCCCTTCTCGACCTTGAGCACGATGCTCGAAAGGTCGGAGAGATTTTTGACATAGCCTCGACCGCGTACAACAAATTCGAATTCCGAAAGCTCGACTGTTCGCCCTCCGACATCCATGTTGCTGCTACGAATCGCGTCCCGCACTTTCGCGAGGGGAATATTGAGCGACCTCAACCGGTTCGGATCGACCAAGATGTTGTACTGTTTGACGAAGCCGCCGACGCTGGCGACTTCGGCAACACCTTCGGCCTTCGAGATGCCGTAACGGATCGTCCAGTCCTGTATCGATCGCAGGTCCGCCAGCGACTTGTCTTTGGACTGCAGCGCGTACTGATAGACCCAGCCGACGCCCGTGGCGTCAGGCCCGAGGGTCGGCGTCACACCTGCGGGGAGCTTACGCGCAGCGGCGTTAAGGTATTCGAGGACGCGCGAGCGAGCCCAGTAGATGTCGGTGCCGTCCTCGAAGATGATGTAGACGAACGAGACGCCGAAGAAAGAGAAACCTCGCACCACTTTCGATTTCGGCACCGTCAGCATGGCGGTGGTCAACGGATAGGTCACCTGATCCTCGATGACCTGCGGTGCCTGTCCCTTGTACTCGGTGTAGACGATCACCTGCGTGTCGGAGAGATCGGGAATGGCGTCCAGCGCGGAGTGCTGCACGGCATACAGACCGCCCGCGACCACAAAAACGGTCCCGATCAGGATCAACATCAGATTGCGGGCCGACCAGTCGATGAGGCGCGCGATCATTGCGGTTTTTCCCCGGTATCGAGACCCTTGAGCGCAGCCTTGAGATTGCTTTCCGCATCAATCAGGAAATTCGCGGACACAACGACCTTGTCGTTTTCGGCGATCCCCTCCTTGATCTCCACCCGCCCGTCTCCGCGCCGTCCGAGCTTCACAGCGCGCGGTTCGAACCGGCCGTCGCCCTTGTCGAGAAGCACCAGCTGACGCTCGCCGCTGTCGATGACGGCGCTACTCGACACGGTGACGACCGGAGCTTCAGTCCCCGTGACGATCTCTACATCCGCGTACATGTCCGGCCGTAGCAGGTCGTCCGGATTTAGCAGTTCGATCCTGACCCGCGCGGTACGGGTCTCGGCGCGCAGGTTGGGATAGATCACGGTGACCTTTCCGGTGAACGGATGGTCCGGATAAGCGCGAGGTCGCACGACGACGTTCTGCCCCACCTTTATGAGAGCCAGATCCCTTTCCGCGACATCCACCATCACCCAGACAATGGCTCGATCGACGATCCGGAACAGGACATCGCCCGGTGCCGCCCGCATGCCGTTGACGGCGGTCCGCTCCACGATCTCGCCGTCCTGCGGTGCGGGCCAGTCCAGATATACGGGCACCGCCTTGGCGCGTTCGATGTCTGCAATGAATGCCTCCGGAGCAGCCAGATTTTCAAGCCGGCGGCGGGCACCCTTCAAGGCCTGTCCACCTATCCCTGCGTCCGGACGGGCATTGAGAGCAGACAAATATTCGGCCGCAGCGCTGGAAAGGTTGGGTCCGTAGATGCGCATCAGAGGCTCGCCCTTGTGCACAAGCGAGCCGGTGGTGGCGTCTGTAACGGTGTCGATGAAGCCTTCGAACCGGAGCGAGACGACGGACACGCGCCGCTCATCCTGCTGGACCGTACCGGGGGCGCGAACGATCGTGTTGAGCGTGCGCAGCTCGGCCGTTTCGGTCTGAACCCCAGCCTTCTGCTGCTTGCTTGCGCTGACCTTGACGGAGCCCTCATCGTCCTGCTCGCCGTCATAGACGGGCAGATAGTCCATGCCCATCGAATCTTTTTTTGGCACCGGCGACGTATCGGGAAGCCCCATCGGATTGCGGTAAAACCGGACGCGCTGCGGCTCCGCAACCTTCGCCGCTATGGCCTCCGGCGGCGTCTCCTCGAAGCTCACGTCCTGACTGCTTCTGACGGCCAGATACTCCTTGCCCGACCGGGTCTTTGCTGGCACCGGCGAGTAGTTCGGCGCGCCGTCCGGGTCGCTATAGTAAATGATCGGTCCGGTCGGGGGCGGTCCAGCGGGGCTACGGCCCGCCGCTGCCGGCAGACCAGCGGATAGCCATGAGGGCAGCGGGAGGTTGGACCGCCCGACTGACAAACCCGCACCTCCAGCGATCAGCGCGACCGCCGCGATCAGCATGATGCTCGACCCACGGCTCATAGCGAACCTCCAGCCAAGCGTTCCAGTTCGGCATATTTCGACTGGAGTTCGACCTTGAGCTTCAAGATGTCGAGTTGCACCGTTCGAAGTCTGCGCTCGGACTCAAACACCAATGAGAGATCGGAAGAGCCAGCCTGAAAGCCATTTCGCGCGTTCTCGACGGAAGATCGCGACGGCGGAAGTTGCCGCAATGAGTAAATCCGCAAGACCTTTTGCAGCGCATCGATACCGAACCAGGCATCCGCTATTTGCCCATCGATCCGGAGCCGCAGCGCCTCGCTGCGGGCCTCGGCGGCACCGAGACGCGCGCCGGCTGCGCGCTGTTCGGCGTCCTTGACGTCGTAGTGAAGCGGCAGCTTGACCCCGAGCGTGAACTCAGCGGTGTCCTCCGCGCGTGGCCGCTGAACGTACTTCGCGCCGACATTGACGTCGGGGTAATAGTTCAAATCCGTCAGCGACTTGGTCTGAGCCGCCAAATTGCTTTGGGCACCGGCGAGCGCCAGCATCGGGTTCGCCGACCGCGCGAGCGCCTGGACCTGCGAGAGGCCAACAGTCTTCATGGAACGGAAGCCCGTCGGAGCCGCCAAGGGTGCCATCGTGGGGCGGCCGATCAGGGCGTTAAGGCGCGCCGCGGCCGACTTCAGTTCGCCTTGGCGGCGGACGAGATCTCCCTCCGCGGTGGCCGCCTCGATGTCGGCCTTGATGACGTCCTGCTGATCGACGGATGTCGAGCCGTACCGGGAACGCAACAGACCGACGATCTCGTCGTAGCGACGCTTGATGTCGGTAGCGATCCCGATGGCCTCATAGGCAGCATTATACTCACCGTGTGCGACCACGACCTGCGCGACCAGTTCGACGACAGTCGCGCGTCCCTGAAATTTCGCCGCGTCGGCGTCCGAACGCGCGATGTCGCGTTCCAGGCCGTATTTGCCCCAGAGCTTAATCTCTTGGTCGAAGCCGATGCGGCGCTGTCCGACGCCCTGCCGGTTGACGTCCCACGCCTCGATGATGAGCGTCGGATCGGCCATGACGCCCGCCGTTCCGACCTTGTGTGTCGCTGCATCGAAGTCGAGCGCGGCTGCGGCGACCGTCGGGTTGAGGCGTTTTGCAAATGCGATGACGCTCTCCGCTGTCGCCCCGAGTTCAATACGATCGCCTGCAGCAGCGGGAGCCGACCACAGCAATGCTGTGGTCGTTCCGATTGCGGCGAGTCGCATGATCCCTGCAATGCGGGTCACGGCGTGGCCTTGAAGATCAGCTTGTTGTCGACCGTTCCGCTCTCGCCTTGGACCTTCGCGCCCAACGACAATTGCCAGCCTCCTTCCATCGTTAACGCGACCTTGAACTTGTAGATGCCGGGCTCGGTGCTCGGCATCGCCTCGATTGTGGTCTTCATCGCCTCCATACCTTCTGGCGCCATGTCCAACCGCTTGGCAAAAATCACAGCGTCGGGGACCGGTTTGCTGTCCGGCTTATGGACGAGGCGCACCGATATGATCGCCTCGCCTTTCTTGACGGTCTTATCGACGAGTTGGAATTCGTAATCTTTGATATCGGCCCGAGCGGCCGTCGCAGCACCGGTCAAGACAAGCGCGATGGTCGCGGCCGAAAGGGCGCGTGCGTAGACAAAACTCTTCATTTTTTAAGTCCTCATGGATCTGATTTGCCGCGTAACGCAGCATGCATTTAGATCGCGTGGACCGAGGCCCACGCGTCAGCAAACGGCGAATGAACGCCGATCAGATCGAGAGTCGGGGGGGCTGGTCGGGAGGCGCGGCAATGAGGCCGTCAACCATCATGTCGTCGGGAGCGAGCTGCAGTCGACGGGCATTGAAGAAAATCTGAATGTCGCCGACGACGGGAGCCTCTGCCTGAGCGACGCTGAACGAGCACATAGCAATCAACGGACAATCATTGCAGCCGCCCGTTGCAGGCTCGTCCGGGCAGCAGGGCATGTCACCGGACATTGCGGATATCGTGGTCGCAGCCGAATGCTTAGCCGCCGCTGGAGTCATCAGCGGTGCTGCCACGAGCCCGGCGATCAAGAAGATCGAGAGCAGTCGAACGATAAAGGCGCGCAAATCCATGATCTACCAATACACGGGAACTTCAAGATGTGAAGCACCACGGCTTCACATCTTCGCCAGCGGCATCTTTAAACCCCATATTTGGCTAACCATCCGCCGATCAGCGCACGATCTCGTGGCCCTTGAACCGCCGAAATGGCGTTGCGAGACGCGGCAATTATGCCATACGCCCTCGTTCCGGCGAGAACTCCGACATTACTGCGCTTGGCGTAAGGTATCGGATGGCTTCTCACCGAATTTGATCTGGTAGGCCTTGGCCATCCGGCTGAGATGCGTGAAGCCGAGGTCAAAAGCGATGTCGATCACGCGCGAATCCGGTGTGGCGGTTTTGAGGCGCTGGCGCAGATGGTCGAGCCGGATGTCGAGCAGCACCTCTGAAATCGAGCGGCCATAGTGGCGCCGAAATCCGATTTGCAGCGAGCGGATGCCGGTACCACAGGCGCGAGCAAACTGGTCAAGATCGAGCGGCTCGGCGGCGTGAGCCTCCAGATGCGCCCTCGCCTTTTTCAGGCTTCCCGGCACGATCTGCGGCCGCGCATCCTGATGGGCGATAGCGTCGCTGAGGCTGTGACGTTGGCCGGTCAGTAACAGCGCCAAGACCGACTCGCGCAGCATCGCGGTCGCGGCTGGCGCAAGCCGTCCGGTCGAGCCGATCCGCTCGGCAATGGCGGTGAGATAATCGATCTGACCTATCAGCGCACGACCGAGCGGCGATGCCAGATCGACCTCGGGGTCGAATTCGACCGGTCGCATAGATGTCTCGGCCAGCGCCGCCGCGCGGCGTTCGAGCATCGGCCGATCGATCAGCAGGATCATCTGAGCGCAATTCGCCCAGAGCATCTGCGTCGGCCGGGTCGGCGTCAGCAGCGAAGCGAGGCGGCCCGGCGCAGTCTCGATGTCCCTGCCCGCCGTCCTGATAGTCGCCGACCCTTGCACCGGGACTTGCAACAGAAAGAACCTGTCGAGGCAGCCCGGATCGATCGCAACCGACCCGCCATAGCTGACATAATTGACCGAGATGCCGTCGAAATCTGCGCTGTTGTGACGCGCGTGAAAGTCACGCGCTGTGCCGCCGAGCGGATCGAGACCATGCGGACAAAAGATGCGGCCAATCTGGTCGGCTGCTTCATCGACGTTGGTCGTGAAAACGCGGCCGAACGCGGCAAGCCGCTCGCTTGCTCCGGTTGCAGACTGTGTTTGACCTGACATCATGGCGAGATCACCGCGTCATCTCATTACAGCCTAGCGCGGAACCAGCGTCTGTAAAGCCTTCGAATCCGGCGCATGCTGCCTGCAAAATGTTTCGTTCGGCGGATACGAGATTCGTTTTGCGGCTAGCGCGGCGGCAGATGTCATCGCAGGTTATCGTCTGCACTCCAGGAGGATTTTGAAGTGGCAGCTTTGGACAAAGGCATCACACGCGACGGCGAAGGCTATTCCGGCAAAACATGGAATATCCTCGGACAGGTTTACTTCCCGAAGGCGATGACGGATTCGACCTTTGCTTTCGAAACCAATAGCGAGCCCGGCCAGTTCGTACCGGTCCACATCCATCCCACGCAGGAAGAATTCATTCTAGTGCAGGAAGGAGTCCTGGATTTGAAGCTCGACGGCGTCTGGGTGCAGGCCAAAGCAGGCGATCTCGTCCGCCTGCCCCGTGGCATTTCGCATGGCTATTTCAACAAATCGGACAAGCCCGCGCGCGCTTTGTTCTGGGTCTCGCCGGCGCAGAAGCTGGAAGCGCTGTTCGAGAAATTGCACGACCTCACCGATGTCGCCGAGATCGTCCGTATTTCCGCCGAGCATGAAGTCGACTTCCTGCCGGAAGACGCCAACGCCTGATCTGATCGCGACCGGACATTATGTCAGGCACCGCATTGCGCTGGAAAGACCACTCTCATGGTGAAGCAGAAACATGTCTGCGTGATCGGGGCCGGCGTCGCTGGCCTTGCCGCAGCCAAGGCGTTCACGGCGCAAGGCCACTTGGTCACGGTCGTCGAGCGCCAGAACGACATCGGCGGCGTTTGGGAGCCTGCCCGCTCCTATCCTGACGTGCAGACGCAGAGCCCGAAAGAACTCTATCGCTACACCGACCGACCGATGCCGGCCGATTATCCGGAATGGCCGACCGGCCCGCAGGTCTATGCTTATCTTTACGAGTACGCACGCGCGAACGGGTTGTTGTCGCTGATCCGATTGAACACCTTAGTTGTCAGCATGGCGCGCCGCGCCTCTGGTGCGAACGGCTGGAGCTTGCAAGTGAGCGGGCTCGACAACACCATCACGACGGAAGACTTCGACTTCGTCGCCGTCTGCACCGGGCAATTCACCGACCGTCAAGCGCTGCCGCTGCCCGGCGAGAAGGCCTTTACCGATGGTGGTGGAAAAATCTTGCATTCGGCCGAGCATACCGACACGGCCGCGGTGAAAGGCAAAAACGTTGTGGTGTTAGGCGGCTCGAAATCCGCCACCGACATCGCCGTGCATGCGGTGAAATCCGGCGCCAGCAGCGTCACGATGGTCTATCGCGAGCCGGTTTGGCGCATCCCCTATTTCATCGGCGGCCTCGTGAACTTCAAGCGCATCCTTTACATCCGTGCGCAGGAAGAAATGTTTAAAGGCTGGAATCTCTCACGCAAATCGCGCATCTCGCATGCTATCGCAAAGCCCTTCATCTGGGCTAACTGGCGCGCGCTGGAGAGCCTGCTCAAACTTCAGCTCAAGCTGAAAAAATGCGACATGGTGCCGACGACGCGGATCGAAGACGGCGTGAGTTGCGCCGTGCCGATCGCGACGCCGGGCTTTTATCCGATGGTGGCGGACGGCCGCATCAAAGCAATCCGTGGCAGCTTCGCTTCATATGATGCGGGCGCAGTCGTCACCACCAACGGCACGCGCATCTCAACCGATATTGCCGTGCTCGCGATCGGCTTCAAATCGGGTGTACCGTTTTTGCCCGAAGCGTATCGCCGCAAGCTTGTCGAGGATGATGGCCAGTATCGGCTCTATCGCGTCATCGCCAACCCTGACCTTCCGGAGATGGGGTTCGTCGGCTTCAATTCGAGTTTCTGCACGGTACTCTCGGCCGAATTGGCCGCGAATTGGCTGGTGCGGTACGCCGATGGCCAACTTGCAAATCAGCCCAACGCAGCAGCGATGCAATCCAACATCGACATGATGCTCAATTTCCGGCGCGTCGAGCGGCCCGCCGCTGCTACCTATGGCGGGCTGTGCATCGCGCCGTTTCACTTCAAGCATTTCGATGAGTTGATGGACGACATCGGCGTCACGACGAAACGCCGTGGCGCGTTGACCGAGAAATTCACGCCGCCGGATGCCGATGCCTATGGCCGCTATCTCGCAACGGCACCGGCCTATCAGGTGACGCCGGCGACCTAACTACTTCCCCGGCTCAAAGCGGACCGTGGTGCCAACGGTGATCCAGTTGGAATTTTCGCCGGTGATGTTGTGGCCGTAGATGACATCGACCGAGAATATCTCGATCGGCCGATAACGAAAGCCGGTCTGAATGCGTGGCCGGATCGTGCTCGGCTGATCGACGACGTTTGCGCCGACAAGTCCGAAGGCTTCGATCGTGAACGACCACTTAGGGGCGAACAACCAGTCAAAGCTCGCGCCGTACTGGAAATAGTGCTTGTCGATCGTGCGATCCCAGAACCAGCCAGCGTTCAGATTGATGCGGGTGATTTCGGAAAATCGATAGGTCAGCGGAATCTCAGCCAACAGGCTGGTGTTCTGTCCGGTCTGTGCGTCGATCCCGGCACTCGCCAGAAACGTGTAGCCGAATTTGCCTATTCCGGTTGGCTCTATGTTGTACTTGATTTTTGGAGACAGCGTCGTGCCGTAGTTCCCGCTTATCCGGGCGTAGTTGGTTTGCAGCGTCAACTCGACAGGCCGCCCGAGATCGACAACACAGGATGGATTGGCGACTGCTGAGAAGTCCGTGTTTTTGGCCGTCGATAACCAGCTTTCCAGCTTGCAGGAGCCGACGTCCGAAATATCGGCGGCATCGACCGCATAGGCACCATTGGCCGCGAAAGCATCACCTGTCACGAACAGCAGCCCAGCCGTTGCGACGATTCCGAGCAAAATGATAAGACGGGGAATGCAGCGCTCCATGCGTGCGAGGCTAACAGTTTCGGCGCTCGACAAGGCTGGAATCTTGCGTCTATCCTCAGCCTTATGAGCGAACATCATCACGACCACGATCATGACCATTCCGAACTTTCCGAGATGGAGTTGCGCGTCCGCGCATTGGAAACCGTCCTGACCGACAAAGGCTACATCGATCCGGCCGCGCTGGACGTCATCATTCAGTCCTACGAGACCAAGATCGGCCCGCATAGCGGCGCACGGGTCGTCGCGAAGGCCTGGACGGACCCGGCATTTAAGCAAGCCTTACTGGATAACGGCACCAAGGCCGTCAACACGCTCGGCCATGTCAGCCCGACCGGCGATCATCTGGTGGTGATCGAGAACACGCCGCAGCGCCACAACATCGTCGTTTGCACCCTCTGTTCTTGTTACCCGTGGGAAATGCTTGGTCTGCCGCCGGTCTGGTACAAGGCCGCGCCCTATCGGTCGCGCGCGGTGAAAGACCCGCGCGGCGTGCTGGCGGATTTCGGCGTCAGCCTGCCGCAAGACATCGAGATTCGGGTCTGGGATTCGACCGCCGAGACACGTTTTCTGGTCCTGCCGATACGCCCTGAAGGCACCGACGGCTGGAGCGAACAGCAACTGGCTGACCTGGTGACGCGAGATTCGATGATCGGCACGGGATTGGCCAAGACTCCATTTAGGCCGCCGGGAGCCGCCTCATGAATGGCGTTCATGACATGGGCGGGATGGACGGCTTCGGCCGCATCATTGCCGAAGCGAACGAGCCGGTCTTTCACGCGGCATGGGAAGGCCGCGTGCTGGCGATGGTCCGCGCAATGGGGGTCGCCGGTACCTTCAACATCGACACGTCGCGCTTCTATCGCGAGGCCCTGCCGCCCGACGTCTATCTGTCCAGTAGCTACTACAAAAAATGGTTGCTCGGCCTTCAGGACATGCTGGTTGCCAAAGGATTTATCAGCGCCGACGAAGTCAAAGCAGGCCATATGCTGCAAGCTCCGAAACCGCTGACGCGCCAAAAACTCACGCCTGACAATGTACCGGCGACGTTGGTGCGTGGTCAGTTCGGGCGGCCCGCGCCCCATGCGGCCCTCTTCAAGCCCGGCGACCGCGTCCGCGCGAAAAACATTCATCCCGCGACGCATACGCGCCTGCCTCGTTACGTGCGCGGTCATGTCGGCTTGATCGAGCGCGATAACGGCTGCCAAGTGTTTCCCGACAGCGCCGCGCATGAGGGCGGCGACGATCCGCAATGGCTTTACACGGTGGTGTTCGACGGCACCGAACTGTGGGGCCGGGATGGCGATCCAACCGTCAAGGTGTCGATCGATGCGTTCGAACCCTATCTCGATCCGGCATGAGCAACGTTCTGACTGTCCCCGGTTTGCCTCGCGATTCCGATGGTCCCGTTTTTGCTGCACCATGGCAGGCACAGGCCTTTGCGATGACGCTGACATTGCATGCGCGCGGCGTCTTCACATGGGGCGAATGGGCAGCGACTCTGGCCGCTGAGATCACGCGCGCGCAGCAGGCCGGCGATCCGGATACGGGCGAGACCTATTATTGGCACTGGTTGGCGACATTGGAGCGCATCGTCGCCGACAAGGGCGTGACGACGGCCGACGATCTACATCGAACACGCGATGCGTGGGATCACGCCGCCGACCGCACGCCGCACGGAATGGCGATCGAGTTGCAAGATAGAGATTTCAGGCCTTAGCGCGCGCCGCAAACTCTCGCCAACCCGTCGCGCGCAATGCACAGGCCGGGCACGTGCCGCAGCCATAGCCCCAATCGTGCCGCTCGCCGCGCTCGCCAAGATAACAGGTGTGCGAGTGTTCGCGAATAAGATCAAGCAGCGCGTCGCCGCCCAAATTCTGCGCGAGACCCCACGTATCGGCCTTGTTCAGCCACATCAACGGCGTGTGCAATGCGAACGGTTTCGCGATGCCGAGATTGAGCGCCTGATTGAGCGCCTTGATGGTATCGTCGCGACAATCCGGATAGCCGGAGTAATCCGTCTCACACATGCCGCCGACGATATCGAGAATGCCGCGCCGATAGGCCAAAGCCGCCGCAAATGTCAGGAAGATGAGATTACGGCCGGGCACGAAACTGTTCGGCAAACCGTCGGCATTCATTTCAATGGCGACGTCGCGTGTCAGCGACGTCTCCGAGATCGTGCCTAGCGTTGGAATATCGATGGTGTGACTCTCGCCGAGCCGCGCGGCCCAGTCGGGTTTCATCGCGCGCAAGCCGTCGAGCAAGGCCGCACGGCAATCGAGTTCGATGGCATGGCGCTGGCCGTAAGAAAACCCAACCGTCTCGACGCACGCATAGCGCGATAGCGCCCATGCCAGACAGGTCGCGGAATCCTGTCCGCCGGAAAAAAGCACCAGTGCGGTTTTGTTTTGAATCTCATGGCTCATCATGGAGGGGTCTTTAGCATCCCCGGCCCTTGCCCGCCAAACCGGCTGGCGATCTCGCGCAGGCCAGCGCATAAACGCGCGATCAACAAGGGCCTCCGACATGATGACGCCGTCCAAGGACATCTCCCGTCTGATCGAGATCATGGCGCAGTTGCGAACGCCAGTAACGGGATGCCCGTGGGATCTCGAACAGACCTTCGCGACGATCGCGCCCTATACGATCGAGGAAGCCTATGAGGTCGCCGACGCCATCGCGCGCGACGACCGGCACGATCTCTGCGACGAACTTGGTGATCTGTTGTTGCAGGTGGTCTATCACGCGCGCCTCGCGGAAGAAGAAAAGTCCTTTGCGTTTGGCGATGTCGTCGAAGCGATCACGAGAAAGCTGATTCGGCGTCATCCGCATGTCTTCGCGGATGCCGACGGCCATATCTCGCCGGCCGGCGTCAAGAGCGCATGGGAGCGCATCAAAGCTGAAGAGAAAGCCGAGCGTGCCGCGCGCCATCCGCAGGCGGCTTTGGCGTCGTCGTCCTTGCTGTCGAAGGTGAAAGCCGGCCTGCCCGCGCTGACTCGTGCGATGCAATTGCAGCAGAAGGCGTCGTTGGTCGGGTTTGACTGGAACGATCCGCGCGCGGTGCTGGCGAAAATCCGCGAAGAAGCTGACGAGATCGAGGCGGCGCTCGATCGCGGCGACAAGGACGAAATCGCGGACGAGACCGGCGACCTGATGTTCGCGCTTGTGAATCTCGCGCGTCATGTCGGTGCCGATCCCGATCTGGCGCTGCGCGGCACCAATGCGAAATTCGAACGACGCTTTGCGTTTATCGAGCGCGCGCTGGAAGCGCAGGGGCGATCGTTGCAGGACGCCTCGCTCGCCGAGATGGACGCGCTCTGGAACGAGGCGAAACGGACCGAGAGGAAATAGCTAGGCTTCCTCACCATCCTTATGCACGACCGCACCATATTTATTGACCACCAGATCGCGCTTGGTCTCATCGACCCGCACGGTCATCGCATAGACACCGTCGTGCAAATCCTTAGCAAGCACCTCGGCATTGCGATGCAGCCAGCTCACACCCGCGCCATCTGCGGCATCGATCGTGAGGTCGAGCGCAAAGCGCGTCGCAGCGAGGCGTTGCTCGATCGCCAGCAAGAGGTCCTCGACGCCCTCCCCGGTTTCGGCCGAGACCAGAAAACAAGGATGCGCCGCATCGCGCCGCGCGGCGATGTTTTGTAAATTTTCGCGCTCCTCAGCCGAGAAGCGATCGATCTTGTTCCAGACCTCGATAATGCCCTTGCCTGATTCCGGATCAATCCCGAGCTGTCGCAGAACTGTATCGACATCGCTTTGCTGGGCGTCGGCATCCTCATGAGCGATGTCGCGAACATGCAAAATGACGTCGGCTTCAAGCACCTCCTCCAGCGTGGCGCGGAACGCCGCGACAAGCTGCGTCGGCAGGTTGGAAATGAAGCCGACCGTGTCCGACAGCATCGCCTTGCCGCCATGCGGCAGCGTCAGCGCACGCAGCGTCGGATCGAGCGTCGCGAACAGCATGTCGGCAGCCTGCACCTCGGCGCGGGTCAGGCGGTTGAACAGCGTCGATTTGCCGGCATTGGTGTAGCCGACGAGGGCCACGACACGATACGGCACCCGCTTGCGGCCCGCGCGATGCAGCCGCCGTGTCGCCTGCACCTTGGCGATCTCTGCTTCCAGCCGCGAGATGCGATCACCGATCAGCCGGCGATCGGCCTCGATCTGGGTTTCGCCGGGGCCGCCCATGAAACCGAAGCCGCCGCGCTGGCGCTCCAGATGGGTCCATGATCGCACCAGGCGGCTGCGCTGATAATTCAGATGCGCGAGTTCGACCTGTAGCGCGCCTTCCTTGGTCTTGGCGCGACGGCCGAAGATTTCCAGAATGAGCCCGGTGCGATCGAGCACCTTGGTGTTCCATTCCTTTTCGAGATTGCGCTGCTGGATAGGCGACAGTGCACAATCCATCACGACGAGGTCGGCGTGGTGCACCTCGATCAGGAGCTTAATCTCCTCGACCTTGCCTTTGCCGAGATAGGTCGCGGGCCGGATCTGGCTGATCGGCGTCAGCACGGCTTCCGCGATGATCAGGTCGATCGCGCGCGCCAACCCTGCGGCTTCCTCAAGCCGCGCGTCAGCGTCGCGCACCACCTGATCCGGGGCGGACCTGTCCTGACCATAACCGTCCGATTGCGTCTCGGCATGGCCGCGACGCATTTTGAGATAGGGGCCGACGACGATCACCCGTCCTGTCGGCTCGCTGCGGTCCGTGCGCGGACGATCTGCGTCCCCTTGAAAGGTCCGGGGTTCCAATCAGAAAGCTCTCAACTTGGCGCGTCCTCGCCGCCCTCGAACAGTTGGATCGGGGCTCCCGGCATGATCGTCGAGATCGCATGCTTGTAAACAAGCTGCGAATGGCCGTCGCGCCGCAGCAACAGGCAGAAATTGTCGAACCAGGTGACGATGCCTTGCAGTTTGACGCCATTGACGAGGAAGATGGTGAGAGGCGTCTTGGTTTTGCGAACGTGATTCAGAAAAGTGTCTTGGAGATTTTGTGCGCGGTCTGCCGCCATAGTTTTTGTCCCGCAGTCTTCGTTTTGTTGTTTTTGTTACCCGAGATGCGCCTTTTGCCCTCTTCGGGGTCTCAAGACGCGGCCCAAGCCGCCCGATGTCCGCAGATGTCCCTCTCCACGGCACAGGTTGTCTTGATTAGAAGGCAGGCGCGCTTTTTAGGCAAGCCGGATCGCGCCGGTTCGATACCCGCCCCACGGAATTTTCAGACGAACTCCGCGAAGCGATGAAATTCCTCGCGCAATCGCTTCGCCATCACTCCCGGTTTACCGTCGCCGATCGGTTTGTCGTCGATGGCGATGACGGGCATCACGATCTGGCTCGACGCCGTAACGAAGGCCTCCTTGGCCTGCGCCGCTTCTGCCGGCGTAAAGGGACGCTCTTCGAGCTTGAGTTGCATCGCCGCCAGTACGTCGATCAACACGGCGCGGGTAATGCCGGCCAGTATCCCCGTCTCAGCGGAGCGCGTTATCACGCGATTGTCCGACGTGACGATCCAGGCGTTGGTAGAACTGCCTTCGGTCACGAAGCCGTCGCGATCGACGAACCATGCCTCTCCAGCGCCCTGTTCCTTGGCTGCTTGCTTGGCCAGCACGTTCGGCAACAACGAGACCGACTTGATGTCCACGCGCGGCCAGCGGTTTTCCGGCTGGGTGATCACCTTGATGCCGCGCGCGGCGGTGTCGCTGCCTTTCTGTGGGTTGATGCTGCGCGCCGTGACGACGACGCTCGGCGACACCGGATGTGTCGGGAAGGCATGATCGCGCCGCGAGACGCCACGGCTGACCTGCAAATAGACGATGCCGTTGCGAACGCGATTGCGGCGCACGACCTCTTGAACGACGATCTTGAGCGATGCCAAAGCCATCGGCATCGCGATCCGCAATTCACGCAACGAGCGTTGCAGCCGCGTCATGTGCTTAGTGAAATCAACAATCTTCGCGCCGCGAATTTCACAGACCTCATAGACGCCATCCGCGAATTGATAACCGCGATCCTCGATATGGACGCTGGCCGCGCCCATCAACTCATACTGGCCGTTCACATAAGCGATGCGTGACATCGAAATTCCGGTGATTGAAGATGTGTCTTATCCGACGCCGAGCGCCTTGAGCTTGCGATGCAGAGCGGAGCGCTCCATCCCGACAAATTCGGCGGTGCGTGAGATGTTGCCGGAGAAGCGGCTGATCTGCGCGATCAGATAATCGCGCTCGAACACCTCGCGCGCTTCGCGCAATGGCAGTCCCATAATGTGCTCGCCATTGGTCGAGGTCGGCATCGCCGGCACCATCGAGCCGACATCCTGCGGCAGCATATCGGCGTTGATAACGACTTCCGGTCCGCCGGCGGCCAAAATCATCACGCGTTCGACGTTGTTGCGCAATTGCCGGACGTTGCCCGGCCAGACATGCGACTGCAGCACAGCCATCGCGTCCTCGCCGATCTTGCGCTTAGGAAGCCCCGTCGCGACCGATATCTGTTCCATGAAATAGTCGATCAGTTCGGGAATGTCCTCGCGCCGTTCCGACAACGGCGGCACGCGGATCGGCACCACTGACAGCCGATGATAAAGGTCTTCGCGGAAACGACCTTCGGCGATTTCCTCTTCGAGGTTGCGCGCCGTTGACGAGATGATCCGAACGTCGACGTTGATCTTCGCGGTGCCGCCGGAACGCTGAAACGTCTGATCGACAAGCACACGCAGTATCTTGTTCTGGGTCTCGCGCGGCAGATCGCCGATCTCGTCGATGAACAGCGTGCCGCCATGCGCCTCTTCCAGCGCGCCCGTCTTGCGCGGCTGCTCGGCGGCCTGCTCGATGCCGAACAGTTCGGTTTCCATCCGCTCCGGTGTGATCGCCGCCGCATTGATAACGACGAACGGCCCATCGGCGCGGCCCGACGCATTGTGCAGCGTGCGTGCGGTCAATTCCTTGCCCGCACCGGATGGCCCGACAATCAGAATACGACTGTTGGCCTTCGCAGCGCGCTCGATGGTCTGACGCAACTGGTTCATGCAGGCCGATCGGCCTGTCAGCGAGCTAGCGGTCGGGGCCTGCTGCTTGAGTTCTTTCACCTCACGCTTCAACCGCGAGGTCTCCAGCGCGCGGGTCGCGACCAGAATCAGCCGGTCGGCCTTGAACGGCTTCTCGATGAAGTCATAAGCACCGCGTTTGATCGCAGCGACGGCCGTTTCGATATTGCCATGGCCGGAGATCATCACGACCGGAAGCTCCGCATGCTCGGCCTTGATCGCTTCGAGCAGTTGCAGCCCGTCGAGCTTGGAGCCCTGCAACCAGATATCGAGGAAGATCATGCTCGGCCGCCGCTTGGCGACTTCGGCCAAAGCGCTGTCGCTGTCGCGCGCGGTTCGGGTTCCGAATCCTTCATCGTCCAGAATGCCCGCGACCAGATCGCGGATATCGGCTTCGTCGTCGACTATCAGAATGTCATTCGCCATGCATCACGCCTGTTTTTTCAGTTACCGATTGCAACTTCGGCTCGTTTTTCTTTGTTCATCTCGGCGGCTTTCGGTTCGCCGCCATCCGCATTCGGCTTCTGGCCGGAGATCGAAAAGCGCAATCGCATCCATGCGCCGCGTGCGCCCGGTCTAATCGCGGAAGCGTCGTTGAGTTCGATGCCCCCGCCATGATCTTCAAGAACCTTGCCGACGATCGCGAGGCCGAGGCCGGTGCCTTTCTCGCGCGTCGTCACATAGGGCTCCAGCAGCCGCGCACGGGCGACTTTGGGCAGACCGATTCCGTTGTCGATGACATCGATCACAATGTCCTCGTCCTCGCGCGCCGCAATGACGTCGATCTTGCCCTTGCCAAGCTCGCCCGCCGGCACGGCCTCGATCGCCTCGGTCGCATTCTTGATAATGTTCGTCAGCGCCTGCGAAATCAGTCGGCGATCGAAGCGCGCGCGCATCGGCTCGTCCTTGATCTCCGCCTGGATATCGACGTCGGGATGACCGACGCGCATCAGGAACACCGCCTGCCGCACGGTGTCGGCAACGTCCTCGCCTTCGATCACGGGCTTCGGCATCCGCGCGAAGCGCGAGAATTCATCGACCATGCGCCGGATGTCATCGACCTGACGCACGATGGTGTCGGTGCATTGCTCGAAGATCTGCTTGTCGTCGATAATGACTTTGCCGAATTTGCGTTTGATGCGCTCGGCCGAGAGTTGAATCGGTGTCAGCGGATTCTTGATCTCGTGCGCAATGCGGCGCGCGACGTCGGCCCAGGCCGATGTGCGCTGAGCGGCGACTAGTTCGGTGATGTCGTCGAGCGTAATAATGTAGCTGTCGCGGGACTGCGTGGTCTGTTCGGCGCTGACGCGGACCGACAAATTGCGCTCGTGGCCATCGCGCGTGATCGTGATCTGGCCCTGCACGAGCCGCTGCGCGCCGTCGCGCGCCGATTTCATCATCTCGTTGAGTTCGGGCAGCACCTCCGATAGCGGATGCCCGAGCGTCTCGGATTCCGAATGACCGATAAGCTTCTCGGCCGAGCGATTGAGAATGCCGATGTTGCTGGACGCATCGACACCGATGATGCCGGCACTAGCTGATGACAACACGGCCTCGATGAAACGGCGGCGGCTGTCGATGACGTCGCTGGCGCTGACCAACTCGTCGCGCTGGCTGCGCAATTCCTGCGTCATCTTGTTGAAGGTTTCGCCGAGCTGCGCCAGATCGCCTTCGGACTTGATGACGGGCACTTGCACATGCAGATCGCCCGTCGAGACCATATTGGCGGCCCCCATCAGGCGGCGGATCGGCCCGACCAGCCAGTTGGCGAAGTTTAGCCCGATCAGCACCGCCGACATCAGCACCGTCAGCGCGATCACGGTGAACATCAGCGCGAAGGCGACCTGCACGCCAAGCCGGCGCGACTCCACTTCAGCATATTCGGCAACGCTCGCCTGCGTCTGGCGCAGCTGCGCGACAACGCGCGGATCGAGCAGGCGCGCGACATAAAGAAACGTGTCGTCGAAGCTGCGCAGCCTGAGGACGGCGGCGACATAATTGGCCTCGATAAACACGGCGATCTGCGGCTCTGTGTCGGTCACATTGGTGAGGAATTCCGGCGCGGGCGTCGTGAATTCCTGCTTGATGCCCGTCTGAGCCGAGGCGAGAACGTTGGCATCCTTGTCGATCAGCATTGCGCCCGGAAGATTTCGCGACGCGGCACTCAGGGTCAGTTGCTCCTGAAAGCTCTGGCGGTCCTGATCGTAAAGCGGCCTGCCGCGCGCGATGTCATTGGCCATGCCGAGAATGTCGCCGCGGAT
>JAYUEY010000146.1:0-25649 GCA_043739005.1 Tardiphaga sp.
GCCGCCGCGACTTCCGCTGCGAAGTCCGACTCGGCCTTCTCGATGCCTTCGCCGAGTGCGTAACGCACGAAGCCCGTCAGTTTGATCGGCGCACCGACCTTGCCTTCGGCTTCCTTGACGGCCTGAGCCACCGACTTGCCTGTGTCATGGATGAAGGCCTGTTCGAGCAGGCAGACTTCCTTGTAGTAAGTCTTGAGGCCGTTTTCGACGATCTTCTCGATCATTGCTTCGGGCTTGCCCTGTTGCCGATACTTGTCGGCCATAACGTCCTTCTCACGGGCGACGATGGCGGGATCCAACGAAGCCGAATCCAGCGCGGCCGGATTGGTCGCCGCGACATGCATCGCGATCTGCCGGCCGAGCGTCGTGAGTTCATCGGTCTTGCCGGTCGACTCAAGTGCGACGATCACGCCCATCTTGCCGGCGCCCTCGACGACGGCGTTGTGGATGTAGCTGGCTACCACGCCGCTGGAGACTGTCAGTTCAGCGGCACGGCGCAGGGTCATGTTCTCGCCGATGGTCGCGATCGCGTCGGAAATCGCGCGCTCGACGGTGACGTCACCGACCTTCGCCGCTTTGATAGCTTCAACGTCCGCGCCGACTTTCAGCGCGATCTGGGCGATCATCTTGACGAGGCCCTGAAACTGCTCGTTGCGCGCAACGAAATCAGTCTCGGAATTGACCTCGACGACCACCCCCTTCGGACCAGCGGTCACGGCACCGATCAGGCCTTCGGCAGCGACGCGGTCGGCCTTTTTGGCAGCCTTGGAGAGGCCCTTCTTGCGCAGCCAGTCGATCGAGGCCTGCATGTCGCCATTGTTCTCGGACAGCGCCTGCTTGCAATCCATCATGCCGACGCCGGTGGTTTCGCGAAGATCCTTGACCATCGCAGCGGTAATCGTTGTCATCGTGAATGTCCTTCGCCTGTCAGGGCGAATGGCGACGCAGCTTTCGCCGCCTCGCCATCGCCGTCAGGAACCAGATAAATGGAGAATGAGGGCGCGCGGCGAGACCGCCGCGCTGTCCCGGCTTTATTCCGCTTCCGCGGTCATCGCCTTGGCCTGAGCCACCCAGCCATCGGCACGCGCCGGCAAGCCGACTTCTTCGCCGATATGGTGGGCCGTGTCGTGATCGAGTTCGGCAAGCTGCCAGAAATGGAAGATGCCGAGATCGTTGAACTTCTTCTCGATCGCGCCGGACACGCCGGTGAGCTTCTTGAGGTCGTCGGACGCGCCGCGCGGACCGGCGAGACCCTGGAAGCCGGTCGGAGCTGCCACTGCCGGCAGTTCTTCACGCATCGGAGCAGCCGATGCACCGATATCATGACCGGAATCGCCCTGTGCGCGCGAGATGCCGTCAATGACGGCGCGGGCGATCAGGTCGCAATACAGCGTCAGCGCACGGCCGGCGTCGTCATTGCCCGGCACCACATAAGTGATGCCCTTCGGGTCCGAATTGGTATCGACGATGGCGGCCACCGGGATGCCGAGGCGCTGGGCCTCCTGAATCGCGATGTCTTCCTTGTTCGTATCAATGACGAAGATCAAATCGGGCAGACCGCCCATGTCCTTGATGCCGCCGAGCGAACGATCGAGCTTGTCGCGCTCGCGCTGCAGCGTCAGACGCTCCTTCTTCGTATACTGGCTCGCGTCACCCGAATTAAGCACTTCGTCGAGATGACGCAGGCGCTTGATCGAGCCGGAAATTGTCTTCCAATTGGTCAGCGTGCCGCCGAGCCAGCGCGAATTGACGAAATACATCGCCGAGCGCTTGGCAGCTTCCGCGACGACATCTTGTGCCTGACGCTTCGTGCCGACGAACAGAATCCGGCCGCCCTTGGCGACGGTGTCGCTGACAGCCTTCAGCGCGTTGTGCAGCAACGGCACGGTCTGCGCGAGATCGATAATGTGGATGTTGTTGCGGGCACCAAAGATGTAATTCGCCATCTTGGGATTCCAGCGATGCGATTGGTGGCCGAAATGGACGCCAGCTTCGAGAAGCTGACGCATAGAAAATTCAGGAAGCGCCATAGTGATATTCTCCGGTTGGTTCCTCCGGAAACGTGTGAGCATCAAGCGCTTTCGACAGGGATATCCTGCCTCGGCCCGGATGCCACCGGACGGCTGTTTAGGCCATGTTTCCGTGTGAGATGGCGCGGGTTATAGCCAGATTCTGCCGGGACGCAAGGATTTTGGGGTACACGGCATTTCGCCATGCCAGGTTCGCCGTGCCGGTGGCGACATGCAGGCTGGCCAAGCCACGAGGCAATATGGGTCATTCTAGCTGAAATCTGGCTAAATGTCTTTTTAGATGATGCTTGTTAGATGATGCTTGCACCAGAGGCTGTCGCCTATCTGCGCAGGCTGACACTTGGCTTGCCCAATTCGGAGAACCGGAATGAAGGAAGTTCCCTTCTCATCGGTCAAAAACGATCTATCTCGGTTTCTGCGCGAAGCCGAAACGCAGGACATCATCACGCGGCATGGAAAACCTGCCGGCGTCCTGATCGGCTTTGAATCCGAAGATGACTGCTTCGCCTATCGTCTTGAACACGACCGGCGTTTCCTGAAGCAAATCGAGCAAGCACGAGGAAACCGACGGGCCGGACGGGGTGTCGCGATTGAATATCTCGACGTCACGTAATTGCAATGAAACTGTTCGACGCGGCCTTCAGCTGTCCCTAAAGCGCTTCGACCTGCTCGACACCTTGCACGGCCTTGAGCGCGCCGGCGATCTGGGGCGAGACCTGAAACCGGCCATCGAGCTTGAACTCGACCTCGGTCTGCATATCGAGCCGCAGCACCAGCGAAACCTCGCCGCCGCCTGCCCCCGATCCGACCGACGCCATCAACCGCTTGTAAATCGAGTCCAGCGGTTTAGTGTCCTTCACGACGATGCGCAGCCCCTTCTGCGTTTTCGCAGCAGCGGCATCGAGCGGTTCGGCATTGATGATGCGAGCGCGAACATCTTCGCCCTGCAACTCGGCACCAAGTTGTAACAAGACCGCCGCACCCGGCTCCATCACGTCGCGGAATTGGGCGAGGCCTTCTGAGAACACTATCGCTTCGAAATGCCCGGTCGGATCGGACAGCCCGAAAATACCCATCTTATTTCCCGTTTTTGTGCGCCGCTCCAGCCGCGTCACGACGGTCGCGGCGACCTTGCCGGCAGTCGCGCCTGATTTCACAGCGCGCGAAAACTCCGCCCAGCTTTGCACGCGCAGCCGCTTCAGCGCGGTCGCATAATCGTCCAGCGGGTGGCCTGAAAGAAAGAATCCGATCGCATCATATTCGCGCTTCAGACGATCCGCCGGCAACCAGGATTCGATCTGCGGCAACATAATCGTCGGCGCATCGGCCATGCCGCCGAACATGTCATTCTGGCCCACCGTCGCCGCCGAATGCGCACGCTGGCAAGCTGCCAAAATCGCTTCAGCGCCGCCGAAGACGCGCGCGCGGTTGGCATCGAGCGTATCGAACGCGCCTGCGGCTGCGAGGCTTTCAATGACACGCTTGTTGATCGCGCGCGGATTAACCCGCGCCGCGAAATCTGCAAGCGACGTGAACAAGCCATCCTCGCGCGCCTCGACGATCAGATCGACCGCGTGACCGCCGACACCCTTTAACCCTGCCAGCGCATAGAAAATCGTGTTGTCGCCGACCTCAAACGTCTTGCCGGAGCGGTTGATATTCGGCGCTTCGACCTTGATGCCGAGCCGTTGCGACTCGGCGCGGAATTCGGACAGCTTGTCGGTGTTGCTCATGTCCAATGTCATCGATGCTGCGATGAACTCGACCGGA
This sequence comes from Tardiphaga sp., assembly GCA_043739005.1. Classification (GTDB taxonomy): domain Bacteria; phylum Pseudomonadota; class Alphaproteobacteria; order Rhizobiales; family Xanthobacteraceae; genus Tardiphaga. The sequence continues at coordinate 3,801 of JAYUEY010000146.1, forward strand.
TAATGCGCTTTCATATAAGCGGTGTGATACGACACCATCGCATAGGCGGCTGCGTGACTCTTGTTGAAGCCGTAATCGGCGAACTTCGCGAGCAGGTCGAAAATCTCGTTGGCCTGCGCCATCGGCACATTGTTCTTTATCGCACCTTCGACAAAGATCGCGCGCTGCGTCTCCATCTCGGAGCGAATTTTCTTGCCCATCGCGCGGCGCAACAGGTCAGCATCGCCGAGCGAATAGCCAGCCATGAGCTGCGCGATCTGCATCACCTGTTCCTGATAGATGATGACGCCAAAGGTTTCCTTTAGAATTGGCTCAAGCATCGGATGCAGATATTCCGGCTGCTCGTCGCCATGCTTTCGCGCGCAGTAAGTGGGAATGTTCGCCATCGGACCCGGCCGATATAGCGCGACCAGCGCGATGATGTCCTCGAAACGGTCGGGCCGCATATCGACCAGCGCGCGCCGCATGCCCTGGCTTTCCACTTGGAACACGCCGACGACATCGCCGCGCGCCAGCATTTCGTAACTCTTGGTATCGTCGAGCGGCAGCGTCGGCAGATCGACTATAATATTTCGCTGCTTCAGCAATTTCACCGCGACGTCCAGAACCGTCAGCGTCTTAAGGCCGAGGAAGTCGAATTTCACGAGCCCCGCCGGCTCGACCCATTTCATGTTGAACTGGGTCACGGGCATGTCGGATTTCGGATCGCGATACAGCGGCACCAACTCGCTCAACGGCCGATCACCGATCACGATACCGGCGGCATGCGTCGAAGCGTGGCGTGTCAGGCCTTCGAGGCGTTGCGCGATATCGAAGGCGCGCGACACCACCGGATCTTCGTCGCGAAACGCCTGCAGCTTCGGCTCGCCGTCAATCGCCTGCTTCAGCGTGACCGGCGCGGCCGGATTGTTCGGCACCAATTTCGTGAGTTTATCCACCTGCCCGTAAGGCATCTGCAACACGCGGCCGACGTCACGCAGCACGCCGCGCGCCTGTAGGGTGCCAAAGGTGATGATCTGCGCGACCTGATCGCGGCCGTAGCGATTTTGAACATAGTCGATCACTTCGCCGCGGCGATCCTGACAGAAATCGATATCGAAATCGGGCATCGAGACCCGCTCGGGATTTAAAAAGCGTTCGAACAACAGGCCGAAGCGGATCGGATCGAGATCGGTGATGGTCAGCACATAGGCGACCAGCGAGCCCGCGCCCGAACCACGGCCCGGCCCGACCGGAATGCCTTCGGTCTTGGCCCATTTGATGAAGTCGGCCACGATCAGGAAGTAGCCGGCATAGTTCATGCGGGTGATGACGTTCAGCTCAAAGTCGAGCCGCGCCCGATAATCCTCTTCGCTCATGCCCTGCGCGAGGCCATGCACTTTGAGCCGTTGAGTCAGCCCCTCCTCGGCCTGCTTGCGCATTTCGGCGGCCTCACCGGCTTCCGCGTTGGCGGCCTTGCTGCCCGCGCCGACCGTAAAGCGCGGCAGGATCGGCTTTCTCGTTTTCGGCCGGAATGCGCAACGCTCGGCAATCTCAACAGTCGAGGACAAAGCCTCAGGAATATCGGCGAACAGCACCGCCATCTCGGCGCGAGTCTTGAAACGGTGATCGGCGGTGAGCTGCTCGCGCTCGCTGTCAGCAACGAGTTTGCCGCTTGCGATACAAAGAAGCGCATCATGCGCCTCGAAATCATCGGCGGTCGCAAAATAAGGCTCGTTGGTCGCGACCAGCGGCAGCCCCCGCGCATAGGCCAGATCGATCAGCCCGCTTTCGCTGCGGCGCTCCTTCTCGACGCCGTGGCGCTGCAATTCGACATAGAGGCGATCCCCGAAAGCGCGCTGCAGCCGTTCACAGCGAGCGCCGGCGAGTGCAGCCTGATCGGCGGCAAGCGCCAGCGCGAGCGGACCTTCCGGGCCGCCCGTCAGCGCGATGAGGTCTTCAGATTCGCCGTCGAGCCATTCGGCTTTGATATGCGGCACCTGATGCGTCGGCGTCTCCAGAAAGGCGCGTGAATTCAGCTTCATCAGGCTGCGATAGCCGCGCTCGCGGGTGGCCAGCAGAACGATCCGGGCCGGTGTCGCGTTCAGCGCATTGCGGGCGTTCGGATCCTGATCGCCGAAATCAATCGCCAACTCGCAGCCGACGATCGGCTGAATGCCATAGCCGGCAAGTTTATCGGAGAATTCCAGCGCGCCGAACATGTTGTCGGTGTCGGTCAGCGCGAGTGCCGGCTGCTTGTCCGCTTTCGCCAGTTCCGCAAGCTTCTGGATCTTGATCGATCCCTTCAGCAACGAATAGGCGGAATGGACGTGAAGATGGATAAAACCGGCGTTTGGCATTGCAAGCTTTCGGCGACTTTCAGCGAGCTTTCGGATCAAGCCCGCCGGATCTCTGACGCCGGCCGGCTCACTGTCGCCGCGGTTGCTGCGGGTAGACTCGATGAGATCAGACCCAAAGTTTAACACGGCCGCGCGCTTGCATCGCCTGCATCGAGGACTTGTCCCCAATACGCTTGGTCAAAGCTGCGGATCAGAGTTGCGGAATAACCTGCGCCCACACCGCGATCATGCCAATGAACAGAACCAGCGATGCCAAAGCAGCGGCTTCCTCGACGAACAGTCTCAACATGTCGGCCTCCCCGTTTCAAAATCCATTGTGAAGAACATAAACAGAACATAGTTCTTCTTTTGTTCTTTCGTCAAGCGGGATATCGGGGACGCGGCAGATAGCTTTAACGCTTCGTAAATGCGTGGGTCAGGTCACTCACGCAGACGCGCGTTGACGGGAACCGGAACCACTGCTTGTTGTTATGCCAAGGAATCATTTCACCCGAGGCAGGGACGATCATGCGCGCATTTATTCTGGCCGGCATCGCGGCAGCAGGCTTCGCATCTTGGGGCACAGCCCCGGCGCAGGCCGTGGGCGCGGGATATCCATTTTGCATTCAGGGCGACGAATTTCCTGGCCTCAGCAATTGCACCTATACGAGCTATCAGCAGTGTCAGGCCTCGGCATCGGGTCGATTTTTGTCGTGCATCCAGAACCCCTATTTCAATCCCGAGGCCGGTTCGCGCACGTCGCGGCGCGGTCGGCCGGTTTATAGCGAGCGCTATTGATGCGAGCGGTCCTGATCGCGCTGGCGGGTTTTACGGCTATCATTGCGAGTCCGGCGTCGGCGCAGATGTATCCGCCGAATGTACCCGTCTGCCTGCAGGTGTTCGGCCGGAATTCGTACACCGAATGCAGCTACGCCTCGATCGCGCAGTGCCAGATGACGGCCAGCGGACGGCCTGCGCAATGCATCGAAAATCCGTATTTTATCGGACGCAATGCGCCAGGCTTGCGACGCGACCGCAAAGTGCGGCGAGAGTATTGAACGTCTCGTCGTTGGAAAGCGCACCATGACGCTTAGGCCAGTTCGATAATCCGGCCGTTTTCCAACGACACGCGGCGATCCATCCGCCCAGCCAGCGCCATATTATGCGTGGCGATAAGCATCGCGACGTCTGTCGCTTTCACCAGCTGCATCAGCGCATTGAACACATGATCCGCCGTGTGCGGATCGAGGTTTCCGGTCGGCTCGTCGGCAAATAGCACACGCGGTGCGTTGGCGACTGCGCGCGCGATCGCGACCCGTTGTTGCTCGCCGCCGGATAGTTCAGCCGGGCGATGAGTGATCCGATCGCCAAGACCCAAATAAGCTAGAATTTCGGTCGCGCGCGCCACCGTTTCCTTGCGCTTCAGGCCGCGGATCATTTGCGGAAGCATCACGTTTTCCAGCGCCGAGAATTCCGGCAACAGCCGGTGTGACTGATAGACGAACCCAACTTCGGTTCGTCTGATCTGCGTGCGCTCGGCATCGGACAGCGTCGATGTTGCCTGCCCGCTCATATAGACCTCACCCTCGTCGGGATGCTCAAGCAATCCGGCGATATGAAGCAAAGTCGATTTGCCGGAACCGCTGGGGGCCACAAGAGCCACCGATTGCCCGGCCCACATCGCCAGATTGGCGTTGTCGAGAATCGTCAGCGTTGCGGCGCCTTGCACATATTGCCGCTTAATGTCGTGCAGAAACACAACCGGCTTGTTTTCTGCTGCCACCGTCTCGGTCGCTGCTGGCTCCAATTGGGTCTCACTCATAACGCAGCGCTTCCACGGGATCGAGCCGCGCCGCGCGCCACGACGGATACAGCGTCGCGAGGAACGACAGTGTCAGCGCCATGATGACGACGGCGGAGGTCTCGCCGACATCGACGTCGGCGGGCAGCTTGGAGAGGAAATACAGTTCGGGCGAGAACAATTCCGTTGACGTCATCCATGAGATGAACTGCCGGATCGACTCGATGTTCATGCAGATCACAAGTCCGACCACAAAGCCGGTGAGGGTGCCGACGACGCCGATCGCCGCTCCGGTAATGAGGAAAATCCGCATGATGGAGCCTTGCGATGCGCCCATCGTGCGCAGGATGGCGATGTCACTGCCCTTGTCCTTCACCAGCATGATGAGGCCGGAGACGATGTTTAGAGCCGCCACCAGCACGATCAATGTCAGGATCAGAAACATGACATTGCGCTCAACCTGCAGCGCGTTGAAGAAAGTGGCGTTGCGCTGACGCCAGTCGACCATGAATATCGGCCGCCCCGCCGCTTCGGTGACGGCCTTTCGGTAGCCGTCAATCTTGTCCGGGTTGTCGGTATAGACCTCGATCGAGGTCACATCCGAGGCGCGGTTGAAATAAGCCTGCGCCTCCGCTAGCGGCATGAAGACGAAGGTGCCGTCATATTCGGACATGCCGATCTCGAACACTGCCGCGATCCTGTAAGGCTTGATGCGCGGCGTCGTCCCCATCGGGGTCACTGCGCCGCGTGGCGCAACCAGCGTGAGACTATCGCCGGCGCGCAACGACAATTGATCGGCGAGCCGGCGGCCGATCGCGATGCCCTGCCCGTCGTCGAAGCCTTCCAGCGTGCCTTGCTTGATGTTGTTAGCGATCGACGTCAGCTTGTTCAGATCGTCGGAGCGGATGCCGCGGACGAATACGCCCGACGCATTGAACGGCGACGAGCCTAGCGCCTGGCCATCGACCACCGGCGCGGCAAGCCGGATGCCCTTTACGGCGCTGATGCGGGCAGCAACCTCTTTCCAGTCGGTCAGCGGACTTTCCAGCGGCTGCACGAGGATGTGACCGTTGAGGCCGAGTATCTTGCCAAGCAGCTCTTTGCGAAAGCCATTCATGACGGCCATCACGATAATCAGCGTCGCGACGCCGAGCATGATTCCAAGAAACGAAAATCCGGCAATGACCGAGATGAAGCCTTCCTTGCGGCGCGCGCGCAAATAGCGCCCGGAAAGGAGCCATTCAAACGGCGCAAAAGGTCGGGTTCGCACGGGCTCGCTCATGGCATCATCCATCGTCCGAAGTAGCACACGATTCGGCGAAATCGGGTGTCCTGATTGCACATGGCGGATGCGAGCGGTGGAAAGATGGCAGCAGCTAAGCCGTCAATCTGGCCACGAGGTCGCCGGTCGGTACGTTTTCGCGGCTACCGTCGCTGCGCTTCTTCAACTCGACCTTGCCGTCGGCAAGACCCTTCGGCCCGACCAGCACCTGCCACGGAATTCCGATCAGGTCAGCGGTCGCGAACTTCGCGCCGGCGCGCTGGTCGGTGTCGTCATACAAGACTTCGACACCCTTGGCGGCCAACGCATTGTAAAGCGTCTCGCAGGCCGCGTCACAGGCCGCGTCACCCTGCTTGAGGTTCAGAATCGACACCTTGAACGGGGCGACGCTCTCTGGCCAAATGATGCCGTTGTCGTCATGGCTGGCCTCGATGATCGCGCCGACGAGACGCGATACGCCGATGCCGTAGGAGCCGCCATGCACAGCGACTTCCGCGCCGTCGGGGCCGGCGACAAAAGCTTTCATCGCGTCGGAATATTTGGTGCCGAAATAGAACACCTGCCCGACCTCGATGCCGCGCGTCTTGAGCTTTTTGTCCTCGGGCACTTCCGCATCGTAACGCGCGGCTTCGTGGACGTCTTCGGTCGCGGCATAGACCGTCGTCCACTCCGTGATGATGTCGGTGAGATCGCCGTTGTAGTCGATGTCGTCGCCCGGCACCGGCAGATCGAGCACATCCTTGTTGCAATAGACCGCGGATTCGCCGGTCTCGGCGAGCACGATGAATTCATGGCTGAGATCGCCGCCGATCGGACCGGTTTCGGCGCGCATTGGGATCGCCTTCAGACCCATACGGGCGAAGGTCCGCAGATACGACACGAACATGCGGTTGTAAGAGCGCTTTGCGGCGGCCTCGTCGATGTCGAAGGAATACGCATCCTTCATGAGGAATTCGCGGCCACGCATCACGCCGAAACGGGGGCGCTGTTCGTCGCGGAATTTCCACTGGATGTGAAACAGATTGAGCGGCAGCGCTCTGTAGGACTTCACATAGCCCCGAAAAATCTCGGTTATCATTTCCTCGTTAGTCGGCCCGTACAGCAATTCGCGCTTATGGCGATCGACGATCCGCAGCATCTCAGGGCCATAGGCCTCGTAGCGGCCGCTCTCGCGCCACAGGTCCGCTAGTTGCAGCGTCGGCATCAGCACTTCGATCGCACCGGCACGCTCTTGCTCCTCGCGGACGATGCGCTCGATGTTCTTCAGCACGCGCAAACCGAGCGGCAGCCACGCATAGATGCCCGCCGCCTCCTGCCGCAGCATGCCGGCGCGCAGCATCAGCCGGTGCGAGACGATCTCGGCCTCCTTCGGGGTCTCCTTCAGGATGGGCAGAAAGTATCTCGACAGTCGCATGGGATGGCCTTGAGTCGGTGAGGAACGATTTTCGAAGTGAGACCGGATTGCCCGCGAAAACACAAGGGCGGGAGGCGGACGTCGGCGTTTCCCTTGCCCCAATCTATGGGGCGAGGGAAAACTACATCACTCAGTGCTTATGCTCGGCGGCGGGGCCGCTTGTGCCGACGGCATCGACCTTGAATTCGACATCGACCTTGCCGGCCTTCTGGAATTGCAACTGGCCCTTGATCACGTCGTCCTTCTTCAGCGGACGCTTAAGATCGAGGAACATCAGATGGGTACCGCCCGGCGCCAGCTTGATCGTCTCGCCCGCCTTGATTTCGATGCCGTCAATGAGCGGTCGCATCTTCATCACGTTGCCGTCCATCTTCATCTCGTGGACTTCAAGACGTTCGGACGCTTCCAGCGTGCCCCCGATCAACCGATCGGTTTCCTTGCCGTTGTTGGTCACGGTGAGATAGCCGCCGGCGACCGTCGCGCCACCCGGCGTTGCGCGCGTCCACGGATGGTCGATATCCAGATCGCCGACCTTAAAGTCATGCGCCTGCGCGCTGAACCCGATCGCGGCAAACATCAATGCGATGATCGCACGCTGTGAAAGTGTCGTCATATCCGTCTCCGTTGATGTGATAGCGGCTTCAAAGCTAGATCTGCATGCCAAATCTCAATGACACGTCTTCGGGGCGAACAGGGTCGAATTCAAGCCCAAACGCGAAACCGTGATTTGCCAAAAAAATATGCAGTATGGGGATATTGCAAGGTCGTGGAAGGATGCTGCGAAATCCGAACGGCCCAATATTTACAACCCTAACTGGCGCGTGAACGATCATGTCAAAAAATGCTCGAATTTTAGCCCATCATTGCTAAAAGAGATGACAAGATAGGAAAACTCGATTACCACCATTCGCAGCAGACGACCTTTCAGGAAGTCTGGCGGTGCAAGTCTCTAAATCTCTAAATGTCCAAGTCTCGGGAGGAACCCTGACGCGCACAAGCAGCGTCGCCCCATCTAATAAAAAACAAATCTTATTGTTTTGGGGACATAGGGTCGACACAATGTTCCGAGCAGGGCGAGAGCCCTGCTCTTTTTTTATGTGCTGCTGGCTTTCTGTAGCCAAATTAAATCGGCACGCCCATCAACCGCGACAACCGTTCAACGTTGAGGTAGCCCGCGTAAAACGCGGAATAACCAGCCCCGAAGATCACCAGCGAAATCAGCGTCGTCCACAGTAGCTTTTTGCGCATGCCACTGAATACCGGCGCGCCGGGATCAGTGCCGTCGCTTTGCGGGCCGTCTTCATGCTGACTGCGTACGCCAAAAGGCAGCGTGACGAACAGCACGACCCACCACAACACGAAGTAGATCGCGAGCGCCGACGAGATCGTATAGGCCATTGAACCTCAGCTCTCTTCGATCTCGACTAGTGCACCCGAAAAATCTTTCGGATGCAGAAACAAAACTGGTCTGCCATGGGCACCGATTTTCGGATGCCCGTCGCCGAGCACGCGCGCGCCTTCCGCGATCAACTGGTCGCGTGCGGCAATGATGTCCGGCACTTCGTAGCAGATGTGATGGATGCCGCCATCCGCATTGCGATCGACGAATTTCTGAATCGGCGAATTCTCACCAAGCGGCTGGATAAATTCGATCTTGGTATTCGGCAGCGTCGCGAACACCGTGATCACGCCGTGCTCCGGCAGCGGCACGGCGTCGGAAATCTCGGCACCGAACGCGGTGCCGTAAATCTTCGCTGCCTTATGCGCGTCCGCCACCGCGATCGCGACGTGATTAAGCCGACCGAGCATGCGTTTCTCCCTAAATCACCGAGACCAGCACTGAGGCGATGGTCTTCTTGCCCCAATGCTCGTTGATCGCCGCACGTACCGCGCGACGCACCGACTCGGCAGTCGCATCGGCGTCGCGACGCCGCGCCTTCGGAAGATTTTCGACCGTCGTCACCACGATGTCGAACACGATGTCGTCAATCGGCGCACCAGCCTTGTTCTTCTCGGGGATGCCGAGCAGTTCGACCTGGGGATCGTCGGCGAGGTCGCCCTGCTCCGTCATCGTGATCGCGACGAAAGCCGCGCCTGCAAAGCCGAGCTTCTTGCGCTCGACGACGGCGCGTGATTTCGAATCTTCTAAAATAATACCGTCTTTATAAAGCCGCCCGGATGGGATTTGCTCGATCACAGCCGGATCGCCCGGCCCCAGCCGCACCAGATCGCCATTCTTGATGACGATCACCTTCGGGACGCCGCAGGCGCGCGCGAGTTTGGCGTGTTCGTTGAGATGTAATGCCTCGCCGTGCACCGGGATCAACAATTGCGGCTTGACCCACGAAATCATATCTCGCAATTCGTCGCGGCGCGGATGGCCGGAGACGTGCACCATATTGGTGCGGTCGGTAATGACCTCGATGCCCTGATTGACGAGCCCGTTGATGATGCCGCCGACGGCCTTTTCATTGCCGGGAATCGTGCGCGACGAGAAAATCACCGTGTCGCCGCGGTTCAGCGTGACCTGCGGATGGTCGTCGTTGGAAATGCGCGATAGCGCCGCACGCGGCTCGCCCTGGCTGCCGGTACACAATGCCAGCACCTTGTCCGGCGGGAAGTGGCCGTAATAATCGACGCTGCGGAAATTCTGTACGCCCTTGAGATGGCCGGTTTCGCGCGCGACCTGCACGACCCGGTCCATCGCACGGCCGACCAGAACCACCTCACGTCCGGCTTCGCGTGCGGCAGTCGCGACGGCACGAATCCGCGCGACGTTCGACGCGAAGGTCGTCACTGCGACGCGGCCCTTGGCCCGCTTCACCAATTCGGTGATGTTTTCACCGACTTCGGTTTCGGACGGCGAACGGCCCTCGCGCACGGCGTTGGTCGAATCGCCGATCAGCGCCAGCACGCCTTGCTCGCCCAACTCACGCAAACGGCGCTCGTCGGTCGGGCTGCCCACCAGAGGCGTCGGATCGATCTTCCAGTCGCCGGTGTGCAGAACGATGCCCAGCGGCGTATGCAGCGCCAGCGCGTGCGATTCCGGAATCGAATGCGCGACCGGAATGAACTCGACATTGAACGGACCGATATCGACGCGGCTGCCAGATTCAACGATCGTGACCGGAATTTTTGGCGGGTTGCGTTCTGATGCCAGCTTGGCGGCGAACAAAGCCGCGCTGAATTTGGTCGCGTAAATCGGGCACTTCAGCTTTGGCCACAGATCGATGATGGCGCCGAAATGGTCCTCATGCGCGTGGGTCAGCACGAGGCCGACGAGGTTTTTCTTTTCTTTTTCAAGAAAGCGAATGTCCGGCATGATGAGGTCGATGCCCGGCAGATGCTCCTCGTCGCCGAAGGAAACGCCGAGATCGACCGCGAGCCACGAGCGCTGCTGGCCTTTGCCCAAGCCGTAAATATAAAGGTTCATGCCGATTTCGCCGACGCCGCCGAGCGGCGCGAAAGTCAGTTCGTCTGGTCGCGTCATTCTTCTGTTGCCTTTGCCGACGCGATATCGCCGAAATAAACGTCTCCGGCCGCAATCGGGATTCGTTTGCGGTCCGCTGTGGTCACAATCATACAGCCGGTGCCATCGATGGTGTCGAATATTCCCGATATAGTCGATGTTCCCGATTTTATCGAGACCGGCTGGCCGAGCCCCGCCGCCCGCTCCAGCCACAACGTCCGAATGTCAGCAAAGCCGCGTCCATTGTCCCAGACGCCGCGCATATCCTGCCACGTGTCGGACAATGCTGCGAACAGGTCTTCAGCGCTGGCGCTCACGCCGAGTTTATGGAGGCAAGCCGTCGCATAAGGCATATTGTCGGGCGTCGCGACCACATTGGTGCCCATCCCGACCACGACTGCGAGTTTGCCGTCCGGCCGTGCTTCAGCCTCCAGATTAAGGCCGACAAGTTTGGCACCGCCCGCCAGAATATCGTTCGGCCATTTCAGGCGATAATCGTTAGCGGCGGAATCCGGCGCACGCATCGCCGCCTCGACGCTGATCTGACGTAACGCCTTTTCGAGCGCGACGCCGGCCGCAAAACCAAGTGTCGCTGCGACTGATGGCGTCACGTCGAGAATTTCAAGCACGGAACTGGCGAGATTGCCGCGCGGCGCGGTCCAGACCCGGTTGCGTCGGCCCCGTCCGGCGGTCTGCATCGTTGTCACGAACCAGCATGGTGCTTGCCCGCCGGCGCGGGCGTACTCCATCGCATCGATATTGGTGGAGCCCGTCTCGTCAAATACCTGGAGCCCGACGCCGGCGCGGCTCGCCTTCGGCCCAAGCGTGAACGCCATTTAGAAAAGCGACTTCGCGGCCGTCGTCGCGGCGCTGACCAGCGGTCCTGGATAGACGAAGAAGAAAATCACGAACAGGCCGGATACCGCGAGCACGGCGCGCAATTCGATCCGCATCGGATCGATCGCGCCTTTGGGCTCGTCGAAATACATCAACTTGATGATCATCAGATAATAATAGGCACCGACCACGCTGGCGAGCACGCCTATGACAGCCAGCGTGAACAGCCCGGCCTTGATCGCCGCCACGAAGACGTAGAATTTCGCGAAGAATCCCGCCAGCGGCGGAATGCCAGCCAGCGAGAACAGCAGCATCGCGAAGATAAACGCCAGCATCGGATTGGTGCGCGAGAGCCCTGCGAAATCCGCAACGGTCTCGATCGGCTGGCCATCGCGCTTCATGGTGAGGATGACTGCGAAGGTGCCGAGCGTCATCGCGACATATATTGCGATGTAGACCAGCACGCCCTGCGCGCCTTCGACCGTGCCGGCGGCGAGACCCACCAGCGCGAAGCCCATATGGCCGATCGATGAATAGGCCATTAGGCGCTTGATATTGCTCTGGCCGATCGCGGCGAATGAACCCAGCACCATCGAGGCGATCGCGACGAACACCACGATCTGCTGCCATTGCGAGACGATGCCCGGAAAGGCGGTCAATGCGACGCGCGTGAACACGGCGAGCGCGGCTACCTTCGGCGCAGAGGCGAAGAATGCCGTCACCGGCGTCGGCGCGCCTTCATAGACGTCCGGCGTCCACATGTGGAATGGCACCGCCGACACTTTGAAGCAAAGACCGGCGAGCAAAAACACAAGCCCGAAGACGAGGCCGATATTGCCGGTTTTCGCCGCCGCCGCGATGCCGGCGAAATTCACCGTGCCGGTGAAACCGTAAATCAAAGACGCGCCATATAACAGCATGCCGGACGACAGTGCGCCGAGCACGAAATACTTCAGCCCGGCTTCCGTGGACTTCGCGTTGTCGCGATTGCTGGCGGCAACGACATAGAGCGCGAGGCTCATCAGTTCGAGACCGAGATACAGCATGATGAGATCGCCGGCCGAAATCAGGATCATCATGCCGACGGTCGAGAGCATGACGAGGATCGCGTATTCGAATATCTTGCGCGATGCATCGGCCAGAAATTCGGTCGACAGGATGAGAGTGACACCTGAGCCGATCAGCGCGAGGATCTTCAGGAAGCGCGCGAAATCATCAACGATGAAGCTGCCGCCGAACGTCACCAGCTTGCCCGCCGGCAGTGTGAGAACGAGGCCGCCCGTCACGATCAGCAGCACGATAGCCAACGTGGTGACGAGGCCCGTCGCCTGCGGCCCGCGAAATGCGCCCAACAACAGCAGCACCATCGCGCCCGCTGCGAGCACCAGCTCGGGCAAGATCGGCAGCAGTGAATATCCGGCCATCTGAAACATGATTGACGTCCCTGTCGCGCACCTTACGGCAGCGCGGCTGCCTTCACGGCTGAAATCGCGGTGGAATAATTAGTGACAAGTTGCTGGACCGACGCCGCCGACATATCGAGCACCGGCTTCGGGTAAACGCCGAGCAAGATCGTCAGGATCAGCAGCGGCACCAGCGTGAGACTCTCGCGCAACGTCAAATCCTTGATCGACGCCAGCGACGGCTTGGTCAGCTTGCCGAACACAACCTTGCGATAAAGCCACAACGCATAGGCCGCCGACAGAATAACGCCCAGTGTCGCGAAGGTCGCTGTCGTGACGGAGGTTTTGAAAGTGCCGAGCAGCGTCATGAATTCGCCGACGAAGCCGGACGTGCCGGGCAGTCCGACATTGGCCATCGTGAACACCATGAACATCACGGCATAGAGCGGCATGCGATTGACAAGGCCACCATAGGCGGTGATCTCGCGCGTGTGCATGCGGTCATAGACGATGCCGACGCAGAGGAACAGTGCGCCCGACACGACGCCATGTGAGATCATCTGGAAGACGCTGCCGGCGACGCCCTGCGTATTGCCGGCAAAGATGCCCATCGTGACGAAGCCCATATGCGCGACGGACGAATAAGCGATCAGCTTCTTGATGTCCTCCTGCATCAGCGCCACCAGCGAGGTGTAGACGATGGCGATGGCGGAAAGCGCAAACACCAGTGGCGTGAAGTAAAGCGACGCCTCGGGGAACATCGGCAGCGAGAAACGCAGGAAACCGTATCCGCCCATCTTCAAAAGGATCGCGGCGAGCACGACCGAGCCGGCCGTCGGCGCTTCGACATGCGCGTCGGGCAGCCAGGTATGAACCGGCCACATCGGCATCTTCACGGCGAAGGATGCGAAGAACGCCAGCCACGCCCAGATTTGCAAATTGCGTGGCACGGCGGTTTGCATCAACGTCGGGATGTCGGTCGTGCCGGCATTCCAGTACAGCGCCATGATCGCCAGCAGCATCAGCACCGAGCCGAGCAGCGTGTAGAGGAAGAATTTGAACGAGGCATAGACGCGGCGCGGTCCGCCCCAGACGCCGATGATGAGAAACATCGGAATGAGGCCGCCTTCGAAGAACAGATAGAACAGCACCAGATCGAGAGCCGAGAACGTGCCGATCATGAGTGTTTCGAGAAACAGGAACGCCATCATGTATTCGCGCACGCGCATCGTGATCGATTTCCAGCTCGCAACGATGCAGAACGGCATCAAGGCTGTGGTCAGGATCACGAAGGGCAGCGAAATGCCGTCCACGCCCATGTGATAGCTGATGCCGTTGGCGAGCCAGTTGACCTTTTCGCCGAATTGAAATCCGGGCACCGCCGCGTCGTAGCGCAGCACGAGGATCAGCGACACGCCGAAGGTTATCAGCGTGGTCCACAGCGCGATCCAGCGCGCATTGCCGCGCGCCGCCTCGTCATCGCCGCGGCTGAGATAGATCAGGATCGCGCCGAGAACCGGAAGGAAAGTGACGACCGAAAGGATCGGCCAGGTGACCACAGAAGCGGCCACGACAGACGACGACATTACTGGCCCCCCAGGCCGAAGATGAACCAGGTGATGAAGCCGGCGACACCGATCAGCATCGCAAAAGCGTAGTGATACAGATAGCCGGTCTGGACCTTGACGACATTGCGCGTGACGTCGAGCACGCCGGCCGCGATGCCGTTCGGGCCGAAGCCATCGATGATATAGCCGTCACCCTTTTTCCACAGAAAGCGACCGAGCCATTTGGTCGGGCGGACGAAGATCACGTCATAGAGTTCGTCGACATACCATTTGTTGAGCAGAAACTTATACAGCCCTTGATGCTGGGTCGCGAGTTCGACCGGCAGATAAGGCCTGCGGATGTAAAACAGCCACGACACGAGGAAGCCGAGCGCCATCATCACCGTCGGCAGGAAGGCGATTGTCTCCGGAATGTGGTGCATTTCTTCGAGAATATCGGGCTTGAGCTTCAGCGACTCGCGGAAGAACTCCTCGACGCCGTGCCCCGCAAACAATTCCTTGAACGGGAATCCTGCTGCAAACGAGCCAACCGCCAGCACGCCCAATGGCACCAGCATCCAATACGGCGCTTCATGCGCGGCATCGGCATGTGTCTGATCATGCGGCGTGCCGTGGAACGTCTTGAAGATAAGACGCCACGAGTAGAACGAGGTCAGTCCCGCCGCGACGACCGTGCTCAGGAACGCATAAAGCGCGAAGGGATTATGCGCGACATAGGCCGACTCGATGATCGCGTCCTTGGAGAAGTAGCCGGCGGTCAACGGAAATCCCGTCAGCGCCAACGTGCCGATCACCATCGTGACATAGGTGTAGGGAATCTTGCGCCACAGCCCGCCCATGTTGCGAATGTCCTGCTCGTGATGCATCGCATAGATCACCGAGCCAGATCCCAAGAACAACAACGCCTTAAGAACGCATGCGTGAACAGATGGAACATGGCAACCGAATAGGCCCCTGCTCCCAGCGCCACGAACATGTAGCCGAGTTGGGAGCACGTCGAATAAGCAACGATGCGCTTGATGTCGTTCTGGACGAGGCCAACGGTCGCCGCAAAAAACGCTGTCGTCGCGCCGAAGAACATCACGACGGCTTGCGCATTCGGAGCGGCCTCGAACAAAGGTGACAGCCGCGCGACCATGAACACGCCTGCGGTGACCATCGTCGCCGCGTGGATCAATGCCGACACCGGCGTCGGGCCTTCCATCGCGTCCGGCAGCCAAGTGTGCAGCAGAAATTGCGCCGACTTGCCCATCGCGCCCATGAACAACAGCAGGCACGTCAACGTCAGCGCATCGGCATGCCAACCGAAGAAGTCGATCGTCTTGCCGCTCAGGCCGGGGACGCCGGCGAAAATAGTGTCGAAATCGGTCGAGCCGATCAGCATGAAGATCGCGAAGATGCCAAGTGCGAAGCCGAAATCGCCGACCCGGTTGACGACAAAAGCCTTGATCGCGGCAGCGTTCGCCGACGGCTTTTGAAACCAGAAACCAATCAGCATATAGCTCGCGAGACCGACGCCCTCCCAGCCGAAGAACAACTGCACAAGATTGTCCGCCGTGACCAGCATCAACATCGCGAAGGTGAACAGCGACAGATAGGCCATGAAGCGCGGACGGTTCGGATCTTCGTCCATGTAGCCGATCGAATACAGATGCACGAGCGACGACACGGTCGTGACGACGACCAGCATCACCGCTGTCAGCGTGTCGACGCGCAGCGTCCACGAAATTTGCAGATCACCAGAGTTGATCCAAGGCATTAGCACGATACGATAATCATGATGGCCGAAGCCGACATCGAAGAACGTCACCCAAGCCAGTGCGGCCGACACCATCAGCAATGCCGTCGTCATCAGTTCGGCCGGGCGCGAACCCATTGCTGGCGGTTCGGTTGCGTGGTGGTCGTCATGGGCATGATCGTCATGCCCGTGACCATCATCATGAGCATGCGCGGCATGTCCGTGATCGTCGTGACCATGCTCCATCACGTCGCCGCTCGGATGGCGCATATGCGCGCCATAAAGCGCGATGGCGCCGGCGAGGATCGCGCCGAGCAGCGGCAGGAATACAAGGGCTTGTATCATCGGAAAGTTAGCCCTTCATCAGATTGATGTCTTCAACCGCGATCGAACCACGGTTGCGGAAATAGACGACGAGCACCGCAAGACCGATCGCGGCTTCGGCGGCAGCCACGGTCAGCATCAGCAGCGCGAAAACCTGACCGACGATGTCGTTCATGAAGGTCGAGAACGCGACGAGGTTGATGTTCACCGCGAGCAAGATCAATTCGATCGACATCAGGATGACGATGACGTTCTTGCGATTCAGGAAGATGCCGAGAATCCCGAGCGTGAACAGGATCGCAGCGACCGACAAATAATGTCCAAGACCGATGGTCATTTCACCCACTCCCCGGCGTCGGAATCCTGCAACCCCTGCCCGACCACGACCTTGCGGACATCCATCGCCAGTGCCGGAGTCCGCGCGTTCTGGACGTTGATGTCCTGCCGCTTGACGCTGGTCTTGTGACGCAGCGTCAGCACGATTGCACCGACCATCGCCACCAGCAGCACCAGGCTCGAAATCTGGAAGTAGTGAATATACTTCGTATAAAGCACGAGACCGAGTGCGGTCGTGTTGCTGACATCGGCCGGGATCGGCGACGTGATCGCTGTGGCGATGTTCGGGTTGATCGCCCAGCCGCCGGCAACCAGCAGCAATTCCGCGAGAAAGATCGCACCGATCAGCATCCCGAACGGCAAATATTCGATGAACCCGGCGCGCAATTGCGCGAAGTCCACATCGAGCATCATGATGACGAACAGAAACAGCACAGCGACCGCGCCGACATAGACGACGATCAGCAGCATCGCCAGAAACTCCGCACCCATCAGAATGAACAGGCCTGAGGCGTTGACGAAAGCGAGGATCAAAAACAGCACCGAATGCACGGGATTTTTCGACGCGATCACCATCACGGCGGATGCGACGCAGATCCCTGCGAACAGATAAAAGAATAATGCGGTGAGGATCATGTGCTCATCTCACCGGTACGGCGCATCGAGTTCGATCGCTTTCGCGATCTCGCGCTCCCAGCGGTCGCCATTGGCGAGCAACTTGGCCTTGTCATAATATAATTCCTCGCGGGTCTCGGTCGCGAACTCAAAGTTCGGTCCCTCGACGATCGCATCGACCGGACAGGCCTCCTGGCACAACCCGCAATAAATGCACTTCACCATGTCGATGTCGTAGCGCACCGTGCGTCGTGTGCCGTCATTGCGGCGCGGACCGGCTTCAATGGTGATCGCCTGCGCCGGACACACGGCTTCGCAAAGCTTGCAAGCGATGCAGCGTTCCTCGCCATTCGGATAACGGCGCAGTGCGTGCTCGCCACGAAAGCGTGGTGAGATCGGCCCCTTTTCGAAGGGATAGTTCAGCGTTGGCTTCGGCTTGAAAAAATAGCGCATCGCGAGAATAAACGCGGACACGAATTCCGTCAGCAGCAGCGAGCGTGCAGTGGCACCGATATTCATAGCGACCTCATTTCGGAGCGAGCCCCCCGAATTGCAGCACGGCGGCGACGATGACAACCATCGCCAGAGACAGCGGCAAGAACACCTTCCAGCCCAGACGCATCAACTGGTCGTAGCGATAGCGCGGCACGATCGCCTTCGCCATCGAGATCAGGAAGAACATGAAAAACGTCTTGAGCACGAACCAGATGACGCCCGGCACCCATGTGAAGGGCGCGATCGGGATCGGCGACAGCCAGCCGCCGAGAAAAAGAATGGTGGCCAGCGCGCACATCGTGGTGATGGCGACATACTCGCCGAGCATGAACAACAAATACGGCGTCGAGCCATATTCAGTCATGAAGCCGGCGACCAGCTCGGACTCCGCTTCGACGAGATCGAAGGGCGGCCGATTGGTTTCCGCCAGCGCCGACACATAAAAAATCACGAACATCGGAAACAGCGGCAGCCAGTACCAGCCGAGGATGCCCAATTTCGTATCCTGCGCGGCAATGATCTGCGTCAGGTTCAGCGATCCCGCGCACAACAAAACGGTGATGATGACGAAGCCGATTGAGACTTCGTAGGACACCATTTGCGCAGCCGACCGCAGCGCCGCCATGAACGGATATTTCGAGTTCGACGACCAGCCCGCCATGATGATGCCGTAGACCGACAGCGACGAGATCGCGAAAATATAGAGAACACCGACATTGATGTCGGCGATCACCCAGTTGAGGTTGACGGGGATTACCGCCCAAGCCGCAAGCGCCAGGACGCACGACACCAAAGGCGCCAGCAAGAACACGCCTTTGTTGGCGCTGGACGGAATCACCGGCTCCTTCAGCACGAACTTCAACAAGTCGGCGAAGGATTGCAGCAGGCCGAACGGCCCGACAACGTTGGGCCCGCGACGAATCTGCACCGCCGCCCAGATCTTGCGATCGGCCAGTAGGATGTAAGCGATCGCGATCAGCAACACGACGAGCAGCAGGAGGCTCTGCGCGATCATGACGATCGCGGGCCACAGCGTCCCCGTCCAAAGCGGGCTTGAAAAGAACTCGGCCATCAGGTCACGCTCATTCCGCTGCGGTCAGCATCTGACCGGAGGCCAGACGCGCGCATTCGGCCATAACGGCCGACGCCCGCGCGATCGGGTTGGTGAGATAAAAGTCGGTCACGCCGCTCTTGAAGGTCGCCTTATCAACGCTGCCGCCGCGCGCGGCAAGCGCGTTGATCGACGAGGCGTCGCCCGTCTCGATAGCATCGATCCGGATCAAATGCGGCACCGCCTTGAAAATCGCCTGACGCAGCGCGGCTAGCGAGTCATACGGCAACTTGTGGCCGAGCACGTCGGACAAGGCGCGGATCACCGCCCAGTCTTCACGCGCCTCGCCCGGCGGGAAGCCAGCACGCGCGGCCATCTGCACGCGGCCTTCGGTGTTGACGAAGATGCCGGATTTTTCGGTATAGGCCGCGCCCGGCAAAATCACATCGGCGCGATGCGCGCCGCGGTCGCCATGGGTGCCGATATAGACGACGAAGGCCCCGGCCGCCGGATCGATCTCGTCCGCGCCGAGCGAGAACAGCACGTCCGCCTCACCCGCCGCGCGCAAGCCACCGGCGAAGCCGATGTCGAGCGCACCGACCGCGGATGCCGCCGACTGCAACACGCCGAACCCATTCCAGCCATCAGCAAGCGCGCCATTATCGAGCGCGAGTTTGGCGAGCGTCGCCATCACAGCCGCACCGTCTGGCCGCGCCGCGACGCTGGCACCGACCAGCACGATCGGATGCTTGGCGTTCTTCAGGATTTCAGCAAAGGAATGCTGACCCGATGCCAGATCGCTCAGGCTATCGGTGCCTGCGCCGATATGATCGTAGAGATATGTGAGATCGGTAGCCTCGCCGATCAGGCCAATTTTCATTTGGCCGGAGCGCCAGCGCTTGCGGATGCGCGTGTTGAGGATCGCAGCTTCCTTGCGTGGATTTGAGCCGACAATCAGCAGCGCATCGGCCTGCTCGATACCAGCGATAGTTGGATTAAAAATATAGGAGGCGCGGCCGGCGGCTGGATCAAAGGCATCGCCGTTCTGCGTCGCCACATTGGTGGAGCCCAGTTTCGCCAGCAGATCCTTCAGCGCGAACATTTCTTCGACGGCGGCAAGGTCGCCCGCGATTGCGCCGATGCGCGCGCCGTCGACGCCCTTCACGCGCGCTGCGATAGCAGCAAACGCTTCAGGCCATGACGCTGCGCGCAGCTTGCCGTTGTCGCGAATGTAGGGCCGGTCAAGCCTTTGGCTGCGCAGGCCATCGACGATGTGGCGCGTCTTGTCGGAAATCCATTCCTCGTTGATCGCCTCGTTGACGCGCGGAAGAATGCGCATTACTTCGCGGCCGCGCGTATCGACGCGGATCGCCGAGCCGACCGCATCCATCACGTCGATCGATTGAGTTTTGGTCAATTCCCACGGGCGTGCGGCGAACGCATAAGGCTTCGAGGTCAGCGCGCCGACCGGGCAAATGTCGACGAGGTTGCCTTGCAATTCCGAGGTCAAAGCGGATTCAAGGAACGTGGTAATCTCCATGTCCTCGCCACGCCCTGTCGCGCCCATTTCCGGTACGCCGCAGACTTCGGCTGCGAAGCGCACGCAGCGGGTGCACTGGATACAGCGGTTCATCGAGGTCTTCACAAGCGCGCCGAGATATTTATCCTCGACTGCGCGTTTGTTCTCGGCAAAGCGCGTCGAGTCGACGCCGTAGCCCATCGCCTGATCCTGCAAATCGCACTCGCCGCCCTGATCGCAGATCGGGCAATCCAGCGGGTGGTTGATCAGCAAGAATTCCATCACGCCTTCGCGCGCCTTCTTCACCATCGGCGAGCGCGTCGAGATTTCCGGCGGCTCGCCCTTCGGGCCAGGGCGGCAATCACGCACGCCCCACGCACATGATGCGACCGGCTTCGGGCCGCCCTTCACTTCGACGAGGCACATCCGGCAGTTGCCGGCGATCGACAGCCGCTCGTGATAGCAAAACCGAGGAATCTCGGCGCCCGCCGCTTCGCACGCCTGCAACAGCGTGTAGTCAGCCGGGACATCGATCTCTTTGCCGTCGATGATGAGGATGGTCATGCTCGTTACTCCGCCGCGACCATGTGCACGGGATCGAGAACACCCTGATCGCCAACGGCGGCCTTGCGGCTAAAATCGTCAATGCGACGTTCGATCTCCGGACGGAAGGCGCGGATCAGACCCTGAATCGGCCATGCCGCAGCGTCGCCAAGCGCGCAGATCGTGTGGCCTTCGACCTGTTTTGTCACTTCGAGCAACATGTCGATCTCACGCTTCTGCGCGCGACCCTCCACCATGCGGTTGAGCACGCGCCACATCCAGCCAGTGCCTTCGCGACACGGCGTGCACTGACCGCAGCTCTCATGCTTGAAGAAATATGAGATGCGCGCGATTGCGGCGACGACGTCGGTGGACTTGTCCATGACGATCACGCCGGCGGTGCCGAAGCTCGATTTGGCGGCTTTGGTGCCGTCAAAATCCATGATCAGATCCTGACAGTCCGCCTCGGGAATCAACGGACACGACGCGCCGCCGGGGATGATCGCCAGCAAATTATCCCAGCCGCCGCGAATGCCGCCGCCATGCTTCTCGATCAACTCGCGGAACGGAATGCTCATCGCTTCTTCGACGACGCAGGGCGTGTTGACGTGGCCGGAGATGCCGTAAAGTTTGGTGCCGACATTGTTGGCCCGGCCGATGCCCGCGAACCACGATGCACCACGGCGCAGGATGTCCGGAGCCACAGCAATGGACTCGACATTGTTCACTGTCGTCGGGCAGCCATAGAGACCGACATTTGCGGGGAATGGCGGCTTCAGTCGCGGCTGACCCTTCTTGCCTTCGAGGCTCTCAAGCAAAGCGGTTTCTTCGCCGCAGATGTAAGCGCCCGCGCCATGCGCGACATAGAGATCGTAAGGCCAGCCGTTAATGTTATCCTTGCCGATCAGCTTGGCTTCATAGGCCTGATCGATCGCGGCCTGCAGATGCTCGCGCTCTCTGATGAATTCGCCGCGCACATAGATGTAGCCGACATGCGCGCCCATCGCACAACCGGCGATCAGGCAGCCTTCAACCAGCAAATGCGGATCGTGCCGCATGATCTCGCGATCCTTGCAGGTGCCCGGCTCGGATTCGTCGGCATTGACGACGAGATAGCTCGGCCGTCCATCCGCATT
>JAYUEY010000147.1:0-11829 GCA_043739005.1 Tardiphaga sp.
CGTGGGCACGAAAATCGAGCGCTGGCTCGTCATCATCGGCGCGTACGGGCGCCATAATCATCACGTGGCTGGCCGTCTTGCGCCGTAGCGCGCCCTCGCCTGCCGCAGGCACGATGCCGGGAGCCGTGATATGCGCGTCGATATGGTCGCCGCTGCCGTCGGCGGCCATGCCGTGGTCATCGGGATTGGCCGTATCGTCGGAAGACGGATCTCGGGGATGATCGCTCACATTGCTCTCCGCAGACAGATTGACCAAACGTAAGTATTGATGGTTGCCAAACCGTTACCGCGCGATAGGGCCGATGCGATTTTCAAGGTCATCTCAACGGCTTGACAGTTCCCACCCCGATCGCCTCAAAAAGACGACCAGAAAAAACAGGAAACGCACATGAAGCTCTATGATTCGATCGGCCCCAATCCGCGTCTGGTCCGCATGTTCATGGCCGAAAAGGGCATCGAGATTCCGAAACAAACCGTCGATCTGCGCGGTGGCGAGAACCGCCAGCCTGCCCATCTTGCACGCACGCCCTATGGCCAGATGCCGGTGCTCGAACTCGATGACGGCTCGTTTCTGTCCGAAGTCACCGTGATCTGCGACTATCTCGAAGAGTTGCACCCGACACCGCCGATGATCGGCGCGACGCCGCAGGAGCGCGCGGAGTGCCGCATGTGGACACGGCGGATCGACCTCAGCATCGTCGAGCCAATGGCGAATGGATACCGTTACGGCGAGGGGCTGAAGTTTTTTGAGAAGCGGATCGCGTGCTATCCTGAAAGCTCACCCGGCCTGAAAGCGCTCGCCGGGCTGAACCTGAAAAAGCTCAACGATCTGATGGCCGACAAGCCTTTCATTTGCGGCGACCGCTTCACGATCGCCGACATGTGGCTGTATTGCTGGGTCGATTTCGGCGCGACGGTGAAACAGCCGCTGGCAGCGGAAAATACCAACATCGCGGCTTGGCAGGCGCGGATCGCAGAACGGCCTTCGACGAAAGCGTGATGGCGGCATTGCGGGGCGCATCTCGATGGCCGTTTTCCAAAACAACCACTTTCCAATACGGCCACTGGAGTTATGGATTCCGGGCCTGCCATTGCAATCGGCTCCGCCGATGCAAAGACATCCCGGAATGACAAATCACTAAATCACCACCACATCATCAGGCAGTTCGTTGCCGCCGGCATTACCTTTCGGAAAATGCGCCGCCAGATGCCGGGTCACGGCGCTGATGCCCGCCAAAACGCCGGGCTCGTAATCGCCCCGTGAAAACGCCTGCTCCATCGCCCGGCAGATCGTCTCCCAGCCGTCAGCGCCAACATGCGCATGAATGCCGCGATCGGCGACGATCTCGACCTCACGATCAGCGAGCAGCAGATAGATCAGCGCGCCATTATTGTGTTCGGTGTCCCAGACCCGCTGCGACGCAAACACGTCGAGCGCGCGAGCCTGCGCGGTCTGCTGGCGAAACAACGGCTCGCCATCGAGCGCGCCTTCGATGACAACTCGAATTTGCCCGGCATGCGTCGCTTCGCTCGCCGTAATCGCTGCCGCGATCCTGGCGAGCGACGCCGCCGGAAAGGCGCGGCGGACGCGCGCGCGGTTGGCGACGAGATGGCGCGTGATCCGTGCAATGCCCATCACCATTTCCCCGATGCGCCGCCGCCGCCGAAGCCACCGCCGCCGCCGCTAAAGCCGCCGCCACCAGAGCCGCCTGACCAACCGCCGCCGGTCGGAAATCCGCCACCGCGCCCACCGGACATCGGCGACGCAAAGGCGTCGCTGATCAGCGTCACAACAAAAGCGACAAGTCCCGCCAGCCCGGCAAGCGTGACAGCCCCGGCGATAAAATACATCACGACGGCCGCAACGCCGCCGGTCGCGAGCGCGCCGAACAAGCGGCCGAGAACCTGTCGCAGAAAGCCGCCGACGATCAGCACGCCGAACACCAGCACCGGCAACGATGAGCCGACATCGCCGAATGCATTGGTCCGTTCAGGCTTCGGCGCAGGCAGTGGCTCGCCGTCGATGACTTTCAGCATGCGATCGACGCCGTCCGAAATGCCGCCGGTGAAATCGCCACTACGGAATTTTGGCACGATAAACTCATCGATAATGCGCTTTGCCGTGACGTCGGTCATGACGCCTTCGAGGCCGTAGCCGACCTCGATACGCAATGAGCGATCATCCTTGGCGACGACGAGGATCGCGCCGTCATCGATCTTTTTGCGACCGATCTTCCATGCATCGGCGACGCGG
Source organism: Tardiphaga sp. (assembly GCA_043739005.1). Taxonomy (GTDB): domain Bacteria; phylum Pseudomonadota; class Alphaproteobacteria; order Rhizobiales; family Xanthobacteraceae; genus Tardiphaga. The sequence continues at coordinate 2,255 of JAYUEY010000147.1, forward strand.
ATCGAGAACTGTTCGATCGATTCCGGCGACGTCGTCGGCACGATCAGGACCGCGACCTGACTGCCCTTGCGGGTCTCGAACGCCTTCAGCGTCGTGTCGAGCGATGCGATCTGATCGCTCGACAGCGTCGATGTCTGGTCGACGACGCGGCCAGTCAGTTGCGGCACCGCGACATCCGCAAACGCAAATGTCGCGGCGCAGAACAATGCCAGCAGGCCAGCGAGTGTCGCCTTCACGAGGCGCATGTTATTTCGCCGGTGCAGGCGTCGCCGGATTGAAATCGACCTTCGGCGCGGTCGATATTTCGTTTGCGTTGGCGACGGTGAAGTTCGGCTTCTCCTTGTAGCCGAACACCATCGCCGTCAGATTGTTCGGAAACGTGCGGACGCCGACATTATAATCCTGCACCGACTTGATGTAGCGATTGCGCGCCACGGTGATGCGGTTCTCAGTGCCTTCGAGTTGCGACATCAGATCCTTGAACAGTGCATCCGATTTCAACTGCGGATAGGCTTCGGTCGTCACCAAAAGTCGTGACAGCGCGCCGGACAATTCGCCCTGCGCCGCCTGGAATTTCTGGAAAGCTGCCGGATCGTTCAGCACTTCGGGCGTGACGTTGAGGCTGCCGACCTTGGCACGCGCATTGGTGACGCCGAGCAGAACGTCCTTCTCCTGCTGCGCAAAACCCTTCACGGAATTGACGAGGTTCGGCACGAGATCGGCGCGGCGCTGATACTGGTTGACAACCTCCGACCAGCTCGATTTGACCTGCTCGTCGGTCGTCTGAATCGCGTTGTAGCCGCAATTGGTCAGGCTCAATGTCGCGAGTGCCGCTAGCACCGTCAAAATCTTGCGCATCATGTCTCCTCAAGGATTGTGTCGCCACGCAAACATCTGCCGCTGGCATATGTTCCAAGTCAGGAACATGCGCAAGTGGCCGGCCTCAACTGTCTCGGTATTCTCGCAAGTCGCGGCAATACCGAATGCGATCCCGTCGCGGTGCAGATGACCGGCGTCGGCAAGATTGACAAGACAATGCTAAAAGCTGGATTCGGGAGCAGGCCTGACCGCATGGTTGGGATGAAGCATCGCAAGCGTACGCATACGCCTCATGCGAAACGACGTGTCGTGGCCAACGCAAATCCCGATACACACAGCGGCGGCGCATTGTGCGCCTGACAACCGCGAGACCGCGCACGATGGACGCTCAGACACCGCCGCCGACGTTCGACGGATTGCCGGCGCGGCAGCGGCGTTTTGCGGTCGCCGCGATCTTCACAGCGCTGGCGATGGCCGCGCTGGATACCGCGATCGCCAATATCGCGCTCCCGGCGATCGCGGCCGACCTAAAAGTCAGCACCGCCGATGTCATCTGGGTCGTCAACGTCTATCAGATCGCGATGGTCGCGACGCTGCTTCCGCTGGCGGCGCTTGGCGAAATCGTCGGCCATCAGCGGCTCTATATCGGCGGGCTGATCCTGTTCACGGCCGCGTCGGCGCTGTGCGCGCTGGCGTGGTCGCTGGAAAGCCTGTTGGTCGCGCGCGTTTTGCAGGGCCTCGGGGCCAGCGGCTTGATGAGCGTCAATACCGCTTTGGTGCGCTTCGTCTATCCGGCGCGGATGGCCGGGCGCGGCTTCGGCCACAATGCGCTGGTCGTGGCGTCGGCGATCACCCTCGGACCGACCATTGCCTCGGCGATTCTGTCGGTCGGCTCATGGCCATGGTTGTTCGCCATCAACATTCCCTTCGGCATCATCGCGATCATTGTCGGTCTAAAGACGCTGCCGGAGATGCCGCGCCAGAGCCATGCGTTCGATCTGATTGGCGCGGCCCTCGCGACCGGCTGTCTCGGTCTGTTCATCACCGGATTGAGCAGCGCCGCCCATCACGCGCCACCGCTGCTGGTGACGCTCGAACTCGCAAGCGGGTTGCTGCTCGGCTGGCTGGCGATGCGGCGGCAGGCCGATCACCCCGCACCGATGCTGCCCATCGACCTGTTCAAGCGGCCGATGTTCGCGCTGTCGGCGGCAACCGCGATCTGCGCCTTCGCGATCCAAGGCCTCGCTTTCGTGGCGCTGCCGTTTTATTTCGAAGACATTCTGGGCCGCTCGCAGGTCGAAACCGGCTTCTTCATGACGCCGTGGCCGCTGGTCGTCGCGATCATGGCTCCGATCGCCGGCCGGCTGTCGGATCGTTATCCGGTCGGCATTCTCGGCGGGCTTGGCCTATTGCTGCTCGGCGTCGGCATGGTGCTGCTGGCGCTGCTGCCGGCCAACCCCAGTATCGCCGATATCGTCTGGCGGATGGTGATCTGCGGCTGCGGCTTCGGCTTCTTTCAGGCTCCAAACATGAAGGCGCTCATGACGAGCGCGCCGGCCAATCGCAGCGGCGGTGCCAGCGGCATGGTTGCCACCGCGCGGCTAACCGGCCAGACCACCGGCGCAGCGCTGGCCGCCTTTTGCTTCGGCCTTGCGGGGCGTGAAGGCGCGACGCTGGCGCTGGCGCTCGGCGGCGGCTTTGCGGTGATCGGCTGCGTCATGAGCGTATTGCGACTCATCGCAGCCAATCGTGCCGATCCGTAACCGCAATTTTAAGACATCGCTCACTATAAAGATTGCTGACGCACGCACCGCACCATAGGGTATGGGAATACGTCATTCGGAATCGTCAGGCTGATCGATGCTAAGGCTGCAGAATCGCTGCGAGGCTTGAGCTTATGAAAACGCAACGTACGGCGCTCGCGTAAATCCTGGACTGCTTTTTGCAGGGCAACATTTACGTCCGGCGTAGGGGCACTCGTTGAAAGTACTTTTCGTCACCTCCGAGATCGATGACTTCGTCCGCGTCGGCGGGCTTGCCGCCGTTTCAGCGGCTCTGCCGCGAGCGCTGCGGCTCTGGAGCGACGTTCGGGTGATGTTGCCCGGTTATCGGGAAGTCGTCGCCCAATTCGACAGCATCGAGATCGTCGGCAAGTGCCCGGCGCTCGCCGAAATGCCCGCTTGTTCGCTCGGCCTCGCGTCCACCAAAGACGGCCTGCCGATCTATATTCTGCTGTGCCCGCAGCTTTATGAGCGCACCGGCAATCCCTATGGCGATGCCAATGGCCGCGACTGGCCCGACAATGACATTCGATTCGGGCGCTTCGCCTCCGCTGCTGCGGCACTCGCCGCCGGCAATCTCGACAAGAATTGGTCGGCCGATCTGGTCCACGCCAATGACTGGCCGTCGGCGCTGGTGCCAGCCTATCTTGCCTGGAACAAGATCAAGCTGCCGACCATCCTGACGATTCACAACCTTGCCTATCAGGGACTATTTCCGAAAGAGTCGCTGCGGCGTATCGGTGCGCCGGTCGATTCCTTCCACATCGAAGGCCTCGAATTCTATGACAAGCTGTCGTTTCTAAAGGGCGGCATCGTCTATTCATCGCATCTCACCACAGTCAGCGAAACCTATGCCCGCGAAATCACGACGCCGGAACTTGGCTGCGGCCTCGAAGGCCTGCTGCGCCAGCGCTCCGACGCGCGCGAGTTGACGGGGATTCTCAACGGCATCGACGAGAGCTGGGATCCGCGCGTCTGCGCCGAACTGACCAGTCCTTTCGCCGCCGGTGAATGGAAGGCGCGCCGCGCCAATGCCGATCATGTCCGGCAGCGCTTCGGCCTCGCATTGTCGCGTGGTCCCTTGTTCGGCGTCGTCGCCCGCCTCGTTCACCAGAAGGGCGTCGATCTCGTGCTCGCTGCCGCTGATGCGATCGTCGCCGCCGGCGGACAGATCGTCGTGACCGGACGTGGCGAAACCCGCTTCGAGGTCGCGCTGATGGAGGCGCAGCGCCGCCGCCCCGGCGCGATCTCAGTCGATATCGGCTTCAATGACGGCGACGCGCGTCGGATTTTCGCCGGCACCGATTTCACGCTGATGCCGTCGCGGTTTGAGCCGTGCGGTTTGAGCCAGATGTATGCCCAGCGCTTCGGCTCGTTGCCGATCGGCCACCAGACCGGCGGCCTCGCCGAAACCATCGATGACGGGAAAACCGGCTTTTTGTTCACGCAGCCCTCGACGGAATCGTTTCTGGGCGGCATCTGCCGGGCATTCGCTACGTTCGGTGCCAAGGACAAGATGAATGCGATGCGCCGCAAGGCGATGTCGAAGTCCTTCAGCTGGAATATTTCGGCCGGCAGCTATAGCGATCTCTATCGCAAGACCGCCTCGGCGGGCTGATACAAGTCTGCTGTCGCCGGAACGATCGATTTGCGCCGGGGTCGATCCCGACACGCGACGGAGATCGCTGCAATGATAACTTTCCCACGGACATCCGCGCGATCTCGACTCCGACGACGGGCACAGTGACGTGAGACAGTGCCGCCATGCAGGCCAGATGGCTTGAATTTGGCCGATGATCGGACGACAATGACGCCAATCACGACAGGGCGGGAACCAGGCCAATGGCGGCAACGACGGCATCGAACCATGAGATCGCCAGGCTCGCAAACGCTCATGCCCGTGCCGATTTCGCGACCTGGCAGATGATGGCCAAGCTGAAAAGCACCAGCGCACTGCCAAACGATGCGCAGGATTTCTACGCCGGTTATCTCAAGCTGTTGGAGCGACCGAAGACCTCGGTGGAAGTCGCTGTCGAGGCGACGATCCAGGTCGTCTATATGAGCTATTACGAGAAGATGGGCGGCACCGGAAAACCACCGCGCATTGAGCCAGCACCGCGCTCACAGCCGACCGCACCGCCAGCCGCCAATAGCGATAATGTAACGCCCTTCCGACGCATCAAGCCATCCGCGCCTGTGACGTCCTCCACGCCGCAAAAGCGCAAGCTGCCGGTCGCACTAATCTTTGTGGCGATGATTGGGATTGCCGTCGCGTTCCATTACGCAAAGATCGGCTTCTAGGACTTTCGCGTGGCCGGCAAATTCTTCGACCAATTCACCATCGGTGAGATCATCACCCATCAGGTGACGCGCACCGTCACCGAAACCGATAATCTGTTGTTCACGGCGCTGACCCACAACACCCAGCCGCTGCATCTCGATGCGGAGTTCGCCGCCAAATCCGAATTCGGCCACATCCTCGTCAACAGCATCTTCACCTTCGGGCTGATGATCGGTGTCTCCGTGACGGACACGACACTCGGCACGCTGGTCGCCAATCTCGGCATGGACAAGGTGATCTTTCCGAAGCCAGTTCGGATCGGCGATACATTGAAGACTGAAACCACCGTCGTCGAGAAACGCGACAGCCGCTCGCGGCCCGGACAAGGCATCGTCGTATTCGAGCATCGCTGTATCAATCAACGCGGTGAAATCGTCGCGCAATGCCTGCGCTCCGCGCTCATCAAAGGAAGCGCGTCATGACGCTGCGATCCATGTTGTTCACGCCCGGCGACAGCCAGAAGAAAATGGACAAGGGCGCATCAGGTGCAGCGGATGCGCTGATCCTCGATTTGGAAGATTCCGTCACCGCCGCGCGGCGCCCTGAGGCGCGCGTGATGGTGCGGGACTATCTCACCGCCAAACCGGACCGCAGCAAGCAGCAGCTTTGGGTCCGCATCAATCCGCTCGATACGCCGGACGCGCTGCTCGATCTCGCCACGATCATCTCCGGCAGACCCTGCGGCATTATCCTGCCGAAGGTGTATGGGCCCGCTGACGTGACCACGCTGTCGCATTATCTCGATGCGCTGGAGCCTGCATTCGGTATCGCCGCCGGTCACGTCAAGATCATGCCGGTCGCGACCGAAACCGCGCCGTCGATATTCGCGCTTGGCGGCTACAAGAACGCAACGACGCGGCTGTATGGTCTGACATGGGGCGCGGAGGATATCGCAGCGGCGCTCGGTGCCAGCGCCAATCGCGACGCCAATGGCGCATTATATTTTACCTATCAGATGGCGCGGTCGCTGTGTCTCGCAGGTGCCGTCGCTGCCGATGTGATCCCGATCGAAACCGTCTATCCGGATTTTCGCGATCTCTCCGGGCTTGAGGCCTATGCGATCGCGGGCAAGCGCGACGGCTTTCGCGGCATGATGGCGATCCATCCCGATCAGGTCGCGCTCATCAACCGCGCCTTCACGCCGACCGACACCGAGATCGCCTGGGCGACGCGCGTCGTCGAGGCGTTTGCGAATTCCAGCGACGGCGTTGTCGGCCTCGACGGCCAGATGCTCGACATGCCGCATCTCAAGCAGGCCCATCGCTTGCTCGAAAGCGTATCGCATCGCGGGTCGGCTGCATGATCGCGACCGACGAGACCACGACCATCGGCGATGCCTTTGCGCGCGCCTGCGACGCCTATGCAACGCGGCCGTTTCTTTGCGCTCCCAAAGGCCCGCATCGCAATTATCATCCGGACGGTTACGAAATCGATTTCGCGACCGCCCAGCATGACGTGGATCAACTCTGTGCGGCCTATCGCGCCATGGGTTACGGCCACGGCCACCGCGTCGCGATGCTGCTCGACAACCGGCCCGAACATTTCCTGCACAAGCTGGCGCTGAATACGCTCGGCATTTGCATCGTCCCGATCAATCCGGATTACCGTGCCAACGAGATCGCTTTTCTGATCGACAACTCGAAAGTCGATCTGGCTGTTGTCGCCGACGATCGCCGCGACCAACTGGCTGCCGGCATCGCACTCGCCGCGCACGACCCGCCGATCGTGCTCTTTAACGATCTCGCATCGCTGCCGTCAGCGACGAAACCCGCGCGGGACGATGCGGTGTCATCGGCGACTCCCGCGAGCATCCTCTACACATCCGGCACCACGGGCCGGCCCAAAGGCTGTATCCTCTCGCATGGCTATGAGATCGCCTGCGGCGTGTGGTACGCAACGCGCGGTCATCTCGCCGCCTTCAAAACTGATGGCGAACGCATCTACAATCCGCTGCCGGCCTATCATGTGAATTCATCGGTGGTGTCATTTCCCTGCTGCATCGTCAGCGGCTCCTGCCATATCCAATCCGATCGCTTCCATCCGCTGCGCTGGTGGAATGAAGTGACGCAGACCCGCGCGTCGATCGTGCATTATCTCGGCGTCATCGTGCCGATGCTGCTGAACAATCCGGTTTCGACCAAGGAGCACCAGCACGTCATCCGCTTCGGCTTCGGTGCCGGTGCTGAGCCGCAACTCCACAGCGTGTTCGAGCAGCGATTTGGATTCCCGCTGATCGAAATCTGGGGCATGACCGAAATGGTTCGCGTGCTGATCGACAATGAAGACCCGCGCCGTGTCGGCACACGGGCATTCGGCAAGCCGGTGCCAGGCATCGATGTCCGCGTCGTCGATGACAAGGACCACGAGGTGCCGCGCGGCACGCCCGGCGAAATGACGATCCGCTATTCGGCGACCACACCGCGCCGCGATTTTTTCTCCGGCTATCTTGACGACGACGCGGCCACGACCGACGCATGGCGCGGCGGCTGGTTTCATACCGGCGATACTGTGAAGCAGGCCGAGGACGGCATGCTGCATTTTGTCGATCGCAAGAAAAACATCATCCGTCGCTCCGGTGAGAACATCGCCGCTGCCGAGGTCGAAGCCGTCTTGCAGTCGCATGATCTCGTCAGGCAGGTCGCCGTGCTGGCGGTGCCGGACGACATCCGCGAAGAGGAAGTTTTCGCCTGCATCGTGCTGGCGGATGGTGCTGCGACAGAAAGCGCTGCCGACATTTTATTCGCGCATTGCAATGCGGAGCTGGCCTATTTCAAGACGCCGGGCTGGATCCTCTTCGTCGAGACCTTGCCGACCACCGGTACGCAAAAAATCCAGAAGCATCAGATTTTTGCCGACGGCAGAGACCCCTGCAAAGTAGAAGGTGTCGTCGATCTGCGTGCCCGCAAGAAGCGCAACGCGGCCTGACCACAGGCCAACCTGCCTATTTCAAAAATAGCGAACCTTAGATTAAGATGACGGCACCGACCGCGCATAAGACGCGGCACGCCATGTGGGGGAAGACCGATGTATACGGGCAAACACGTCGCCGCGCGGGCATCGCAGCCGGCTTTCATCATGGCCAAATCAGGTGAAACCGTAACTTATGGTGAGCTGGAAGCGCGCAGCAATCGCCTAGCGCATTTCCTGCGCAGTCGCGGGCTGAAGCGACTCGATCACTACGCGATCTTCATGGAGAACAATGCCCGCTACCTCGAATGCTGCGGCGCCGGCGAGCGCGCGGGACTCTATTTCACCTGCATCAACTCGTTCCTGACGGCCGACGAGTTGAGCTACATCGTCAATAATTCCGAAGCGCGCGTATTGATTTTTTCGCAAGAAAGCCGCGCTATCGCGATGCAGGCGCTGGCGCAATGTCCGAAGATCGAAGTGGCGCTGATTGTCGGCGGCTCTGGCGATGGCGGCAATATTTTGAATTTCGACGATGCGCTGCGCGACATGCCGGATACGCCAATCGCGGATGAATGCATCGGCACTTGTATGCTGTATTCGTCCGGCACGACGGGACGGCCAAAAGGCATTTTGCGTCCTTTGCCCGACGAGCCGCCGGAAAAGGGCCTCCCGCTATTCGCGTTCCTGAACCAGATGTGGCGCTACCGCGAAGGGCTGATCTATCTGTCGCCCGCGCCGCTCTATCACTCCGCACCTCAAGCAGCGGTCAACCTCGTGATCCGCAATGGTGGCACGGCCATCATTATGGAAAAGTTCGATCCGGAAAACTATCTGGCGCTCGTCCAAAAATACCGGCCGACACATTCGCAACTTGTGCCGACGATGTTTTCGCGCATGCTGAAATTGCCTGAGGAGAGGCGCAAGGGTTACGACCTGTCGTCGCTCGAAGTCGCGATCCATGCCGCAGCGCCCTGCCCGCCACAGGTGAAAGAACAGATGATCGATTGGTGGGGACCGATCATCCACGAATATTACGGCGCGACGGAAGGGCTTGGCTTCGCTGCCTGCGACAGCGAGCAATGGCTGGCGCATCGCGGCACTGTCGGCAAGGTTTTACTGGGCGAATTGCATGTGCTCGATGACGATATGGAGCCGACGCCGAAGGGCAAATCCGGCACGCTGTGGTTCAAGACCGCGACGCCGTTCGAATATTTCAACGATCCCGCACGCACGGCGGAGTCGCGCTCCCGCGACGGCAGCATGAGCACGGTCGGCGATGTCGGCTATGTCGATGATGACGGCTTCCTGCATCTCACCGATCGCGCGACTTTCATGATCGTGTCCGGCGGCGTGAATATTTATCCGCAGGAATGTGAGAATTTGCTCATCACCCATCCAAAAGTCGCCGACGCCGCCGTGTTCGGCGTGCCGAATGAAGACCTCGGCGAGGAGGTGAAGGCAATCGTGCAGCCGATGCCCGGTGTCGCGACTGATGCGGCGTTCACCGATGAATTGATGGCGTTCTGCGCGAAAAATCTCTCGCGCCAAAAGATGCCGCGCTCGATCGACTATGAGGCGGAGTTGCCGCGCCTACCGACCGGCAAGCTCTACAAGCGTCTGCTGCGCGATCGCTATTGGGGAGATCGCAAGAGCCGGATTGTGTGAGAGTACCGCAATGACGGCAGTGCTTCAGTCCGCTGTCCAGCCGCCATCGATCATCAGCG
>JAYUEY010000148.1:0-7806 GCA_043739005.1 Tardiphaga sp.
CGCACGCCCTCTCAATTGCGAGGGCGGGACGTGAACCAAAACTCGGGCGCATCGCGCCGCGAGAACGCGGACGTGTATCCGCACAAGATCGTATCTCAAGATTTGGGCTGTTTGAAAATTTGTATCAGGCGTGGCGCAAAGCGCATCAACGCACAAGGCCGTCATGGCCGGACTTGATCCGGCCATCCATCAATCGTCACGAAGAGGATGGATCACCGGGTCATCGGGCGCGAAGAATGCGCCCTCGCCCGGTGAGGACGAATGTGGTGTCGGATAACAGCAGCAGATGTGGAAACGCTGCGTCGCCTTGGAGCCGGCTCGCAGGAAACCTCACCCCATCGTCTCTTTCACCTTCGCCACCAATGCACTTAACGCAAAAGGCTTGGCCAAAAACGCGAACTGGTCGGTCTCGCTCAGCATGCTCTTGTCGAAGGCATCCTCGGCATATCCCGACACGAAGATGATGCGCAATTCCGGATTCTTTGCGCGCATTTCTTTCAACATGGTGGGGCCGTCCATCTCAGGCATCACCACATCGGAGACGACCAGATCGACCGCGCCGTTTTGTTCGGCGAGAACTTCGAGCGCCTCGACGCCGTTCTCGGCCTCCAGCACGCTGTAGCCACGCGAGCGAAGCCCGCGCGCATTCAGCGACCGCAGACCTTCTTCGTCCTCGACCAACAGGATCGTGCCCTGCCCGGTCAGGTCGGTTCGCGGCTTGACCTCGGGCACCGCCTCGATGACGACAGTTGGCGCGGCGATCGCGGCCTGCTCCGTGGCAGAGGCAATCTCGGCGACATAGCGCGGCAGAAAGATGAGGAACGTCGTGCCGACATCGGCTTCGGACTGCACATAGACGAAGCCGCCGGTCTGCTTGACGATGCCGTACACCGTCGAAAGCCCGAGCCCCGTCCCCTTGCCGACCTCTTTGGTCGAGAAGAACGGCTCGAAGATCTTGTTGACGATCTCGGCGGGGATGCCGGTGCCGGTGTCGGCGACCTCGATCTTCACATACTCCGCGGCCGGCATGCCCTTGTGCTTGAGGCTGTCGATCTGATCGGCTGCAACATTGCCGGTGCGGATCGTGAGCTTGCCACCCGACGGCATTGCGTCGCGCGCATTGACCGCGAGGTTGACGATGACCTGCTCGAATTGCGACACGTCCACTTTCACCGGCCACAGATCGCGGCCGTGAACGAGATCGAACGTCACCTTCTCGCCGATCAGGCGCTTGAGCAGCCGATCGATATCGGCCAGCGCCTCGCGCAGATCGAGCACCTGCGGCCGCAACGTCTGCTTGCGCGAGAACGCCAGCAACTGCCGCACCAAGGTGGCTGCGCGCGTCGCATTGTCCTTGATGAGCATGATGTCTTGGAACGATGGATCGGTCGGCTTGTGCGCGTTCAGCAGGAAATCATTGGCCATCATGATGGCGGAGAGAACGTTGTTGAAATCATGCGCGATGCCGCCGGCCAACTGGCCGATCGTGTCCATCTTCTGGGCCTGATTGACCTGATTTTCCAGCGCGCGTCGCTCGGTCGTCTCGAGCAGATAGACGATCGCGGCCTCGCCGTCGCCTTCATCGATCTTCACGGCGGTGACGAAAAACTGCCCCCAGCGATCGGTGCCGCCATCAAGCAGCAATTCGACCGGCGCGATGTCGCCATGCCCCTGCGCGGCCTTGTCGATCGCGGCGGCAAGCTGGCTGCGGTCGCGTTCGCTGACGGCGGCGAGCACCGACTGATTGACCGTCGGGCTGACGCTCTGCGCGAGTTTGGCGAAGCGCGCATTGCCGCGCACGACCGTGCCATCTTTGTCGACGGTCGCGATCGCCATCGGCGTGTGATCGAAGAAACGCATGAAGCGGACTTCGGCGGCGCGCTGCGGATCGAAACGCTCGTCGCGGGCGCGGCTGATGACCAGCGTCCGCGACGCACCCGGCGCGCCGTCCGCGCCGAAAGCAAGCTTATGATACAGCCGCACCGGCATCGTCTTGCCGCCGCGCATCCGCAGATCGATATCGAAGACTTCGGTTTTTACTTCGCCCGGCGCAGGCACGATCGAGGTCAACAACGACGCGCCGTCGCCCGACACGATGTCGGTGAGCTTGAGCCCACCGGAGCCGATCTCGGCGAGGTCATGATCGAGCCAGTTCGCCAGCGTCGCATTGACATAGACGACATCGCCGGCCGGGTTGACCGAGAAGAAACCGCACGGCGCGTGATCGAGATATTCGATGGCGTGCTGCAATTCCTGAAACACGTCTTCCTGCCGCTCGCGGTCGCGCGTGATGTCGGCGACCGACCACACGGTGGATTTTGCGTCGCGCTTGGACGCGCCGAGTGGCCGCACCCGCATCCGCAACCAGCGCCCCGCGCTGCTATTGCCGGCGACGCGAACCTCTTCCTGTTGCCGTTTGCCTTCGCGTGCTGCTTTCACAAGCCGGAACACAGCCTCGGAGACGTCGGGGTTGCCGATGAAGACGCGATCGACCGGGCGCACCTCGTCGCGCGACGCCGCACCCGTCAATGTCAAATACGCGGCATTGGCATAAGTGACATGGCCGCCGGCATCGGTCACGGCGATACCATCAAACGCATAGTCGGCGACGAGACGCATGGCCGGGTTTTCCGCACTGCGATCGGCGAGCCGAAGGATCCCCGCCGCCCAGGCGAAGAGTGTGAACAGGCCGACCATCGCCAGCAGCGCCAGCAGGCCGAGAATGTAAGGCTGCGCCTGCGAGCGGCCGAGCGCCATGAAGGTAATGGCAGTCGCGACGATCGCGCCGGCCACCAGCAGCACCAGCAGGATGCTGCCGCTGCGCCGCACGGGCTCGGGCATCGGCGGTCCGGGTGGATCGCGCGACAGATCGGAGCGGGACGAAGAGGTCATGAGTGCGCGCGCCTGTTGAAAGGGTCGGGCACAATTGCGCCCGCTCCTGAGTGCCTGAATCGACGGTCGCAAGGCAAGCAGATCATGCGGAACCCGCAACGGGAAAAAGGTTACTCACGTCCGCTGCCTGTTAAAACCACGCTTCAGGCCCATCACATAGCCGATGATCTGCGCGACGGCCTGATAGTGCTCGGCCGGGTTTTCCTCGTCGATCTTGACGATGGCATAGAGCGCGCGCGCCAAAGGCACGTTCTCGACAATCGGAATGTCGTGTTCGCCCGCGACCTCGCGAATTTTCAGCGCGATCGCATCGACGCCCTTGGCGACGCAAATCGGCGCGGCCATGCCGCGCTCATAGGACAGCGCGACCGCGTAATGGGTCGGGTTGGTGATGATGACGGACGCTTTCGGTACTGCCGCCATCATACGCTTCTTCATCTTGGTATGGCGCAGTTGCCGCAGGCGTCCCTTGATGTGCGGGTCGCCTTCCGACTGCTTCATCTCATCCTTGATCTCTTGCAGAGACATCTTTTGCCGCTCGTACCAGGTGCGGTACTGGAAGAAATAATCGCCGATCGCGACGGCCGAGAGCAGCGCCACGACCGCACCCATAACCTTCAAGACCAGCGCAACGGTGGTCGTCAGAATGACGTCGGGATCGAAATGCAGCATCGCATCGAGCCGGTGACGCTCCGGCCACAGCACCACGCACATGACGGTGCCGAGCGCGATAACCTTGAACAGGCCTTTGAAGAAATTCGCGATCGCCTGCTTGCCGAAGATACGTTTGAAGCCTTCCAGCGGCGACAGCTTCGAGAATTTCGGCGTCAGCGATTGCGCGGAGAACACCAGCCGGTGCTGGATCAGATTGCCGGCAACGGCCGACAGCATCAGCATCAGCATCGGCACGCCGATCGCGGCAAGGACCACATAGCAAAGGTTTTGCGCCAGCAACAACAGCCCCGCGCCATCGGTGCGGATCATCCAGGAATTGGCAATGAGATTGCGCAGCGGCATCTCGATGCCGGTCGCGATCGACGTCCCGAAGGACGACAGCACCAGCGTAGCCCCGGCGATCAGGAACCAGGTGCCGACCTCCTGGCTCTTGACGACATCGCCCTTGGCCAAAGCGTCATCGAGACGCTTTTGTGTCGGGTCATGTGTCTTCTCGTCGCTGTCCTCGGACATCTCTCGTTCCTATGTCAGCGGAATCAGGCTGTGCAGCACGCCAACGAAGTAATCCATGTAGGTGCCCATCATCGTCGCGAGGACCGCTGCGAAGATCGCGAAGCCGATCATGATCGAGAGCGGCACGCCGACGAAATAGACCTGCATCTGCGGCATCAGCCGCGCCAGCACCCCGAGGCCAACATTAAATACGAGGCCGAACACGAGAAATGGCGCGGCCAGTTGCATGCCGAGCTTGAAGGCGGCAGCGAAGGCGCGCGTCGCGAGAGCGGCCACATCGCCAGACGACATCACCTCGCCCGGCGCGAAAACCTTGTAGCTGTCGCTCAGCGCCGCGATGATGAGATGGTGCGAGTCGGTTGCAAACAGAAGGGTCACCCCAAGCAGCGTCAGGAAGTTGCCGATCAGCAATCCCTGCTGTCCCTGCGTCGGATCGATCGCCGTGACGAAACCGAGCCCCAATTGTTGCGCGATAACGGAGCCTGCGGTCTGCAACGCCGCCAGCGTCACGCGCGCGGTTGCACCGAGAACGATGCCGATGACGATTTCATGGACGGCCAGCACGATCAGCGACGACATCGACTGCATGTCGATCTGATAGGCGCCGCGATGTGCGGGCAGGATCACCAGCGTCAGCATCAGTGCAATGCCCAGTTTGATCCGGACCGGAATATTGGTCTCGCCGAAGCCGGGCAACAGCATCACCATCGCTCCGATGCGGGCAAAAACCAGCATGAAGGTGGCGGCGAGCGCGGGCAGCAAGGAAACATCGAGACGCATGGCTGCTGTTTTGCGCTAACCCCCGATGATTCGCGATGATATCCTCATCATATGGCTGTGCAGCGCATCGGCCATGAAAGGCAGCGCCAGAATCAGCGTCACGAAGATCGCAATGATTTTTGGTACGAACACCAGCGTCTGTTCCTGAATTTGCGTCAACGCCTGCACCAATGAGATGACCACGCCGACGACGAGGCCGACGACCATCAGCGGCGAGGAGACGATGACGATCGTCCAAACCGCGTCGCGGGCGACGTCGAGTGTTTCTGCACCGGTCATCAGATCGGCATCCGCATGATGTCTTCGTAAGACTGGATGACGCGGTCGCGGACCGACACCAATGTCGAGACGGCGACGTCGGTTTCAGCCACCGCCGTCACCACGTCCATGACGTTGGATTTGCCGTTGGCCATCGCGATGGCCTGCGTGTCGGATTTGCGGCCAGCGTCCATGACGCTGCCGACGGCCTCCTTCAGCATCGCGCCGAAGGATTGTCCGGTACCGCCGACACCGCCGGCGAGACCGGCCTTGCCCGCGCCGCCGGCACTCGCGGCGTCGGTGAGGCGAGACAGTGCGGAATAGGCATTTGCTGCGATCGATGGCGTTGCCATGATGAGTGTCCTTGTCAGGCCTTGAGAATGTCGAGCGTGCGCTGGATCATCCGGCGCGTCGCGCTGATGATGTTGAGGTTCGCTTCGTAAGACCGCTGCGCGTCGCGCATATCGGTCATTTCGATGAGCGAATTGACGTTGGGGTATTTCACGTTACCCTGCGCATCAGCCGCTGGATTGCCGGGCTCGTTCTTGATGCGAAAGGCAGCCTGGTCCGGCCGGATGCGACCAAGCGACACGACGCGCGCATCAAGCGTGCGATCGAGCGTCGAGGAAAATGTCGGAACCTTACGACGATAGGGATCGCCGCCCGCCGTCTGCGCCGTCGAATCGGCGTTGGCGATGTTCTCCGAGATGACGCGCATCCGCCCGGCCTGCGCGCGCAGGCCGGAGGTCGCGATGCCCATCGAGCGGGCGAAATCAGAACTGTCGTCGGCCATGTCCTATCCCCTTTCGTTCAGCGCTTGCCAATGGCGGTTTTGAGAAGACCAAGACTGCGGGTGTAGAGCGAGGTCGCGGCCGCATAGTCCATCTGGTTGGCAGCGACCTTTTGCATCTCGTCTTCGAGATTGACCGCATTGCCGGTTGGCCGGGTCTCGTAGCCCCCCTTGCCGTCGGGCGAAAAATTGCTGCTACCGCCAGATGCGCCGATTGATGTACCGCTGGTTCGCATCAACGGCAGCGATCCCATGCCGCCGCCGGCACTGGCACCTGCAACATCGAATTTCGGCGCTACAAGATCACGCGGCTTGAAATTCGGCGTATCCGCATTGGCGATGTTCTCGGCCAGCACGCGCTGACGCTCCTGATGCCACTGCATCTTGGTGCGAAGCGCGGACAATGTGGACAGATCGGTGATCGCCATAACAGGTATCCCGCTCGCCGCCGCAGGCTGCGGCAGGTGGGCAGAATTTGCCGTGCTATGGTTAACGTGTGGTTAACACCTCTGAAGATGCAGTTAAATTTGCATGTGAACCGGCGCGGATACAGCGAAAGCCTGTGCAGAAGTCGTTTTGGTTGCGGCGATTCATGGGGTAAGACGGTTTGATGTGGCAAGTTTTGCCTGACGACGTTAACTTTCTCCGCGACGGGCGCGGCAGACGGACACGACATTGCCGGGAACCGACATGAACTCCCCTATGAACTTCATCATCGCTTTCGTCGTCGTGTTGGCTCTGATCGGCCTCGCGGCCTATCTGGTCCGTCGTTTCGGCGGCAGCCGCCTTGGGGCGAATGCCAATCGCGGGCGCATGCCCCGACTAGCGGTGATCGATGCCGCTGCCGTCGACAATCGCCGCCGGCTGGTGCTGGTCCGCCGCGATAATGTCGAGCATCTCTTGATGATCGGTGGCCCAAGCGACATCGTGGTCGAACAGAACATCGTCCGCGCCAGCCCGGCACGCGGTGATCAGATGGCACCGCGCAGCAATGAGTTGCCGCGCTCCGCCCCGTTGCCGGATGCCGCCGGATGGACCGATGGCGACAGCCGTGCTGACGCTTTCGAGCCGATGGAACCGGAACCTGCGCCGCCTCAGCGTCAGAGCCGTCCGACTTTTGCCGATGACGTCCGCCGATCGGCGCCGCCGCCGCTCAACGAGCGTCGTGAACCACCCTCCGGTATGATGCCAAGTCCGATGATCCGGCCGGAGCCGGCGATGGACTCTGCGCCGCCGCGCAACGAGCCAATGATGCCCCGCCCCACGCGCGGCGAGCCGGTGATGCCACGCCCCTCCCGCATGCCCGAACCGCCGCAGCGGACGTCGCCGCCGACACGTAGCGCGCCGCCGGCCTCATCTGCGTCTCCGCCGACCGTGCCGAGCAATGCAGAACAAAACCTCACTGAGATGGCGCAGCGCCTCGAAGCTGCATTGCGCCGCCCCAGTGCCGACAGCAACGCCGCCCCGCCGGTCGCGCCGGAGCCGCCACGCGCACCGCGCAATGAGACCAGCATGGCGCCGCCAGTGACGCCGTCGCCGAAAACCGGTTTCGAGAATCTTGAAGATGAGATGGCGTCCCTGCTAGGTCGCCCGAAGACCCCTTCGTGAGTGCCGCAAAACATCCGCGTAGAGTATTTTTCATTGCAAGCCTGATCGCCACCGGATCGTTCATCGATCCGGCGCTCGCGCAGGATGTCAGCATCAATTTCGGCCAAGGCAATGGCGGCGTGACCGACCGCGCCATCCAGCTCATCGCACTGCTGACGGTTCTATCGATTGCACCGTCGATCCTCATCATGATGACATCGTTCACGCGCATCGTCGTGGTGCTATCGTTGCTGCGCACTGCGCTCGGCACCGCCACTGCGCCGCCGAACTCGGTCATCATTGCACTGGCG
>JAYUEY010000149.1:0-15295 GCA_043739005.1 Tardiphaga sp.
GTCAGTTTCAGCGCCGCCGCACGATCGCCTGCAAGGCTGCCGGGTGACAGTGGTGTGTTGGGTTGATCGCGCTGGGCCACTTAAACGGCCACCATGGCTGGCTTGCGCGCCTGACGGCGAAGATAGGCCGCGAGAATGCCAAGCGCGGCCGGCGTCAAACCATCGAGCCGACCAGCCTGCCCGACCGTCATCGGTCGCGCAGCATTGAGCCGGTTGCGGGCTTCGTTGGAGAGCCCGGGTACGTCGGCATAGTCGATATTGTTAAGGCTCAGGCCCTCATCGCGCCGAAAAGCGGCGACGTCGGCGGTCTGGCGTTTGAGATAGACATCGTATTTCGCATCGATTTCAAGATGTTCGGCGATCTTTGGGCTGATCGTGGTCAGTTCGGGCCAGATCGCCGAGACACGAGCGAAATCGACCTCGGGATAGGCCATCAACTCGAAGGCCGAGCGACGTACGCCGTCATGATTGAGCGCGAGGCCGTGCGACGATGCTTCGTTGGGCGTCATCGTCAGTGATTGTGCGAGCGTCTTTGCCCGCGCTAGTGCGTCCATCTTTTGCGTATGAAACGCGGCGCGCTCCGAGCCGACGCAGCCGATCGCGATGCCTTTGGTGGTGAGACGCTGATCGGCATTGTCCGCTCGCAGCGTCAGGCGATATTCGGCGCGCGAGGTGAACATTCGATACGGCTCCGAGACACCGCGCGTGACGAGATCGTCGATCATCACGCCGAGATAGCCATCGGCGCGGTCGAACACGACTGGCGCCGAACCACCTGCGCTCAGTGCTGCGTTCAAACCCGCCACAAGTCCCTGTGCCGCAGCCTCTTCATAGCCCGTGGTGCCGTTGATCTGGCCGGCAAGATAAAGCCCCGACAGCCGCCGCGCCTGCAATGTCGCGTCAAGTTCGCGCGGGTCGACATGGTCATATTCGATCGCATAGCCTGGCCGCACCATGCGGGCGCGCTCAAGACCGGGGATCGAGGCCAAAATTGCAAGCTGGACGTCTTCCGGCAGCGAGGTCGAGATGCCATTCGGATAGACCGTCGTGTCGTCCAGCCCTTCCGGCTCCAGAAAAATCTGGTGACCATCGCGATCGCCGAAGCGGACGATCTTGTCCTCGATCGAAGGGCAATAGCCCGGCCCGCTCGATGTGATCTGGCCGGAATACATCGGCGAGCGCTGCACATTGGCACGGATGATGTCGTGAGTGGCCGGCAGGGTCCGCGTGATGCCACATTGAATCTGAGGCGTTGTGATTCGCTCGGTCAGCACCGAAAACGGTTCGGCCGGGTCGTCGCCAGGCTGCATCTCGACAGCGGACCAGTCGATTGTTGAGCCATCGAGACGCGGCGGCGTGCCGGTTTTCAGGCGACCCAAGGTGAAGCCAATCCGTTCGAAGGATTGCGACAGGCCCAGCGATGGCGCTTCGTCAATTCGCCCAGCGGGCCATGACCGCTCACCGAGATGGATCAGGCCGCGCAGAAACGTGCCGGTGGTGATGACAATTGAACGGGCGGCGAGATCGCGGCCATTGGCGAGGCGGATACCGGTGAGAGCGTCATCCTTGATGATGAGGTCGTCGGCCTCGCCTTCGATGATGGTGAGATTGTCCGTGGCGGCTAAAGCCGACTGAATCGCGGCCGCATAGAGCTTGCGATCGGCCTGCGCGCGCGGACCACGCACGGCGGGGCCTTTGCGGCGATTCAAAACGCGAAACTGAATACCGCCAGCGTCGGCCGCACGACCCATCAGCCCGTCGAGGGCGTCAATTTCACGGACCAGATGACCCTTGCCGAGCCCTCCGATCGCCGGATTGCAGGACATCGTGCCAATCGTGGAGGCTTTGTGCGTCACAAGAGCCGTTTTGGCCCCCATCCGCGCTGATGCCGCCGCGGCTTCACAGCCGGCGTGGCCTCCTCCAATGACGATGACATCGAAATTTATGAGCATCGGGATGTTCTAATCTTGATAAGCGAAAGCTCAAGTCGAATTTGCCCTCTTCTGTTCACGTGAAACAATCGTCAGCATGGTAAAGAAAGTGTTTCACGTGAAACACGGTGTCATTTTCCAACGCAGAATGTGCTGAAAATGGAACCGAGAACGTCCTCGACATCGACACGGCCGACCAAACGCCCCAGATCATGAGCCGCCGCCCGCAAATACTCCGCGACGATTTCGGCCTCAGAGGGGATGTCAGACGCCAAACCCAAATTGTCGGCGGCCTGCCGGAGTAGCGCCCGATGCCGGGCACGGGAAATCAGGCTGGTCTCGTCATCAAAGAAGGTCGAGGCGAATGTGACCAGCGCAGCCGTCAATTCTGGAACGCCCGCACCCGACGCCGCCGAGATCGCGTGGCAGGGCCAGCCGCGCTCCATCGTCTGAACGGGATTCGCGAGATCATCGACCTTGTTGCGGACGATCCAGAACCCGGCCTGTCCCGCAGAGGTCCATTCGCCCAATCCGTCATCGCCGCTTGAAGTCGCCTGCGTATCCACCAGCCAGAGCCTGAGATCGGCCTGAGCGGCACGTAAACGAGCGCGACGCACGCCTTCTTGCTCAACCGGATCGTCGCTGTCGCGAATGCCGGCGGTGTCGATCACCGTTACCGGATAACCGTTGAGATCAAGATGCAGTTCGATGATGTCGCGCGTCGTCCCAGCATGAGGCGAGACGATCGCGATCTCGCGCCGCGCCAACTGGTTCATCAGCGTGGACTTGCCGACATTCGGCGGCCCGACGATCGCAACGACCAGCCCATCGCGCAGGCGCTCGCTTCGTCCTTGAACGCTGAGCACCTCTTCGATCTCACAGAGCAAAGCGCGCACCCGCTCCAGTGCCGGAGCCATCAATTCAGCCGGCACGTCGCCTTCGTCGGAAAAATCGATGCTTGCCTCCACCAATGCGGAAGCTTCGATAATTTGCCGACGCCAGTCGCGGGCGCGATCCCCGAGCAGGCCGTTGAGCTGACGCATCGCCAATCGGCGTTGGCGTTCGGTGTCGGCGTGGATCAAATCGTCCAGCGCCTCGGCTTCGGTGAGGTCGATTTTGCCATTCTCGAAAGCGCGACGAGTGAACTCGCCGGGCTCGGCCGTCCGCAAGCCATCCATTCCATCGAGCATCGCGACAAGCGCCGCCAGCACCGCACGGCTCCCGTGAATGTGCAGTTCGGCGACATCTTCGCCGGTCGCACTGGCCGGGGCGGGAAACCAGAGAATGATTGCATCATCAAGCACTTCCCGCGCAGCATTGTGCAACGCAGCACGAACCGCCATGCGTGGTTTTGGAAGCTTCCCCGCCAATTGCTGCAACGCGATCGAAGCCAGCGGCCCCGATATTCGAACGACCGCAATCGCGGTCGGCGGACGGCCGGAGGACAGCGCAAAGATGGTTTGATCGGCGGGATGCATCGCCTATTTGGCTTCCATCTCAAGCCGCCGCAACACAAAAGAAAACGGCGCTGGCTGACTGCCAACGCCGTTTTCATGATGCGAACTGCCGCGCTCAGTTACGTATTCATCGAATCGAAGAATTCCGAATTGTTCTTGGTGTTGCGCAGCTTGTCCAACAAGAAGTCGATCGCATCCATCGTACCCATCGGATTGAGAATCCGGCGCAGAACATACATCTTCTTGAGCAGCTGCGGATCGGTGATGAGTTCTTCCTTGCGCGTGCCGGAGCGCGAAATGTCGATCGCCGGGAAGGTGCGCTTGTCCGAGACTTTGCGGTCGAGGATGAGTTCGGAGTTACCCGTACCCTTGAACTCCTCGAAGATGACTTCGTCCATGCGGCTGCCCGTATCGACAAGCGCAGTGGCGATGATGGTCAGCGAGCCACCCTCTTCGATATTGCGCGCAGCACCGAAGAAACGCTTTGGACGTTGCAGCGCATTGGCATCGACACCGCCGGTCAGCACCTTGCCGGAGGACGGCACCACAGTGTTGTAAGCGCGGCCGAGGCGCGTGATCGAATCCAGCAAGATAACAACATCGCGACCGTGCTCGACCAGGCGCTTGGCCTTTTCGATCACCATTTCAGCGACTTGCACATGGCGCGTGGCAGGCTCGTCGAAGGTCGAGGACACAACTTCACCCTTCACCGAGCGCTGCATATCTGTGACTTCTTCCGGCCGCTCATCGATCAGCAACACGATCAGATAGCATTCCGGGTGATTGGCCGTGATCGAATGCGCGATGTTTTGCATCAGCACGGTCTTGCCGGTGCGCGGCGGGGCCACGATCAAGGCGCGCTGGCCCTTGCCAATCGGCGCGACGATATCGATAACGCGGGCCGACTGGTCACGGCGGGTGGAATCTTCCAATTCAAGCCGAAAGCGCTCATCCGGGAACAACGGCGTCAGATTGTCGAAATTGACCTTATGCTTGGATTTCTCCGGGTCTTCGAAATTGAGCGTATTGACCTTGAGCAGCGCGAAATAGCGTTCGCCTTCTTTCGGACTGCGAATATGGCCTTCCAGCGTGTCGCCGGTGCGCAGGCCGAAGCGTCGGATCTGCGACGGTGAAACATAAATATCGTCCGGACCGGGCAGATAATTTGCCTCGGGCGAGCGCAAAAAGCCAAAACCGTCCGACAGAACTTCAACGACGCCTTCACCGATGATGTCGGTTTCCTTGATCGCAAGCTGTTTCAGGCTTGCGAACATCAGCTCCTGCTTGCGCATCGTGCTGGCGTTCTCGACCCCAAGCTCTTCCGCGAACGAGACGAGTTCGGCCGGCGTTTTCGCCTTGAGGTCTTGTAGTTTCATTTCCCGCATTGGGATGGTCCTGTGGAGAGAAAGGGAGGTCGGTCTGCAAGCTGGCCGGCGGGCGGGGACCGCAACGATCGAAAGGTCCGCAGGCGTGCAGCTCGGAATATGGCGGGTGAACAACGGTAACGAAAAAGGCTCTGAACCTGATGTAGCGGCTGATTCGGGACTGAATCAGGGCGCAGCTACATCCGCCTTGAGGTGGGATTTCAAGACCATATAAAATCGCTGGCGTTTTCGCAAGCTACTCGCGCCAGGCTTCTCCTGTCAGAACGGCTTCACGACCACGAGGATGACGATCAATATCATCAGAACAGTCGGTACCTCATTGATAATGCGATAAAATTTCGTACTTCGCATATTTTGGTCTGCCGCAAAATTCTTCACACAGCGGCTCAAAAATCCATGCGCACCGGACATGAGCAGGACCAATAGCAATTTTGCATGCAGCCAGGGTGCAGTGAACCAATTCCCTGCATGAGCGATATACAGCCCGGCCAGCCATGTCACGACCATGGCTGGTGTCATGATCGCCTTCAGCAACCGGCGCTCCATGATTTTGAACGTTTCGGATTGTTTCGAACCCGGCTCCGCATTGCAGTGATAGACGAATAGCCGCGGCAGATAGAGCATCCCCGCCATCCAAGCGATGACGGCGATCACATGCAGGGCTTTGATCCACTCATACATTCTAGCGATCCGGATGATGCAATGATGCCTGGCCGACTGGAACACTGGAGGACATTCAGCGTTTTCAAATCCTGTCTCAACGGCACGCGATACAGACCCGAACAAGACGGTTTCCGCAAGCATCCCTTGCTTAAAACAATAATTTTAGAATCTTAGGTTTGAGTCTAAGTAACGGTGGATTTCGACCGCCCAAAACTGTCCGGTTCTTGTCCCGGACTTATGCACATCACGACCTTCTTTTCTTCGATTCGTCCGTCAGTGAAGAAGACGCTGAGTCACTTGCTCTGCCGGAGTACGAGCGTCGGATTATCCCAAGACAAATCCACATAACCCCACTATCATTTCGGACAGAGTTATTTCGATCCTGCGCATGATGCCTGTGCAGAAAAAACCGGGTTATCCCGTGCTCGCCGGGCGGCGCATGGAAACCGCCCTCGCTGTCCACATTGAATCACAGGATACACAGAGCCCTTGGTGCCCAGTTCAGGCAGCTATTTTCATCTTCATCTGGTGTCCGATTCGACCGGCGAGACGCTCATCACCGTCGCGCGCGCGGTCGCCGCGCAATATGCCAACGTCACGGCGGTCGAGCATGTCTATCCTCTGGTGCGCAGCCAGAAGCAGCTCGATCGGGTGCTGACCGAGATCGAGGAAGCACCGGGTATCGTGCTGTTCACCTTGCTGGAAAAGGATCTCGTCGGCCGGCTGGAAGCCAAGTGTCAGGAGATCAATTCACCGAGCTTGTCGATTATCGGGCCGGTGATGCAACTGTTTCAGGCCTATCTCGGTGCGGCAACCACCGGCCGCGTCGGTGCGCAGCACACGCTCAATGCCGAATATTTCAAGCGCATCGACGCGCTGAACTATACGATGATGCATGATGACGGACAGCACACTGAAGGGCTGGAAGATGCCGACGTAGTCTTGGTCGGCGTATCGCGAACATCAAAGACACCGACATCGATCTATCTCGCCAATCGCGGCGTCCGCACCGCCAATGTGCCGTTGGTGCCGGGCATCCCGCTGCCGCAACAACTGGAAACCTTGCAAAAACCGCTGGTCGTCAGCCTGCATGCGACGCCGGAACGTTTGATTCAGGTGCGTCAGAACCGGATGCTCAGCATGGGCTCCGACAACACCGGTGATGATTATATCGATCGGCAGTCCGTCACCGCGGAAGTCACCTTCGCGCGAAAACTCAGCGCCAAATATGGCTGGGCGCTGCTCGACGTCACACGGCGTTCGATCGAGGAGACGGCGGCGGCGGTGATGAAGCTGCTTGCGGATCGGCAGCGCCAGCGGCCCATCGAATGAACATCTGGCGCGGGTCGCAGCCGCTGATTCTGGCATCGCAAAGTTCTGCGCGGCAGGTGTTGTTGCGTAATGCCGGCCTGTCGTTCGATGCGATCCCAGCCGATCTCGACGAGCGCGGCATTCAAGAGAATTCCGGGCTGCAAGATCCAAGTATGGTCGCAGCGTTGCTGGCGCGCGCCAAGGCTTCCGATGTGTCATCGCGCTATCCGGGCCGTCTCGTGCTTGGTGCCGACCAGACGCTTGCCTTGGGTGACAGGCTTTTCAGCAAACCTGCTGGTCGCGATCAGGCCGCCGCGCAATTGCGCGATCTCGCGGGGCAAACACATGAGCTGCATTCAGCGATTGCCATTGTGCGGGATGGCGAGGTGATGTTCGCCGATGTATCGATCGCGTATATGACGATGCGTCCGCTTGGCGATGATGCGATCGCGGCCTATCTCGATGCGGCCGGTGACAAGGTCATGACGTCGGTCGGCTGCTACCAGATCGAAGGTCTCGGCGTGCATCTGTTCGATCGCATCGACGGCGACCATTTCACCATTCTCGGCCTGCCGTTGTTGTCGTTGCTGACCTTTCTGCGCAATGCCGGCTTGATCGCAATCTAAGAGAGACCGATGCTTATTTTGGGACTGACCGGCTCGATCGGCATGGGAAAATCCACCACTGCAAAACTGTTTATCGAGGCTGGCGTGCCCGTCTATGACGCCGACGCGACCGTGCACAAAATCTATGATGACGAAGCGGCTCCGGCCGTCGAGGCGGCGTTTCCCGGTACCACGGCCAACGGCAAGGTCGATCGTGCCAAACTATCGACTTTCGTGGTGCACGATGCCAAGGCGATGAAGCGCCTCGAACAGATCGTGCATCCGATGCTGCGCGCCTATCATGCGAAATTTCTGGCTGACGCGGAAGCCTCAGGTGCGGCGGTGGCGGTTGTCGACGTGCCATTGTTGTATGAGACCGGCGGCGAAAAGCGCGTCGACGCGGTGGTGGTCGTGTCAACCGATGCCGCCACGCAGCGTCAGCGCATTCTGGCGCGCGACAACATGACCGCCGACAAGCTCGACGCGATCCTCGCACGGCAGTTGCCGGACGCCGAAAAGCGCAAGCGCGCTGATTTCGTGGTGGATACCTCGCACGGACTGGAGCCGGTGCGCGCGGCGATCAAAGACATTCTCGTCAAGGCTGCTACGATGCCAATTCGGCGAACCGACCAGAGATAAATGAGATGCGCGAGATCATTCTCGATACCGAAACCACCGGCCTCGATCCGTTGCGCGGCGACCGCCTTGTGGAAATCGGCTGCGTCGAAATTTATAACCGGATGCCGACCGGCCAGACTTACCACGTCTATATCAACCCCGAGCGCGACATGCCGGTTGAGGCGTTCAACGTTCACGGCCTGTCGGCGGAGTTTCTCTCGGACAAGCCGCTCTTCGCGCATGTGGTCGAGGATTTTCTCGCTTTCATCGGGGATGCGCCGCTGGTGATCCACAACGCCTCTTTCGACGTTGGTTTTCTCAATGCCGAATTGAAGCGATGTTCGCGGGCGCTGCTGGAGCGCGACCGACTGGTCGATACGTTGATGCTGGCGCGCCGCAAGCATCCGGGCGTGTCGAACCGGCTCGACGATTTGTGTTCGCGCTATGCGATCGACAATTCAAAGCGCACCAAGCATGGCGCGCTGCTCGACGCCGAATTGCTGGCCGAGGTCTATATCGACTTGATTGGCGCGCGGCAGTCGCAACTGATTCTGGCGTCTGATATCCGCAACGACGCTGCGCGCGGTCCTGGCGAAATGCCGCGCCGCCAGCGCGAGACGGTGCTGATGCCGCGACTCTCGGATGATGATCGCGCGGCACATCGCGATTTTGTCGCCACGCTCGGCGATAAACCGGTGTGGTCGGAGTATCTGGGCTGACTCCGAGCCTGGATGATCCATGGTGACATCCGGGATTGGCTGCCCCGGATATCACCGCGCACATCCAGCGATGAGAAATCTCAGCTTGGCTGGCTCTGCTCGTTCTGGCGTTCCATGTTTTGCCGGTACAGGCTGACGAAATCGACCGGATCGAGCATCAAGGGCGGGAAGCCGCCATCGCGGACCGAGGTTGCGATGATTTCGCGCGCGAACGGGAAAAGCAGACGCGGACATTCGATCATGATGAGCGGATGCAGGTTCTCTTCCGGCACGTTGGCGATGCGGAACACGCCAGCATAGGCCAATTCGAACGAGAACATCACCGTGCCGCCGTTCTCGGCCTTGCCCTCGATCGACAGTGTGACCTCGAATTCGTTGTCGGCAAGCTTGTTGGCGGCGACATTGATCTGGATGTTGATCGCGGGCTGCTGCTGCTGCGGAGCCAGTGAGCCAGGCGCGTTCGGATTCTCGAACGACAAGTCCTTAGTATACTGTGCCAGCACGTTGAGCTGCGGGGGAGCCTGCTCCGGGGGGGCACCGTTGCCGTTAGCCATGTATCATTCTCCTGAAGGGGTGAGAAGCAAGGGAGGAACCGAAAGCCCGCGCAGGTGCTTATGCGAACACGGTGGTCATTGGGGCGAGTGGCTATCATAGCCCCGCTATCTCCGACAAGCGTGCTGGCGTCCCGCAATTGGACGGTGTGGTTTCCCCTGCCCCGCAAATCGGGCTAGAGTTAAATGGTTACCGCAACGCACACGGTCCGGCGGCGGCTGTGCCAAACCGCGCCATTGGCTCGGCTGGACTTCGTGCCTACATGTGCTGGTGATGACGTCGTTTTCGGCGTCAACGCGATGTTGTTTTGCCGGGTTGTCATATACCCGGCGCCGATCAGAAAGCGATGCGACGTGGACATTTATACCATCATCTTCCTGGCGCTTGCGGTGTTCATTTTCTTGCGGCTGCGCAATGTGTTGGGCCAACGCACCGGCGCAGAGCGTCCGCCATTCGACCGCGCCGCCCGCGACATGGCGAGCGGGCAGGACAACGTCGTGCCGATGCCCGGCGCGCCGGCCGAGACCGGGCCGATGGTACCGAGCGCCGATCCGGTTCCGAGCGCCGAGCGCTGGAAGGACATTGCCGCGCCGGGCACTCCGCTGGCACAAGGCCTCGACGCCGTCGCCGCGCAGGATTCCTCGTTCGATGCCAAGAGCTTCCTGACCGGAGCCAAGAGCGCTTATGAAATGATCGTGCTGGCTTTTGCCAATGGCGACCGCCGCGCGCTGAAAGATTTGCTGTCGCCCGACGTGCTTGAGGGCTGGGATACGGTCATTGCCGCCCGCGAAAAGGCCGAGCAGAAGACCGAGACCCGCTTCGTCTCGATCGACAAGGCCGAACTGGTCAATGCCGAAGCGCGCGACAAATCGGCGGTCCTGACGGTCCGCTTCGTGTCGCAGATGATTTCAGCGACACGCGACAAGACTGGGACTGTGGTCGATGGTAGTGCGGATAAGGTTTCCGACATCACGGACGTTTGGACATTCGCGCGCGACACCGCCTCGCGCGACCCGAACTGGAAGCTCGTCCACACCGAGAGCGTTGGCTGACATTAGCCGCGCCACCCTCATTTCCGCCGTCGCCGGCCTGATCGCGGCGACGGCTTGTTCTGTGCCCGCAGATGCACGCGGCCGTTATCATGCGCGGCACGCGCTACCGGTCGCCAAACCGCTTGCTGAATTTCAAAGCCGCATCCCTCCCTTCGCGCTGCCGTTCGAATTTCCAAACAGCCAATATGCGCCGGTGGCGTGGTCGGAGATTCCGGGCTGGGCCGATGACGATCAGTTCGCCGCCTACAAAACCTTCCTTGTTAGTTGCAAAGCCATCCTTGCGACGCGCAAAACCGCCGCTGCCGACACCAAGGTGATCGGCGATTCGCTTCGGACGCCCTGCGAAGCGACAAAGACCGCGTCGGTGACGGATGCGGCCTCCGCACGCGCCTTTTTTGAGGCGCAGTTCGTGCCGCTGCGCATTTCACGGCTCGATCAGCCGGAAGGTTTTGTCACCGGCTATTACGAGCCAATCATCGATGGGTCCCGCACACCGACTGATATTTACAACGTCCCGGTCTATCGCCGGCCGTCGAACATGTTCGTGCGCGGCACCTCGCAGGCCACCCTCAGCCTGCCGAATAAGGGAGAGGTGTTCCGCAAGATCGGCCGCCGCAAGCTGGTGCCGTTTTACGATCGCGGCGCGATCGAGGACGGCGCGATCGCCGGGCGCGGGCTGGAAATCGTTTGGCTGAAGAGCCAGACCGATCTGCTATTCACCCAGATTCAGGGCTCGGCGCGGGTGAAGCTCGACGATGGCGGCACGGTGCGGATCAACTATGAAGCGCATAATGGCTACCCCTATACGCCGGTCGGTCGGGTGCTGATCGACCGCCAGATCATTCCGCGCGAGCAGATGTCGATGCAACGCATCCGACAATGGATGGCGGAGAATCCGGACAGCGCGAACGAATTGCGCCGCCAGAACAAATCCTATGTGTTCTTTCGCGAAGTGCAGCTCTCCGATGCCGACGAGGCGGTCGGCGCGCAAAGCGTGCCGCTGACGCCGAACCGCTCGATCGCCGTGGATCGGTTGCTTCACGTCTACGGCACGCCGTTTTTTATCGAGGGCGAATTGCCGATCGAGAGTGATACGTCGAAGACGCCGTTTCGACGCTTGATGATCGGGCAGGATACCGGCTCGGCGATCGTCGGGCCGGCGCGCGCCGACATCTATTTCGGCGCGGGCACAGAGGCCGGCAAGGTCGCGGGCCGCCTGAAAAATCCGGCGCGTTTCGTGGTGCTGGTGCCGAAGGCGCTCGATCCGAGCGCGTCGGCAAAATCTGTCGCGCTGCCGCAGGACCGGCCGTCGGTTGTGATCGCGAAACTGTTTCCGGCCATGCCTGCCGTTGCTGCAAATGTCATCACAGCCGCACCCGTGACGAAACCAACCGAGACGACTGCGCCTCTTGTCGCCTCGCCCGTTATCGCGGCACCACCTGTCGCCATCGCAAAGATGGAGCCGCCGAAACTGATCCCGTTGCCCGAGGCACGGCCGAAAATCGAGCCTGTCCGCATCAAGCGCGTGCCGCCGCGTCGCCTTTACAAGAAGCGTCGCGCGCAGCAAAAACCGCATGGCTGGTTCTGGTGAGTGCCAAACGTCCACCGATTTTGGATGAGCCGCCCGCGCCGCGCCGCCGCCGCCTGCTCAACGCCGAGGAACGAGCGTTGTGGGATGCCGTTGCGAAACAGACCAAGCCGTTGCGCAAATTGCCGAAGCTGTTGATGATCCCGACGGCTCTTGTGGCGACGCCGACCGTAAAGGCCAACGTTGCGGCGAAGCCAGCGATTCCGGTCAAGCCCGTCAAGAGGCCGCTCGATGCACCAAAAATCGCGCCACCTCTCGCGGCCCTCGGACGTCGTGAAAAATCATCACTGTCGCGCGGCAAAAAAGAGATCGACGCGCGGATCGACCTTCACGGCATGACGCAATACCGCGCGCATATTGCGCTGTTGAATTTCCTGCATCGCGCGCATCGCGACGGAATGACTTTCGTGCTGGTCATCACCGGCAAGGGCCGCACCGTCGGGCCGGAATCCGAGCGCGGCATTTTGCGACGACAAGTGCCGTTGTGGCTGTCGCTGCCGGAGTTTCGGATGCTTGTCGTCGGCTATGAAGAAGCTGGTATCGGTCATGGCGGCGAAGGCGCGCTATATGTGCGGGTGCGGCGCGTGAGGTGAGTGCGCGTCGGCTTGGAAGAGACGTCATTTCTGCGCTTGACCCGGCAATCCATCCACTTGAAAAACGTCTCGCGAAGATTGATGGATCACCGGGTCAAGCCCGGTGACGACGGCATCGCGTGAAGAGGCACACTGCCTTCTTTTACAGAATAAACCGGCTCAGATCCGCATTCTTGGCGAGATCGCCAACATGCTTCTGCACGTAGTCCGCGTCGATTCGGATGGTCTCGCCGTTGCGGTCGGGGGCCGAAAACGAGATGTCGTCGAGCACGCGCTCCATCACCGTCTGCAAGCGCCGCGCGCCGATATTCTCGACCGTCGAATTCACCGCGACGGCGACATCGGCGAGCGCGTCGATCGCGTCATCTGAAATCTCCAACGTGACGCCTTCGGTCTGCAGCAGCGCGATATATTGCTTGATGAGCGAGGCTTCCGGCTCAGTGAGAATCCGGCGCATGTCGTCGCGCGTCAGTGCATCGAGTTCGACGCGGATTGGCAGCCGGCCCTGCAATTCCGGCAACAAGTCAGATGGCTTGGCGATATGAAACGCGCCGGACGCGATGAATAATATGTGGTCGGTCTTGACCGGACCGTGCTTGGTCGCAACCGTCGTGCCTTCGATCAGCGGCAACAGATCGCGCTGCACGCCCTCGCGCGAGACGTCGCCGCCGCTGCGGCCATCGCGGACGCAGATCTTGTCGATCTCGTCCAGAAATACGATGCCGTTGTTTTCGACGACGCCGATGGCCTCCTGTGTCAGATGATCGGAGTCCAGTAGCTTGTCGGATTCCTCGGCGACCAACAGATCGTGCGAGTTTTCAACCGTCAGCTTCCGCGTCTTGGTGCGGCCGCCCATCTTACCGAAGATATCGCCGATCGAGATCGCTCCCATCTGCGCGCCGGGCATGCCGGGGATTTCGAACATCGGCGAGCCGCCGGAGGATTGCATCTCCAGTTCGATCTCTTTGTCGTTGAGTTCGCCAGCGCGGAGTTTCTTGCGGAAGGATTCGCGCGTCGCGGCGCTCGCACTTGCGCCGACCAGCGCGTCGAGGACGCGCTCTTCGGCGGCCTGCTGCGCGCGCGCCTGCACGTCCTTGCGTTTGCGCTCGCGGGTCTGGCCGATCGCGACCTCCACGAGATCGCGGATGATCTGCTCGACGTCGCGGCCGACATAGCCGACCTCGGTGAACTTCGTCGCCTCGACTTTGATGAAGGGCGCGTTGGCGAGCTTGGCCAGACGCCGCGCGATCTCGGTCTTGCCGACGCCGGTGGGCCCGATCATCAAAATATTCTTCGGCAGCACCTCTTCGCGCAGCGATCCGGTGAGTTGCAGCCGCCGCCAGCGGTTACGCAGCGCAATCGAAACGGCGCGCTTTGCGTCATGCTGGCCGACGATGTAGCGGTCGAGTTCGGAAACGATTTCACGGGGCGAGAAGTCGGTCATGGGGCTTTCTTACGTGTCACATCTTCAAGGCGATCAGCGCTCAAGTCACCCACCCAGCGCCTCGATGGTGACGTTGCGGTTGGTGTAGACGCAAATGTCGGCGGCGATATCGAGCGCGCGGCGCACGATGGTCTCAGCATCCTTGTCCGAATCGACTAGCGCGCGGGCGGCGGCCAGCGCGTAATTGCCGCCGGAGCCGATCGCCATCACGCCGGCTTCCGGCTCCAGTACGTCGCCGGTGCCGGTCAGCACCAGCGAGACATCCTTGTCCGCGACGATCATCATCGCCTCCAGCCGCCTCAGATACCGATCGGTGCGCCAGTCTTTCGCCAGTTCGACGGCGGCGCGGGTTAATTGTCCCGGATATTGTTCGAGTTTGCTCTCCAACCGCTCGAACAGCGTGAACGCATCCGCCGTCGCCCCGGCAAAGCCGCCGATCACATCGCCCTTGGTGCCGAGCTTGCGGACCTTTCTGGCGTTGGACTTGATGACTGTTTGACCAATCGAGACCTGGCCGTCGCCGCCGATCACGACGCGTCCGCCTTTGCGGACGGTCAGGATCGTGGTGCCGTGCCATACGGCAGGCTGGCCGTCATGCTGGGCCGAATAGGATGCGCTCATGGAAACCTCTCGTGCGGGCCTGATCTAGGCATTGCTTCCACACGATGCAAATACGGTAAATTCGGTCACCATGCGCCACGATAGGGCCGCGCAGTGGTAGCGAAGCCCGGAACAGCCTGTTAAAAGGTCGCGTTTTCAGGCGGAGAGACGAAATTGACCCGCGCAGCCACCATCAAGCGCAAGACCAAAGAAACCGACATCGCGGTCTCGATTGACCTCGACGGCAAAGGCGTGTCCGAGATCGCCACCGGGATCGGCTTTTTCGATCATATGCTGGACCTGCTGGCACGGCATTCGCGCATCGACATGACGGTGAAGGCCACAGGCGACCTGCATATCGATTTCCACCACACCGTCGAGGATGTCGGCATCGCGCTGGGTCAGGCGCTGAAGCAGGCGCTTGGCGAGATGGCCGGCATTAATCGCTATGCCTCGCTGCACATGCCGATGGACGAAACGCTGACGCGGGTCGCGCTCGATATCTCGGGTCGGCCATTTCTGGTGTTCAAGGCGGCGTTCACGCGCGACAAGATCGGCGAGTTCGATACCGAGCTGGTCCGTGAGTGGTTCAACGCCTTCGCGATCAATGCGGGTGTCACGCTGCATGTCGAGACCCTATATGGCGAGAACAACCACCATATCGCCGAATCCTGCTTCAAGGGACTGGCACGGGCGCTGCGCATCGCCGTCGCGGTCGATCCGCGTAATGGCGGCGAAGTACCATCCACCAAGGGTCAGCTTGGCGGCTGATCATTC
>JAYUEY010000150.1:0-18523 GCA_043739005.1 Tardiphaga sp.
AATTCTCCGCAAGATCGCGGAAGATGAATCGGGCGCGCTCGGTGACACCTCGACCCTGGCCGATCCCGCCGTCGTCGATGATCTCGTCGGAAACCGCCAGAACAAGAAGGCGGGGGCTTAAAGGCGCCGCCACGATAGGGTTATGTCGGCCTTAGGTGCCCATGGTCACGATATCGTCAGCCATCACCGGTTCATTGATACGCTTTTGTCGCAGGTGTTGTTTCCCGGTCATTTACTTTGTTCCGTATTTTTTCTTTTGATGCGCTCGCTAGTTCCACAAGGTAACTCATCGGTTAAGGCCGGAGGGTGATGCTACCGGCACGGATAAGGGCGGCAAGAGCCGCGATGTTTTAAGGCTCGTAGCGAGCCGCGCGGATTTGGAGACGACGATGTTGATGAAAACGGGTACGGCGAAAATTGCGATGGCCAAGGTCTATGTTGGTTTTGCCGCCGCCATCGGCGTTAGCCTGATTGCGATGCCACAGGCGCAAGCGCGCCCGGATATGGTGGCGTTTCGCGGCGACTATTCGCCCGGCACCATCGTCGTCAAAACCAATGAGCGCCGTCTCTATCTGGTGATGGGCGGCGGTTCGGCGGTGCGTTATCCGGTCGGCGTTGGCAAGCCCGGCAAGCAATGGTCGGGCGTGACCCGCATCGACGGAAAATATCGCCAGCCGGCCTGGGCGCCGCCGGCGGACGTGAAGCGCGATAACCCGAACATCCCGAACGTCATCGCGGGCGGATCGCCTGCCAATCCGATGGGCGTTGCGGCCATGACCCTGGCCGGCGGCGAATACGCCATCCATGGCACCAACAGGCCCAATTCAATCGGCGGCTTCGTGTCCTATGGCTGCGTTCGCATGCTGAATGCGGATATCACCGATCTCTATCAGCGCGTGTCTGTCGGCACGTCTGTGGTCGTGACATCGCGCTGATTTGTGCTGCCTCGGTCTTGAAAGCCGCGCTGAGAAGCGCGGCTTTTTGTTTAAGGTCAAAAATCCGAAACGATGCCTTTGGTTTCCCAGTCCCCATAGCGCGTCGGTTCTGGGCCTTTCGGGCCCTGAAATTCTTTTGCCAACCGAGCTTCTGCCAACCCTGCCGCGCGGCGGGCCTCGGCTTCTGCCAAAGCGCGCTGCGCCTGTGGCGTCAGCACTTTCGGGGGCGGCGGCAGCGCTTCGGCTTCGATGTCGATCGTTTCACCTTTCAAATGGTCACTAGCGTCTTCGGTCATCGGCATCATCCATCGTAGTTGCCGCGTTTTCGCGCGGCTCGTTCCAGGTCAAAGCTCACGCCGCGAATGTGCGATCATCAAGGCGTGCATGATTCCAAATTCGTTTCTTACATTTGGCATATTCGACTGCCAAACAAGATGACACCCGCTGATTTGCTCTCCTGTGATGTTCCAGCCTCATGACGCCAACGCGATTCGCTCAGCCGACCGAGGTGCCAGGACTGGCCGCTCGCCGAATTGCGGCGGATATTCTCGACGGGGTGCTGCACAAGAGCCGCACGCTCGACGATCAGCTTGAAGGACCCGCCGCCCATCCCGGCTTGAAGACGCTGGCAGACCGCGATCGCGCGCTGATGCGCCGGCTGGTCGCGACCATTCTGCGCCGGCTCGGCACACTCGGCCATATTTTATCGCGTCTACTCGACAAGGGCGTGCCGACCGATGCACCGCGCGCGCAAAGCGCGCTGCTGATCGGAGTTGCGCAAATCCTCTGGATGGACGTGCCGGATCACGCGGCCGTCGATCTGTCAGTGCGGCTGGTGCAGTCCGATCGGCGCGCCGCGAAATATGCCGGTCTGGTCAATGCCGTGCTGCGGCGCTGTGCCCGTGAGGGCCAGCCGCTGATCGACGAAGTCAAAGACCAGACGCTCGACGTGCCGCCGTGGCTGATGGCGCGCTGGACTGCGCATTATGGCGCGGACACGGCGCGCGCGATCGCGCTGGCACTTAGCCATGAACCGTCGCTCGATCTCACGGTGAAGGCCGATCCGGCACATTGGGCGACGCGGCTGCATGGCGAGACGCTGCCGACGGGGACGGTTCGCACCTTATTGCAGGGCTCGGTGCCGATGCTGCCGGGCTTTACCGAAGGCCAATGGTGGGTGCAGGACGCTGCCGCCGCATTGCCGGCGAAACTGTTCGGCGATCTCGCAGGCCAGAGGATTGTCGATCTTTGCGCCGCACCGGGCGGCAAAACCGCGCAACTCATTCACGGCGGTGCCGACGTCACCGCGATCGACCGTTCGCCAAACCGAATCGCGCGCTTGCGCGAAAATCTTGGCCGCCTTGGGCTGACGGCAACGACCGCCGTTTCCGACGGCACGGAATGGCAGCCGGAGCAGGCCGGGTTCGACGGGATTCTCGTCGACGCACCCTGCGCCTCGACGGGAACGATTCGTCGCCATCCCGACGTGGCGTGGTTGAAGCAGGACGCTGACATCAGCGCGTTGAGCGCGTTGCAAGCCAAATTGCTGCGGAAGGCCGTGACGCTGCTGCGGCCAGGCGGCGTGCTGGTCTATTGCACCTGCTCGCTTGAGCCGGAAGAGGGAGAGATGGCGATCGCGTCGCTGCTCGCCGACACGCCGGACATGCGCCGTGCGCCGGTCGAGGCATCGGAGGTCGGCGGCCTCACCGAGATCATCAATGCCGACGGCGATTTGCGGACGCTGCCGTGCCATCTGCCGCATGAGGATCCCCGTCTCGGTGGTCTGGACGGCTTCTATGCCGCGCGGCTGGTCAAAAGCTGATCTGAGCATGATCCCGAAACGTGGATGCCGGTTTCGGATCAGATCAAGCTAAATCGAGAAAAATTAGCACCGAAGGTGCATGCAGCCGATTTTCGTCCAAACCTCTGGTTCGGTATAGTATGCAGGCCACGTCTCCGCGGTCGCGGGGATTCGTGGGCTATTTACGCCTGCGTGTGTCTTCCGAAGTCCAGTGGACGTTTTCACCTCTCCGGATATCGCCCTTCAAGTCGCAAAGGCCCGCGTGTCGGTCGCACATCGCAGACGAATATCGACGCTGATCTTGCGCCGCTTCGGGCGCAATGTGATGTCGCGCGTGCGCGGCGGCTCGGTGGTGATGACGCGGCTGTGGCCCGGTCGCAATGATCGCCTCATCATCGCGCCGCACGATCTGCGCACCGCCGACGCCACCCGCGCCGGTGAGATTTACGCCGGGCGTTTCGTCTTCGCCGGCAAAATCGTCACCTGCCATGGTCGTTCGATCTTCGATCTCGAACCGCCATCGGAAGATTGGGAGGTGGCGCTGCTCGGCTTCGGCTGGCTTCGGCATCTGCGCGCGGCGGATACGGCGATCACCCGCGCCAATGCGCGCTCGCTGGTCGAGGACTGGCTCTCCAACGGGTCGAAAAAACGTGTGGTGGCGCGCCGGCCCGACGTGATGGCGCGGCGTGTGATCTCGCTGCTATCGCAGGCACCGATGGTCCTGAGCGACAGCGACAACCGTTTCTATCGCCGCTATTTGCGGGCGCTGAGCCGCGAAATTCGGTCGTTGCGCTTCGCGGTCAATGACACGGCGGATGGCGTGTCGCGGCTGCAGGTGCTGATCGCGCTGTGTTACGCCTCATTATGTCTGGCCAATCAAGCCGGCAACATCCGCGCCGCGACGCGGAAACTTTCCGAAGAACTGCAGCACCAGATCTTGCCGGATGGCGGGCATGTCTCGCGCAATCCCGGTGCGCTGGTCGACCTGTTGACTGATTTGTTGCCGCTTCGGCAGACCTTCGCCGCTCGGAATATCGCGCCGCCGCCGGCTTTGCTCAACGCGATCGACCGCATGATGCCGATGCTGCGGTTTTTCCGGCATGGCGATGGCAGCTTCGCTTTGTTCAACGGCATGAGCAGCGCGCCTTCACATCTGCTGGCGACGTTGCTCGCTTATGACGACACACATGGTGCGCCGATGGCGAACATGCCGCATACCGGCTTTCAGCGAATCGATGCCGGCGCGATGACGGTCATCATTGATACCGGCCCGCCGCCGCCGTCGAATATCAGCCATGACGCTCACGCCGGTTGTCTTGCCTTTGAGCTGTCCTCTGGAACCAGCCGCATCGTCGTCAATTGCGGGATGCCGATGACGGGTCGCGAAAACTGGCGGGCGTTCGCGCGCGGCACGCCCGCGCATTCGACGCTGACCTATCATGAGACGTCGTCGTGTCAGTTCGTCGAACTCTCGGCAATGAAGCGCTATTTGCAGGGCGCGCCGATCGTCGGAGGTCCCGGCAATGTCGAGAATTACCGCGAGGTCGTCGAAGGCGGGTTGATGCTGTCGACCTCGCATGACGGCTACATGGCGAAATTTGGCGCGATGCATCGTCGCGTGCTGATGGCCGCCAATGATGGCACACGGCTCGACGGCGAGGACAGTGTCGAGGCGGCACCCGGCGCACGCTTGAAGGGTGCGGACACCGACTACGCAATCCGCTTCCATCTGCATCCGTCGGTTAAGGCCAGTCGGCTGAGTGATGCGCGCGGCGTCATGCTGGTGCTGCCGAATCGCGACGTCTGGACGTTCGAGGCGCTCGACGACAAGGTTGATCTGGAAGACAGTGTGTTTCTGGCGGGCAATGACGGGCCGCGCCGCACTGCGCAGATCGTGATCCGGCAGTCTGCGCGGCAGACGTCCAGCGTGCGCTGGAGCTTCACGCGGTCCTCGACATCGGCGTCAGCGACCAAGGCCGGTCGTAATGCCCGCCGCGAACCGGAATTGCCACTATAGGCGGAAAGCGGCCTTCGTGCTGTGGCTTATGCGTCTGCGGGCGTTCCGTGCCGTGTCAAACCATGCTACCGGGCGGCCTTGCATGCGAAAGGGCCAGCCATGACCGACCACCTGCGCCGCGTAACCCGCGCGCTTCTGTCCGTATCCGATAAATCGGGGCTGATCGATTTTGCGCGCGCGCTTTCAGCCCATGGCGTGGAGCTGATTTCGACCGGCGGTACGGCGAAGGCGATCGCTGCTGCCGGCCTCGCTGTGCGCGACGTCTCCGAATTGACCGGCTTTCCCGAAATGATGGATGGCCGCGTCAAGACGCTGCATCCGAAGGTGCATGGCGGTCTGTTGGCGATCCGTGCCAATGCGGAGCATGCAGATGCGATGATCGCGCACGACATCGTTCCGATCGACCTGCTGGTGGTCAATCTCTATCCGTTTGAGGCGACGGTCGAGAAAGGCGCAGGTTACGACGACTGCATCGAGAATATCGACATTGGCGGGCCGGCGATGATACGGGCCGCCGCCAAGAACCATGACGATGTCGCTGTCGTCGTCGAATCGTCTGACTATCAAGCCGTGCTCGACGAACTTAGTGCGCATGACGGCGCGACCACTCGCACTCTGCGGCGTCGATTGGCCGCGAAGGCCTATGCCCGCACCGCTGCTTATGATGCGGCAATCTCGAACTGGTTCGCCGAGCAACTGAAAACCGATGCGCCGGAGTTTCGTGCGGTCGGCGGCAAACTCATCCAGTCGCTGCGCTACGGCGAAAACCCGCACCAGACGGCTGCCTTCTATCGCACGCCCGAGCAGCGGCCCGGCGTCTCCACGGCACGTCAAATTCAGGGTAAGGAATTATCCTACAACAACATCAACGATACTGACGCGGCCTATGAATGCATTGGCGAATTCGACGCCGCGCGAACCGCTGCTTGCGTTATCGTCAAGCACGCCAATCCCTGCGGCGTCGCCGAAGGTGGCGATCTCGTCAGTGCCTATCGCAAGGCGCTGGCCTGTGATTCGACATCGGCCTTTGGCGGCATCGTTGCACTGAACAGGACGCTCGACGCAGATGCCGCGCGCGCGATCACCGAGATTTTCACTGAGGTGATCATCGCCCCGGATGCCACCGACGAGGCCATCGCTATCGTGGCGACGAAGAAGAATTTGCGGCTGCTGCTTGCCGGTGGTCTGCCCGATCCGCGAGCGCTCGGCCTGACCTACAAGACCGTCGCCGGTGGATTGCTGGTACAGAGCCGCGACAATGCTGTGGTCGATACGATGACGTTGAAGGTTGCGACTAAGCGCGCGCCCTCCGACGCCGAGATGTGCGATCTGCAATTTGCATTTCGCGTCGCCAAGCACGTCAAGTCGAACACGATCGTTTATGCGAAAGACCTTGCCACGGTCGGGATTGGCGCGGGCCAGATGAGTCGGATCGATTCCGCACGCATTGCCGCGCGCAAGGCGCAGGATGCGGCGACCGAGATGAAGCTGTCAGCGCCGATGACCAAGGGTTCGGTCGTGGCCTCCGATGCGTTTTTCCCGTTCGCGGATGGTCTGTTAGTTGCGATCG
Source organism: Tardiphaga sp. (assembly GCA_043739005.1). Lineage (GTDB taxonomy): Bacteria > Pseudomonadota > Alphaproteobacteria > Rhizobiales > Xanthobacteraceae > Tardiphaga. Next base: position 6,324 of record JAYUEY010000150.1, read on the forward strand.
AAGCCGGCGCGACGGCGGTGATTCAGCCCGGTGGCTCTGTGCGCGACGACGAAGTTATCAAGGCCGCCGATGATGCGGGCATCGCGATGGTATTTACGGGCACGCGGCATTTTAAGCATTGAGGACGGTCGTTACTCGTCCCGCACCCGTGCCAGCAATAGCAACCCGCCGACGAAGAATATCACCAACACGGCCATGCCGGCTTTCTGGCTCATTGTGACGGCAGTCACGATTCCGATCAGCAGCGGGCCAATGAAAGAGGTGACCTTTCCGGTCAGCGCGAATAGGCCGAAAAACTGCGCAATGCGGTCTTTCGGCGCGATGTGAATCAACAGCGAGCGCGACGCCGCCTGCAACGGTCCGCCGGCCAGGCCGATCAGACAGCCGAGCAGCAGATAGGCCTTTTCGGCCGGTGCCGCGAACAATCCGCCGCCATCAATCGGCGGCGTCACCTTGATGAAGAAGATCGTCTCCTTATCGATCAATAGAATCGACAGCGTTGCGAACAGCAGCAGCATCAGGCTGCCAGCGATGACGTGCTTGGAGCCGAGCGCATCGTCGAGCTTGCCGCCAATCCACGCACCGAGGGTGCCGGCAACGGCCAGAATAATCCCGAAGGTACCGATCTGGATTGTGTTCCAGCCGAAGGTGCCGGCGGCATATATGCCGCCGAAAGCGAACAGCGACACAAGGCCGTCGGTGTAGATCATGTTGGCCAGTAGAAACGCCGACATCGAGCGCCGCTGAGGCAGCTCATGCAATGTCGTTTTGAGGTCGGAAAGTCCGTTCCGAAGCGCCATTCCGATCGGTTGTTTGGCCGGAAAATCCGGCGTCAGCAAAAACATCGGAATGACGAAAACGACAAACCACAGTCCCGACAGCGGGCCGGTGATGCGGTCGCCCTGAAACGTCGCGGGATCGAGACCGAACAGCGGCACGAGGCCGAACAATGTGCGGCCGCTGGTCGGATTCGCGGCCATGAAGCCGAGCACGAGGATGAGACTCAAAATACCGCCGACATAGCCGAGCGCCCAGCCCGAACCAGAGAGCCGGCCGATCTTTTCCGGCGGCACTAGCGTTGGCATCATCGCATTGTTGAAGACGGTGGCGAATTCAACGCCGATGGTCGCGAAGGCAAAGGCGATTAGCAACGGCAGAATGATCGATGGATCGCCGGGCTTGCCAATCCACATGATACTGGCGCCGATCACGAAGATCGCGCCAAAGCCCGCGATCCATGGCTTGCGCTGGCCGCTGGCATCGGCGATCGCACCGAGCACTGGGGACATCAGCGCGATCACGATTCCAGCGGCAGCCGTGGCAAAGCCCCACAGCGATTGTCCCGTCGCGGCATCAGCCGCCACATGGGTGGCGAAATAGGGCGCAAAGACGAAGGTCGTTATAAGCGAGAAATAAGGCTGCGCGGCCCAGTCAAACAGCATCCAGCCGATCACGGCGGAGCGCGGCGGGTAGCCGGATGATACGGCATCTGCCGCAACGGGAGTGGTCATTCCAGCGTCGTCCTGCCGAATCACATGAGCGTTTGTGCCAGCACTGGCCAAACCCGTATAGCATCCAGGTTGCGAAACACCGCCTAAGCCGTGTCGGAGACTATGATGACTGCGTTCAAAACCGGGCGTCTGTTGCTCGTAACGACTGCAATGGCGATCGTCCTCACGCCATTGCGTGCGCAGGATATTCGCGGTGGCGCGTCGATGCCGGCAACCGAACGGGTCGTTGTCCAGCATGGCATGGTGGTCGCGCAGGAACGCTTGGCAGCCGACATTGGCACAGAATTTCTGAAGCAAGGCGGTAATGCGATCGATGCGGCGGTGGCGACGGGATTCGCGATGGCCGTTACCTATCCCCGCGCGGGAAATCTCGGCGGCGGCGGTTTTATGGTGATCCATGTCGCGGACGGTCGGGACGTCGCGATCGATTATCGCGAGACCGCGCCGGCGGCTGCGACGCGCGACATGTTTCTCGGGATCGACGGCAAGCCTGACGACGCGAAATCGCGCGATAGCGCGCTCGGCATTGGCGTGCCCGGCACCGTCGCGGGTCTGGCGTTGGCGCTCGACACATTTGGCTCCGGTAAATTCACGCTCGCGCAAATTCTAAAGCCCGCGCTGGCGCTGGCGCGTGACGGCGTTTCAGTCGCTGACGACATCGCGGACACGCTGCCGAGCATGGTGCGGCGGATGCAGCGCTGGCCGCAATCGCTGAAAATTTTCTCGCGCGCCGACGGCACGCTGTTACGCGAAGGCGATCTGCTGAAGCAGCCCGATCTGGCCGACACGTTGCAGGCCATCGCCGATCGCGGGCCACGTGGTTTCTACGAAGGCGTCGTGGCCGAGAAACTGTCGCGCGGCATCGTCGCAGCGGGTGGCCTCATCACCACAGATGATCTGAAGGCCTATCAGGCCGTTGAGCGCGCGCCGGTGCGCGGTAGCTATCGCGGTTATGATCTGATCGCGATGCCGTTGCCGTCGTCCGGCGGCATCGTGCTGATCGAAACGCTCAATATGCTGGAAGGCTTTGCGCTAGCCGACATGGCGCAGGGCTCGCCGCCATCGCTGCATCTACTAATCGAATCGATGAAGCGCGCTTATGCCGATCGCGCGCGCTTTCTCGGCGATCCCAAATTCGCCAACGCGCCGGTAACAACGCTGCTGTCGAAAGATTACGCGATGAAGCAACGCGCGAGCATCGATCCTGCGCAAGCGACACCGTGGACGTCGGCGCTCGATGCCACGTCGCCTGTCGCGCCGCCGCGCGAGGGCAGTAACACCACGCATTATTCGGTAATCGACTCAGCCGGCAATGCGGTTTCCAACACATACACCTTGAACTTTTCCTATGGCGTCGGACTCGTGCCCGATGGTACCGGCGTCTTGATGAACAACGAGATGGACGATTTCACCGCCGCGCCCGGCGCGTCGAATGCGTCCGGGCTGGTCGGCTTCGAGGCCAATCTGCCGGGCCCTGGCAAGCGACCTCTCTCATCGATGTCGCCGACGATCGTGCTGAAGAACGGCAAGCCGGTCCTCGTCACGGGATCGCCTGGCGGCAGCCTCATCATCTCGACGGTGCTGCAGGTGATCGTCAACGCGCTCGACTACAAGATGGATATCTCCGCCGCAGTGTCTGCGCCACGGCTGCATCATCAATGGTTGCCGGACGAAGTTCGGATCGAGCGCGGATTTCCGGACGCGACGCTTGGTGCGCTGCGCGCGATGGGTCACATTGTGAAAGAACCGATGGGGCAAACCTCGGCGAATTCGATCGCGGTCACGCCACAAGGCATCGCCGGCGCAGCCGATCCGCGCACGCGCGGCGCGACAGCGGCAGGCTATTAGGAGGGGCAGTCATGAACAGCGTCAGCTTCGCGCAACTGTTGAGGGAGTATACGGCATCGGCTGAATCCGGTGACGGCGCGCGCTTCGCGGCGCACATCACGGATGATGCTGTCTATCATGACTACATCTACGGCCCGCATAACGGCCGCGCGGATATCGCGCATATGATGCAAGGCCTGTTTCACCGCGACGCCACGGATTACCGCTGGGAGATGTTCGATCCCGTTTACGATCCGGCCAAAGCGATGGGCTATGCGTGGTCGCTGTCGAGCTTCACCTCGACGATCCCGCAATTCGTCGGCGCCAAGATTGTCATCGACGGGATGAGCCGTTTCGTGATCCGCGACGGGCTGATCGCGGAGTACCGCGAATCCGTCAATGGCGGCGTCGCGATGCAACAGCTCGGCGTACCGCCTGAGAAAATGACGAAAGTTTTCGCGCGCTGGACGCAATGGCTGAAGGCGCGGCAGGAGACGGTTGAGTATCTGAAAAAGGCTGCATTTCAGTAGGCCGTCTTCGCCCTGCGGGATTTAACGCGGAAGCCGCCGCTTGCTTCGCATCCGAGAAGACAATCGGCTTCCAAGCCGTAGCTTGCGAAGCAAGCGAAAGCTGGTGGAGCCAGGCGGGATCGAACCGCCGACCTCGTCATTGCGAACGACGCGCTCTCCCAGCTGAGCTATGGCCCCTCGCGGCAGGGCTTCCTGCGAAGCCCCGTTGCGAATGCCGCCATTTACAGGTTCACCCTTCGTCAAGTCAATTGACGTTTTCGGCCTGATTTGACGGGAACTGAGCTTGTTTACGCAGGTGCGAAACGATAAATCGTGAGGAGCCGTATTTATGGCCAACCCTGCGAGTGTCCGACCGCCATGCGCGCAATTCTCGACATCGTCCTGATCGTTCTCGACCTCTATGTCTGGCTGCTTATCGCTTCGGCGATCCTGTCCTGGCTGATCGCCTTCAACGTGGTGAACACCCGCAACCAGTTCGTCTCGGCGATCGCGGAGTTCCTCTATCGCATCACCGAGCCTGTGCTCGCACCGATCCGCCGGATCATGCCGAATCTTGGCGGCCTCGATATCTCGCCGATCATCCTCATCCTCATCATCATGTTCCTGCAGCGGGTGATTTCTTACTACATCTATCCGAATGTGATCTGATCCTGTCGTGACTGAACGGTCTGTCGGTCCTTCGCACGCGGATGCTTTGCGCCTGGATCCTTGGCGCCAGAATCCTTGGCGTTATGGCGCACAGGGCATCAGCGTCGCGGTGAAGGTGACGCCACGCGGCGGCCGTGATGCGATCGACGGAATCGAGACCCTCGCCAACGGCAAGAGCGTGGTGAGAATCCGCGTTTGTGCCATCGCCGAAGGCGGCTCGGCCAATGCAGCCGTCATCGGTCTGCTCAGCGCGACGTTGCGCGTGCCGAAAACGAATATCCGCGTGCTTTCCGGCGTGACTTCGCGACAGAAGCAGATCGCGATCGACGGTGATCCGAAACAGCTTGGCGATGCTTTGCGGGTTGCGACCGACACGAAAGACGAGATATGACGGCCACGATCATCGACGGAAAAACCATTGCAGCCGGACTGCGCGGCCGCGTCGCCGCCGAGGTCGCCCGCGTCAAACGCGAACATAATATCGTTCCTGGTCTCGCGGTCGTGCTTGTCGGCCACGATCCGGCCAGCGAAGTCTATGTGCGCTCAAAACATACCCAGACGCAGGCCGCAGGCATGGCCTCGTTCGAGCACAAATTGCCCGACGATGTCGCGCAGGCGGATGTGCTGGCGCTGATTGCAAAGCTCAATACCGATCCGTCCGTGCACGGCATCCTCGTGCAATTGCCGCTGCCAAAATCGCTCGATACCGAAACCATCATCAATGCGATCGATCCGGCGAAAGATGTCGACGGGCTGCATCCGCACAATGCCGGCCGACTTGCGGGCGGCTTGTCGGCGCTGTCGCCTTGCACGCCGCTTGGCTGCATCATCCTCACCAAGACCGTGCGGCCATCGCTCGACGGGCTCAATGCGATCGTGATCGGGCGCTCGAATCTGGTCGGTCGACCGCTCGTACAATTGCTGCTTAACGAAAACGCGACGGTGACGATCGCGCATTCGCGCTCGCGCGATCTCGCAAAACTTTGCGCGCAGGCGGACCTCGTTTACGCAGCCGTCGGTCGTCCCGAAATGGTGCGCGGCGACTGGATCAAGCGCGGTGCCACCGTGATCGATGTCGGCATCAATCGCATGCCTGCCGAGAACGGAAAGACGAAGCTCGTCGGCGACGTGGCGTTCGCAGAAGCCAGTGAGATCGCCGGTGCGATCACGCCTGTTCCAGGCGGAGTCGGACAAATGACGGTGGCGTGTCTGCTGGTGAATACGCTGCGCGCGGCGTGTGCGATTGCTGGATTGGACAAGCCGGCGGTTTAGCCTGCCGTGCTTTCCATGAGCCGGCGATAGAACCGGATCATGTCGCCGTAATTCTCGATCGAGAGCCGTTCATTGCTGCCGTGAAAGCGCTTGAGGTCTTCGGCCGTCGCGCGAACCGGCGAAAAGCGGAAGGTGCTGTCGGCGACCTCAGCGTAATGCCGTGAGTCGGTCGCTGCGACCATTAGGCCCGGCGCAACGATCACGTCGGGAAATGTTTCGCGGATCGTCCGGGTCAAGGCGCGATAGGCGTCGCTCGATGTTGCCGTGACGCGCGGCGGATCGGTGTTGCCGGGAAACGGTGCGATGTCGATCTTCGGGTTGGCGATCGTCGAGCGGACGTGTTCGGTTACACTGGTTTGCGTGTCGCCGGGAAGCAGCCGGAAATTCACCGTCGCTTGTGCATTACCCGGCAGCACGTTGTCCTGGTCGCCGGCATTGAAGATCGTCAGCGCCGTCGTCGTCCGTACCGATGCTTCGGTCGGTCCGGTCTTTTCCAGTTGCTTCAAAAGCAGCGGTTTGAACAGCCACAAATTCGACAGCACGATGCGGTTGAAGCCGCTCATTTCCGGTGCCAGCGTGTCGAACATTTCTGCGACCGCACCGCGCGCTTGCATCGGAAGCTTGTTGTCTTCGAGCCGCGTCAAAGCCGTTGCCATCATGCCGATCGCGGTTTCGCGCGGCGGCATCTACGAATGGCCGGGAGTTGCATGCGCCGTCAGCACCAAGGTCGCATAGCCTTTTTCGGCGACGCCGATCAAAGCGGCGGGCTTGTCGAGGCCTTTCAGAATGCCCTCGGTAATCAGCAGGCCTTCGTCGAGAATGTAATCGAGCCTGACGTTGCGCTGCGCCAGCAATGCCGCGATGCCCTTCGCGCCGCGTGTCCCGGCAACTTCTTCGTCATGACCGAAGGCGAAATAGATCGTGCGCTTCGGCTTGAAGCCCTGCGCCGCCAAAGCCTCGGCGGCTTCAAGCATCGCATAGAGATTGCCCTTGTCATCCCACGAGCCGCGACCCCAGACATAACCGTCGGCGATGACGCCGTCGAAAGGCGGATGTTGCCAGTCTTTATCGGTGCCCGGCGCGACCGGAACGACATCCTGATGCGCAGTCAACGCGACCGGCTTCAAAGAAGTATCGCTGCCTTGCCACGTATAAAGAAGACTGTAACCGGCGACGATCTCGCGCCTGGTCGCGGCATGAAAGGCTGGGAAATTCGAGGCGATATGAGCCTGCATGCCGCGCAGCGCGTCGGCATCTTGATCGGGATGATCAAAGCTGGAAATGGTGCGGAAGCGGATCGCCTCGGCGAGGCGTTTGGCTGCGGCATCAGTGTCGACCACGACGCGCGGAATTGCGGCGACGGCGATCTGCTTCGATGTGTTGGCGAGCGTATTGAAGCCGATGACTGCGGCGAGGCCGACGATGGCGATCAGGACGACGAGTGCGGTGAGTTTGAGAGTTCGCATCGTGTGAGTCTTTCGCGCCGTCATTTCAGCAATCGAGCGTCATCCTTCGAGGCGCGCTTCAAGAAAGCACGCGCACCTCAGAATGACGAAAAGCTCGCGGTCTTAAACCTTCTTGGCGGCCTTCGCAGCCTTTTCGCGTTCAATGCCTTCCTCAATCAGCTTGTGCGCGTCGGCGGCATCGCCCCAGCGCACCACCTTGACCCATTTGCCAGGCTCTAGATCCTTGTAGTGCTCGAAGAAGTGCTGGATCTGCTGCAGCGTGATCTCCGGCAAATCGCTGTAATTTTTCACCTTGTCATAGCGCTGCGTCAGCTTGGATGACGGCACCGCGATGATCTTCTCGTCTAAACCAGCTTCGTCTTCCATCAACAACACACCGACCGGACGTACGCTCATCACCGCGCCGGGTACGATGGCGCGGGTATTGGCGACCAGCACGTCGCAAGGATCGCCGTCGCCGGACAATGTATGCGGGATGAAGCCGTAATTGCCGGGATAACGCATCGACGTATAGAGGAAGCGATCGACAACGAGCGTACCTGCGTCCTTGTCCATCTCGTATTTGATCGGCTCGCCACCGACCGGCACTTCGATGATGACGTTGATCTCGTGTGGCGGATTTTTGCCAAGGGAAATAGCGTCAATACGCATCGGAAAACTCCGGAATTGCAAAATTATGGGTTGGCCGCGAAGCTGATTTGCCCAGCAGACGTGCCTGATGCTCTAGCCCGGAAAATCACGGACGCAAAGGCCAGCGTAAGATTCGCATTTTGGGCCTGCGTTTGGAGGATCTAATCCGGCCAGGCGAACGCTACCTTGTCGAGCGACTTCGGTCCGAATTTTTCGGACGAGCGCGCGACCATGCGGCCGCCCAGCGCGCGATAAAACTCTGTCGCCTGTTCGTTGTCCGACAACGCCCAGATCACCATGCTTTTCAGGCCGCTCTGGCCAAGATCGCGCCGCGCCGCGGTAAAGAGCCTGCGGCCAAAGCCAAGGCCCTGAAACTCCGGGCGCAGGTAAAGTTCGTAGATTTCACCTTCGAATTGCAAGCTGCGGGCGCGATTACGGCCATAATTAGCGTAGCCGGCGACCTTGTCGCCGAACACCAGCACGCTGACGCGACTGCCTTTGCGAATCGCAGAATCCCACCATTGCGGCCCACGGCGATTGATGAGTTTTTCAAGCTCGCCGCCGGGGATCAGGCCCTGATAAGCCGAACGCCAGGCGTCGTCATGGGTGGATGCAATCGCGGATGCATCCGCGGCCTTGGCTGGCCGAACCTCGATTAAGGTGGTGCTCATGGATGCAATCAAAGCAAGTCAGCGGCCCGGCTTCAAGGTGCATCCTTAATTATCAGTTAACGTGTGGATTTCCTGCATCAGTTTTAGGAACGCCTGTTCCGAAAGGGGACAGTTCGGAGCGCTTGTCGCATCGAAGGGTCTTGCCAGCTAACCAATGCCGAGAGCCATCGCTATGTCGTCTCCCGAAGATGTCCGGCAGACACATTTATTTCGACCCGTGCGCTTGGCCTCGTAAAGCGCGGCATCGGCTTTTTCGAGGGTTACCTCCCAACTGTCGTCCGCAGCCGTGCAATTTGAAATTCCGAAGCTGGCCGTGACGTGGATTGGGTCGGTTTGTGTCATCGTGACGTGTCCGGCGATCAGTTTGCGGATACGCTCGGCCAAAACAATCGCACCTTCCATGGCGGTTTCCGGCAGGACGATGACGAATTCTTCGCCTCCGAGCCGGGCGACGAAATCCGCCGATCTCAGTTCGTTCTTGATAAGCATGACGACGGATCGCAGCACGATATCGCCCGATGCGTGGCCATAGCGGTCGTTCACCGCTTTGAAATGATCGATATCGACGGCAATAAGACTGAGGTCATGCCGGGATCGCTTTGCGCGACGGAATTCGCGATTAATCTCGATGTCGAAGCCGCGACGGGTCAACGCATCCGTAAGCGCGTCCGTCGTGGCGATCTGACGCAGCTCGATTTCATCCACGGCCATCCGCGCGAGGTCGCAAAGGATATCGACTTCATCTGCCGAAAGATGGCGCGGCCGCCTATCGATCGCGCACAATGTGCCGATGGTGAATCCATCGCGCATTTTAAGCGGGATGCCGATGTAAAAGCGGATGCGCGGTTCGCCCAGCACCAGCGGATTGTTGCAAAACACGGGTGCTCGACCGCATCGGTGACGACAAACGGCTCATCCTGTTCGATGGCGTAAGCGCAGAACGACTGCGACCTCGGGGTTTCCGTCGCATCCATCCCCTGCCGGGATTTGAACCATTGCCGATTGCGGTCGATCAACGAGATCAGGACGATGGGCATCTGCAGCGCGAGGCGCGCAAGCCGGGTGATCCGATCGAACGACTGCTCCGGCCCCGTATCGAGAATATTGAGGCCGTGCAGCGCCGCGAGGCGAGCATCTTCACGTTTCGAGATAAAACTTTCCATGCAGCTCTAACCGTCACGATCCAATATTGACGCAGCGATCCCCGTCATCCGCGACGCTAGGCCGGAAGGCTTAAAAATTTGCCCATTTGCATGTCTAATTTGGATGAACTTACAGCGCCGAAAGGCCGCACCTCGATTGAGGCATCAGCAGGATAAATTGTCGCAGGTTAGTTCCAGCGCCGCGCGCTCACCCGAATCGCGCGCGCCATGGGCGGTCGAGAAGAAATGCGGCGAGGTGGCTTCGCCGGCGAAAAATAATCGGCCATCGACCGGCGCTGCGAGCACCGCGCGCGCGCCCGAATGTCCCGGCAGCGCGTGCGAGTAAGACCCACGGGCAAATGGGTCATGCGCCCAGCGCGTTTCAGCAAGCGGCGTCAGCCTGCGACGAAAATCCGATCCCAGCAAAGCGACGATTTCATCGATGCTTTGCGCAGCGAGTGCGCCGTCGCCGGCATCTTCCAACTCGCGCGCGAAACGACCGCCGAAAAATCCCTCGATGCAGGTCTGGCCGAACGGCCGCAGATGATAGCTACCCATCTTTGTGCGCATCGTCGCACCCCGCAGGTTGCCGTCGCTCGGCAGCGCGCCAGGCTCGTCCAGCGCGAGCATCACCTTGTCGGCGAGACCGAGCGGCAAATGTTTTGCGGCATCGACTTTGCCGGGCAGCGGCGGATCAAAGACGATCGTCTCGTCGGCGATCAGATTGGTCGGCACGGTAACGATCACCTGCGCGGCGCTGAGCGTGCCGCGATCGGTCTCGATCATGATACGCATGCCGGAATGATCGATGCGCGACACCCGCGTGTTGAGCGAGATATTCGCGGGCTTCGCGTAGGCCGCGAGGAGCGCACCATAGCCGTGTCGAACCCGCCAGTTCACCTCGGTGTCTTCATAAGCATCGAGATCGTAGACCGAAACTTGGTCCAATTCGGCACCGTTGATATAGGTCGAGAGCGCGTCGAGCATCGGGTTCCAGCGATTACCGGGTTCGAGATAATCGGCGGCGGCTGAGTCCGTTTCGTGCTTTGCGGCGGCATCTACGCGCGCATAGAAGGCATCAATCGCCGTCATAAATTGCGCACGTTCGTCGGCCGGAAAGCCGATGTTGAAACTCTGCTCGCGCCACGGCGGGCGGGTCTTGTCGACGACGAAGCCGAGCGCATCGGCGATGGCGACGAAAGAGTTTTCATCGGCCGAATGCAACCAGCCGCAGCCGCGATCGAAGATGATATCTGGTGCGGCTTGAATCGTATGCGCGCGGCCGCCGATGCGGTCGCGTGCTTCCAGCACGAGGACCGATTTGCCGGAGTGCTCCAGCGCGCGCGCGGCCCCGATGCCGGCGGCACCCGCGCCGATGATTGCTACGTCGATGGAAGAGGGGAGGCTTGTCATATTCGGAGACTGTCTCGCGGGGCGGGTATTGGCAACGCCCGATATAGTCTCGCGTTGCATGCACAGAAAGGCGCGTTGCATTGCGCGCGAAGCCGTGCCCTCCTCTAGAGAAGCAGGCTCAATCGAAGGTGTCACATGACCGATCAACTCCATTTCGAATTGTTTGCGTTTTGGCGGACGTCCGCGACCTATCGCGTCCGTGTCGCGCTCAACCTCAAGGGGTTGGTGGCGGATGAACGGATCGTCAATATCGACGCGGGCGAACAGCGCGGCACCGAATTTCTGACAATCAATCCACTGGGCGGCATTCCGGCGCTGGTCGAATCCGGCCATCCGCCTATGACGCAGTCACTGGCAATCCTCGAATATCTCGACGAGTTGCAGCCGATGCCGCCATTATTGCCGACAGATCTGCACGGTCGCGCACGAGTTCGCGCCATCGCATTAATGCTGGCGGCAGACACCCATCCATTCGTCACGCCGCGCGTCAAAAAATATCTGACCAGCATCGGCGGATTTGACGATGGCGCTTTCAAGGCATGGCAGTTGCACTGGTTCACAACGGGCTTGCAGGCGGTCGAGCAGCGGCTTGTGACTGAATCAAACCAAACCGGCGCATTCTGTCACGGCGATACGCCGACAATGGCGGATATTTGCCTCGCCAGTATCGTGGCGGTGATGCGGGTCTTCAAGATGTCAGTGCCGGACATTCCAACGATCGACCGCATCATCGCGCGCTGCGACGCGATGGACGCCTTCGCCAAGGCCGATCCGTTCAAACAGGTCGGAGCTCCGAAGCTCTGATTGCAAAGCTTTCGTATTCGCAGCCGACAAACAAAAATGCCCGGCGCGAGGCCGGACATTTGAAATCGTGAAGCGCGAGACGCCGCTTTTAAGCGACCGCTTCCTTGGTCTTTTCCGCGCGCTTGCGCTCGTTGGCGTCAAGATGCTTCTTGCGTAGCCGGATCGACTTCGGCGTGATCTCAACCAGCTCGTCGCTTTCGATGTAGGCCAGCGCCTTTTCGAGCGTCATGCGGATCGGCGGCGTCAGGCGCACCGCTTCGTCCTTCGACGTGGTGCGGATGTTCGA
>JAYUEY010000151.1:0-34089 GCA_043739005.1 Tardiphaga sp.
TGCCGAATTCAACCGTCCCGAAGATGCGCCGATCGGCCTGATCCCGGTCGACAGCCTTTATTCGCCGGTTCGCAAGGTCTCGTACAAGGTCGAGAACACCCGCGAAGGTCAGGTGCTCGATTACGACAAGCTGACCATGACGATCGAGACCAATGGCGGGTTGTCGCCTGATGATGCCGTGGCCTATGCCGCGCGCATTCTGCAAGACCAGCTCAACGTGTTCGTGAATTTCGAAGAGCCCCGCAAGGAAGTCGCGCAGGAAATCATCCCCGATCTGGCGTTCAACCCGGCATTCCTCAAGAAGGTCGACGAGTTGGAGCTGTCGGTGCGTTCGGCGAACTGCCTGAAGAACGACAACATCGTCTATATCGGCGACCTCGTTCAGAAGTCGGAAGCCGAGATGCTGCGGACGCCGAATTTCGGCCGCAAGTCGCTCAACGAAATCAAGGAAGTGCTCGCCCAGATGGGTCTGCACCTCGGCATGGAAGTGCCCGGCTGGCCGCCGGAAAATATCGACGAGTTGGCCAAGCGTTTCGAAGATCATTATTGATCTGAATCGACTAACGCGGCCGATGTGATCGGCCGCGTTATATCTGGGCGAACGCAGGCAGCCCACCTGACACAGTCCGACGAACCGTCGCGACACAATTTGAAAGACCAAGATCATGCGTCACGGCAAGGTTCATCGTAAACTCAACCGCACCACTGAGCATCGCAAGGCGATGTTCGCCAACATGTCTGCCTCGCTCATCAAGCATGAGCAGATCGTCACTACGCTACCGAAGGCCAAGGAGCTTCGCCCGATCGTGGAAAAGCTCGTCACGCTCGGCAAGAAGGGTGGCCTCGACAAGCGCCGTCAGGCGATCAGCGAGATGCGTGACCTCGACCAGGTCCGCAAGCTGTTCGACGTCATCGCCAAGCGTTATGCCGATCGTCAGGGTGGCTACACCCGCATCATCAAGGCTGGTTTTCGCTACGGCGACAACGCGCCGATGGCTGTCATCGAATTCGTCGATCGCGATGTCGATGCCAAGGGCAAGGATTCCGGCCCGGCGCAGGACAAGTCGGAAGCGGCATAAGCGCTTTTACATATTGAATTTAAAAGCGGCGCCTCAAGCGCCGCTTTTTTGTTGGAGGGGTTGGAATGAGCGTCGTCCGTCCCGGCAATTTCGATCTGATGCGGCTTCTCGCGGCGTCGATGGTCTTCTGGTCGCATCAGTATTCGATGTCGGGCTTCGATGAACCTTTGGTTCCTTGGGTCGGCTCGCTCGGAGGTTTCGCGGTCTACGCATTTTTTGCCATGAGCGGCTATCTGAATGCGCAGAGCGTTTTCAGATCACGTTCGTCAAGTCAGTTTCTGATCAGCCGCGCGTTTCGGATATTTCCCGGTTTGATCGTCTGCGTGGCAGGCTGCGTTATTCTCGGCGCTGTCGTGACGACGCTGCCGCTCCGGGAATATCTGTCGCCGCCGGGTGTCGGCTTCACCGGGCGCGACACGCCATTTTCGTTTTTCTGGCGAAATTCTGCGTTGTTTTTTGGCCAGGACTTCGTTCTTCCCGGCGTCTTCAAATCGGGCCCTGCAACTCCTGAAGTCAACACGCCGCTTTGGACGCTTCCGCAGGAAGCAAAACTATATGTGTATCTCGCTCTCCTGGCCTTCGTGTGCCGCTTCAATGCGCGAGTGTTGGGTGGCGCCATTGGGCTGGCATTTGTTGCCTTCGCCGTTGCGGGATTTTGGATTGCGCTTGGGCCAACATGGCTCGGTCATCGAAGCCTGACCTGCGCAATTCTGTTCGGCAGTGGCGTCGTGATTGCGCTACTTCAGAATTGGCTCACCAAATGGGGAGCCGTGCTGGCAATGCTCGCGGTCGCCGGAGTCATGCTGCTGAGCGGGCATCGTGAATCGTTTGCGCTCGTGGTCATCGCTCCCATCTGCGTGCTTCTGAACGACGTGCCTCTGCCGCGCTGGACAGCCCCGCGTCTCGACATTTCCTTCGGTGTCTATCTCTACGCGCTTCCGATCCAGCATCTGACATCGACCTTGCCTTTCAGTTTCTGGGTAACAGGCATGATCACTTTCGCTCTGACGCTCGTATTCGGCACGCTGTCGGCGGTCCTGATCGAGCAACCGATGCTTCGGCGACGCCAGCAACTCAGGCCGTTGAATTTAAGCGGTGTTTTTCGTCGCCAAGTTGCCGAGGGCCGCAGAGTTTCGTCCGATCGCTGAATATGTCATCACGCTCGGCAAGAAGCGTGACCTCGACAAGCGCCGTCAGCGATCAGCGAGATGCATGACCTCGATCAGGTCTGCAAGCGCTTTGCCATATTGAATTTAAAAAGCGGCGCCTTGCGCGCCGCTTTTTGTTTCGATCACGTGTTGATCGTCACGATCGGATTCATCACCAATCCGAAGGCACGCAACTGTCCGAGCAGTTCGCGATAGCCGAAGGCCTGGCAACCCGATGCAAAGCCGACCCTGCGTGGCTCTTGCTGCAGCAGCGAGTAGGCGGCATAAGCTTGCAGCATGCCGGTCTGTTTGTAATTGCAATTGCCGTGGATCACGCAATGCGCCCGGCCAAGCGGCCCAGACGCATAGACTGAGTCGATCGACGTGTTGATGCGCGGATTCTCACGCGGCGGCATGGTTTCCTGCATCGTTGCGGCGATCGCACCGAGTGCTTTTTCCTGCTCCGCCGGCGGCAATGGTTTGATCTGCTCTTTCACCATCTGCGCCGTCTGGACGACGCCTTCCATGACTGGACGCGACAACACGCCTCCTAAGGCCCGGCAGGTTGCGACGCGCGGATCGTTCTTGAACCAGACCGGATGCGCGGTGCCGCCCCATGGCACGGCGATCGCTGTCTCATGTTGACCGGGCACGACGACGTCGGCGCGCGCGGTGACGTCCCATTCGACATATTTATTCTGTTCGAGATGATACCAGTCTGCCTTGAGAATGGTGAAGATGGTCTGCGTCGAGGCGTAGGTCGGCAGGCCTTTCCAGAACACCAGAATGTCGAGCGTGTCGAGACCAGGCGTTTCGAGGCAGATATTCGCTGCGATTTCGCCAGTCGTGTACATTTGCGCAATGTTCGGCGCGAGCAGAAGACCCTTTTTCTTGAAGGCGTCTCCCCACGTCTTTTCAGCGTGCATGACCCAATCCTGCTCGCCGGTCGTATCGCTGTAATGGCATCCGGCCGCAAGGCAGGCTTCCACGACTTCCGAGCCATACTTGATGAATGGCCCGACCATGTTGCTGACGAAGCGCGCGCCCTTGAACAATTCCGTCAGCGCCTCGACGGTGTGCTCGACGCCGACGACCTCATAATCGGCAGTTTCGATTCCGGGAATCTTATCGACGACGGCTTGCACCTTTGCTTTATCGCGGCCGGCCGCGATGAAAGGGACATTGTATTCGCGCAGGTATTCGCAGACGAGGCGGCCGGTATAGCCGGATACGCCGTAGACAACGACGGGTCGCTTGTCGCTCATGGTGATGATCCTTCCAGTTGATTGATTGATGGTTGTCAGGTGCCCATGCCGCCATCGACGGGCAGGCCGGCGCCGGTGATGAAACGCGCTTCGTGTGAACACAGAAATGTTGCGGCATCGGCGATCTCTTCGACGCTGGCGAGGCGGCCGAGCGGTGTCTGATCGATGACGGAAGCCACGGCTGCGTTGACGTCTGCGGCGAGCCCAAGTGCTGCAATGTCGGTTGCGAGTTTCATGCCCATCGCTGTCGGCGCGAGGCCGGGATAGATGCAATTCACGCGGATGCCGTAACCCAATTTGCCGGCTTCCATGGCGCCGATCCGGGTGATGCGATCGACGGCCGATTTGGTGCCGGAATATCCTGCGATCGCGGGGAAGGCGATCGTGGCTGCGACGGACGAAATGTTGACGATTGCGCCGCCAGTGCCGGCCGCGCCGCCGGGCTTCATCGCGCGAAAGGCGTGCTTGATGCCGAGCGCCGTGCCGACGATGTTGATGTCACACATTTTGAGAAGGTCGGCGGCGTCGATATCGATCAGCAATGACGTCAATTCGATGCCGGCATTGTTAACCAGAATGTCGTACCCGCCGAGATGATCGATGGTGGCCGCGACAGCAGACGCCCATTGTGCGTCGTCGGTGACATCAAGCCGCGTAAAACCCGTCTTTGCGCCTGACTGTGCGATCTTGGCGGCGGTCTGCTCGCCGAGGTCGGCGGCAATATCCGTGATCATGACGGCCGCACCGGCTTTGGCGAGTGCAATCGCGATGGCTTCGCCGATGCCTTGTGCAGCTCCGGTCACGAGGGCCTTGCGGCCAGACAGATTCAGTCCGTTCATTGATCTTATCCTCCCCTGAAAAAGGTCATATCGCCTGAATTTGAAGCTGAAACACCGCACGTTCCGTGGTGTTCATCTTTAATCTAGACGATCGCCCAAATTTATTTATACATATGTCAAAGGAAATTTTGACATCTGTCAAGAGGACTGTCTGTTGGATTTGGTCGCTATCGCTGATCTGGCACAAACGGTGCTAGACAGAGCCGATGATGCGCTGTGCGATCGGAAATGAGATTTGATGCTTGAGACGATTGATCGGCCGGCAGGCTTTGCGAAACGCGGCCGGCCCGCGCCCGCTGATAAATTCAATGCGCGACGCATCGAATTGGCAGAAGCCGCGCTGGCGACTTTGGCCGAGCTTGGCTATGCGCAAACCAGTTTGCGTGAGATTGCCCAGAAATCGAATTTCACGCACGGCGTGCTGCATTATTATTTTAGCGACAAGTTCGACCTGATCTGTTGCAGCGTCCGCCATTACAAAGCGCGATGCGTCACCCGCTATGACCAGATCACTTTGACGGCGCGCAGCAGCGATGAATTGCTCGACGGCTTTCTGGTCAAGCTCGCTGACACGGTCCGTAACGAAGCTCACATGCATCGGCTGTGGTACGATCTACGCGCGCAAGCACTATTCGAAAGCGCATTCCGAAATGATGTCGCTGCCATCGATCAAAGCCTCGAAGACATGGTCTGGCGCGTCATGTCGCGCTACGGCGAACTCGCCGGCAAGACACCGATCGTGACTCCGCAAGTGGCCTATGCGGTGTTTGATGGCCTGTTTCAAAAGTATTTGCTGCGGCATCTGTCGAACGATGCCAGTGCCGTAGATGACCTGAATGCCGAATTGCGCCGGCTTTTGCCGACGCTGGTTTAGCGCTGTCTGTTCGCGTCGCTGGAGCGCGCGCGACGACATTGAAGCGTTGTCATTCGCTTGCAAGATCCCTCATCAGAAAAAGCAGAGGACGCAGGCGTGAGCGTCCGTCCTCTGCGATGATGCGATCAGGCGCGTCGTGGATCAGAACGCGAATTGCGATCGCATGGCAAACACGTCGTAGCTTGCACCGAGATCACGGGCGAGCACGTCGGACTTTTCGACCTTGCCGTGGATCCAGTTGAACATGAAGCGAATGTTCGCGTTCGGATACCAGTTTAACCCGAGCGTCGTATTGCTTAGCACGCCGCCGCGCACGGCGGGCAGATCAAGGTCGTTCAGATTGGTGTAGCTGTACCGACCCGCGATTTCCCATGCGCCATATCCTCCGGTCCCGTAGACAAAAGGTGTTTTCGGATTGATGCCGCCGAAGGCACCTCCGCTGCTGCTGTATTTCCGGGATTCACCGGTCAACACGAAACTCGCTTCGCCATAGCCGCCCGTAAAATGCGACTCGCCGAGATTGCCGAAGCGTTTCAGGCGATAGTCGAAATATTCGCCCTGCGCGTAGAAGCTGCCGACACCAACGGCCGCTTCGGCGCTGAGGATTCGCATATTGTCGACATTGCTCAAAGCGCCGGTCGAGAGCAGGGCGTTCGACGAGGGATCGACGCGGACTTCGATGCGATCACTGAGCGTCAGATTATTGGTGCCGACCGGACCGCCGGTCTGCGCCAGATAGGAGACGTCGCCACCGATCAGAAGCGTGGTGGTATCGGTGTTGATCGGGACGATCACGGCACGGCCGACCGCGCCGAGCGGCTGCGGCTGGGAGTGATTGACCGATGTGCCCGTCGAAGGACCAGTGACGTAACCGCCGACCCACCACATCTTGTCGTTCATGCGGACGCCGAACGCGGAGCGGCTGTCGCCGGCATTGACGCTGGTTGCGATCGTGTTGGGGGATGCGCGCTCCATGAACATCGTGTTGTTGGAACTGGTCGCCTGATCGAGCGTGTAGGGCACGTCGATATAGCCGCCATCGATCGACAGGTTGTAAAATGATTTCAAGCCGCGATAGGTGATGTAGGCCTTGTTGAGCGAGACCGTTCCATCTGTTGTGCCGCCGCCGTCGAGCACGAGCCCGAAGTCGAAGTCGCGAGCGAAGGTGCCTATGACGCCGAGACGCGCGCGACGGGCATTGACGCCGTCGTTCAAACGTTGCGGAGCGGTCAAAGCGCTGTTCGGCCTGTAGTCATAGGCCGCCGTGTCCAAATGCAACTGTCCGGTCAGCGCGACGCAGTTGAAGCCGTCGGCAGTGCAGATGGTCGGCCGATTGTTCGGCATCCGAACCACGGTATCGGGCGGCAGGAATGGGCCAGCTTTGACGATCGGCGCCACGGCGCGCGCCTGCGCGGCTTCGGCATTCGCGTTTGCCTTGGCGTTTGCATTGGCGGCCGAACGGGCAGTCGATGTCGTCTGCCGTTGCACGCCGTCGAGCCGTGCTTCAAGCGCGCGAATCTGCTGACGCAGCGCGGCGATCTCCGCATCCGATGCGGCATGCGCGCTGGTGGCGGTCATGCCGAGTGCAGCAATGCCCAGTGCCCCCAGCGTCGGAAGAATCTGATGTTTCATGGATTGTCCTCTGTCTTGGCCCGAGACCGCGCAGTGTGTGCGCGTGTCCGGTCGGCCTGCGTGTTAGGCAGCGCCAATGACAAAGATGTAACATGCGCACGATTGGGCATGGCCGCCGTGACGCTGGTCGTGACAATGATAAGCGCTGATGCATCAGCGCAACACAGCGTTACTCTGAAGCGACACGCGGAACATCACGGCGCGGCGTTGTGCGTATCATCGCAGCATCGCGCGCCGGAATGACGTTGTGATTGACTACCATCCCTCCAGCACGATCTTGCCGCGTGATGTGCCGCTTTCGATCAGCGCATGGGCGCGCTTGAGATTGGCTGCGTTGATGGTGCCGAAATTCTGATCGAACGTCGTGCGCAGAACACCCTTGTCGATCAAGTCAGAGACGTCGTTCAGCAGATGATGCTGCGCGATCATGTCGTCGGTCTGGAACGATGAGCGCGTGAACATCGATTCCCAATGCACCGAACACGCTTTGCCCTTGAACAGAGCGAGATCGAACGATGCCGGATCGTCGATCAGGCCGAAGCGGCCTTGAGGCGCGAGGATATCGGCGAGCGATTTCAGATGCTGATCGGTGTTGGTCAGGCTTGCGATCAACGCCACCGGCGGCAGCTTTAGCGCGTCGATTTGTTCCTTCATCGGCTTGGCGTGATCGATCACGGCATGTGCGCCGAGATCGCGGCACCATTGTTGCGACTGGGGCCGCGAGGCGGTCGCCACGATCGTCAGGCCCGTCAGCCGCCGCGCCAATTGAATGAGGATCGACCCGACCCCGCCGGCACCGCCGACGATCAGGAGCGTGCGCGGATCGAGCGATTTGCCCAGCACCGCGCCGAGCCGGTCGAACAGCAATTCCCACGCGGTGATCGAGGTGAGGGGCAGGGCGGCTGCGTTGGCGAAATCGAGCGAAGCGGGTTTCTTGCCGACGATGCGTTCATCGACCAGATGATACTCCGCATTGGTGCCCTGACGCAGAATGGAGCCGGCATAAAACACCTCGTCGCCCAGCTTGAACAGCGACACATCAGGCCCGACCGCATCGACCACGCCGGCGGCGTCATAGCCGAGAATCTTGTGTTCGCCTTGTTTCGGCGCGGCGCGCTTGCGCACTTTCGTGTCGACAGGATTGACCGAGATCGCCTTCACCATCACGCGAATGTCGCGGCCGGCCGGTTCGGGTCTGTCGGTCGTAAAATCAATCAGCGATTGAGCATCATCGATCGGAAGCGAAGTCTGGTATCCGACGGCCTTCATGTGGCGTTCTCCTGTGTGACGAGCGATGCCGCCTAGGTGTCCGTTGCCGCCGGGAATTGCAAGCCGGCTTCTCTTTGCGGGCCGAAACGCCTATATCTGGTTGCAAATCATCACCCGTTACATGGTCGGCCTCATGCTTCGCACACTCATCGCCTGTCTCGTCCTCGGCACGCTCGCGCAACCGGCACTGGCGCAAGAACGCCGGGTGCCGTCGTCGGCCGCCGAGTTGCGGCTGAGCTACGCGCCGATCGTGCAGCGCGTGCAGCCCGGCGTCGTCAATGTGTTCGCCTCGAAGGTGATCCAGAATCGCAATCCGCTGATGGACGATCCGATCTTTCGCCGCTTCTTCGGTGGCGGAAACGGCCCGCAGCCTGAGCAGATGGCGCGTTCGCTCGGCTCCGGCGTGATGGTCGATGCGTCGGGCCTCGTCGTCACCAACAATCACGTCATCGAAGGCGCGGATCAGGTCAAGATCTCGCTCGCCGACAAGCGTGAATTCGAGGCCGAGGTCGTTCTCAAGGACAGCCGGACGGATTTGGCGGTGCTGCGCCTGAAAGACACCAAAGACAAATTCGCAACGCTGGATTTGGCCAATTCGGACGATCTGCTGGTCGGCGACGTCGTGCTGGCGATCGGCAATCCGTTCGGCGTCGGCCAAACAGTAACGCATGGCATCGTCTCGGCGCTGGCGCGCACGCAGGTCGGCATCACCGATTATCAGTCCTTCATCCAGACTGACGCCGCGATCAATCCCGGCAATTCCGGCGGCGCGCTCGTCGATGCGGTTGGCAAACTGGTCGGCATCAACACCGCGATCTTCTCGCGCTCCGGTGGCTCGCAAGGTATCGGCTTTGCGATTCCCTCCAATATGGTGCGCGTTGTCGTGGCGTCCGCCAAGAGCGGCGGCAAGGCTGTGAAGCGGCCGTGGCTCGGCGCGCGTCTGCAGGCCGTGACGCCGGAGATTGCCGAGACGCTCGGGCTGAAACTGCCGAACGGCGCGCTGGTCGCCAGCGTTGCGCCGGGCAGCCCGTCGGCGAAAGCGGGGCTGAAACTGTCGGACCTGATTCTCGGTATCAACGGCGTCAGCGTCGATGATCCCAACGCCTTCGACTATCGCTTCGCGACGCAGCCGCTCGGCGGCACGGCGCAGATCGATGTAATGCGCGCCGGCAAACCTTTGAAACTCGCAATTGCGCTGGAGACCGCACCGGACACCGGCCGCGATGAGATCGTCATCACATCGCGCTCACCATTTCAGGGCGCGAAGGTGGCCAACATCTCGCCCGCCATCGCCGACGAGTTGCGGCTTGATTCAACCGTCGAAGGCGTCGTGGTCACGGAATTGGCCGACGATGCGGCCGCTGCCAATGTCGGCTTCAAGAAGGGCGACATCATCCTTGCTGTGAACGGCAGCAAGATCGCCAAGACGTCCGATCTCGAAAAGGCCACCAGCGCCGGCGCGCGGTTCTGGCGCATCATCGTCGTCCGCGACGGCCAGCAGATCAATGTGACGCTGGGGGGATGAGTCCCAAACGCCCGCCGCCGTCGCAAAACCTCTTCGCCGCCGCAGGGCTCGAACAGGATGCGCCGCGTCCGTTGCCGGATCGGCTCCGCCCGAAAACGCTGCAAGAGGTCGTCGGTCAGGATCACATCCTCGGTCCCGACGGCGCGCTGACGCGGATGCTGGAAACCCGCACGCTGGGATCGCTGGTGTTCTGGGGGCCGCCCGGCACCGGCAAGACCACCGTCGCGCGCCTGCTTGCCGACGCTACCGAATTGCATTTCGAACAGATTTCGGCGGTGTTCTCCGGCGTCGCCGACCTCAAGAAAGTCTTTGAGGCCGCGCGTGCGCGCCGCGAACTCGGCAAGGGCACGTTGCTGTTTGTCGATGAGGTGCATCGCTTCAATCGCGCGCAGCAGGATTCGTTTTTGCCCGTGATGGAAGACGGCACCGTCGTGCTTGTTGGTGCCACGACCGAGAATCCGTCCTTCGAACTCAATGCCGCTCTGTTGTCGCGCGCGCGCGTGCTGGTGTTTCAATCGCTCGATGCGCAAGCCATTGCTAAACTATACGCGCATGCTGAAACCATCGAAGGTCGTAAGCTGCCGCTTAACGACGACGCCCGCGCGGTGCTGGTCCGGATGGCCGATGGCGATGGCCGTGCGGCGTTGACCTTGGCCGAAGAGGTCTGGCGCTCGGCGCGTTCGGATGAAACGTTCGACGCCGCGCAATTGCAGGAGATTCTGCAACGTCGCGCGCCGATCTACGACAAATCCGCCGATGGTCATTACAACCTGATTTCAGCATTGCATAAATCAGTGCGCGGCTCCGATCCCGACGCGGCGTTGTATTATCTCTGTCGGATGCTCGATGCCGGCGAAGACCCGCTGTTTCTCGCCCGTCGCGTCGTGCGCATGGCGGTGGAGGATATCGGCCTCGCCGATCCACAAGCGTTGGTGGTCTGCAACGCCGCCAAGGATGCCTATGATTTTCTAGGCTCGCCGGAGGGCGAACTCGCCATCGCGCAAGCCGTCATCTATATCGCGACCGCGCCGAAATCCAACGCCGCTTACACGGCCTATAAATCCGCGATGCGTGCGGCAAAGGAGGGCGGCTCGCTGCTGCCGCCGAAGCACATTCTGAATTCGCCGACCAAGCTGATGAAGTCCGAAGGCTATGGCGGCGGCTATCAATATGACCACGATACGCCGGAGGGTTTTTCCGGGCAGGACTACTTCCCCGAAGCGATGGGCCGCCAACAATTTTACGATCCGCCCGATCGCGGTTTCGAGCGCGAGATCAGGAAGCGGCTGGATTATTGGACGAAGCTGCGGCGGGAGAAGATGTAGGGCGCTGTCATTCCGGGATGCGTTATCTGATCGCGTGAGCGATCAAATAACGCAGGCCCGGAATCCATAAGCCCTGTGTCAATTTGAAATGTCGGGATACAGATCAGTCCAATCTGGATTTTGGTCTTCGATCAAATTTATTTTCCAGTCCCGTCGCCACTTCTTAATTTCTTTTTCGCGAGCGATGGCGGTCACGATGTCATCGTAGATTTCAAACCATACCAGTTTGTCCACCCCATAACGGGATGTGAAGCCATCGACAGCTTTGGTCCGATGCTCGTAGGCGCGGCGGACGATGTCGCGCGTTACGCCAAGGTACAGCGTACCGTGTTTTCTGCTGGCAAGAAGATAGACGTAGTAGGCCATCACGAAAGCAGGGGTTATGGATTCCGGGCTCGGGCGTGCGTCGACAAGATTGGCGCAAGAGCGCAATCTTGTCGACGTTCGCCCGCCCCGGAATGACAGCCTCCCGCGCCTTGACAACATTCCTATAAGACTATATACCCACCGTCGTTGCGATCGCGGAGGGCGTTTCATGAGACGTCGTACAGCGGATCGCGATACGGCGCCTGCGGGCGTGGGGGTCGTGCCCTGCGCACTCGGGAGGCCTTGGGTCGCTGTCCGGGGCCACTACGGGTCTCTGCCTTCAATGGCTGGACGGGAGCGGGCGAACGGCGGGGAAACCTGCCGGGATGGATCGGAGGCCGCGCGTAACCCGCGGGCCGAGGATCGCGCGCGCCCGGAAGCATAGCCCCAAGGCCCAAAATCGCCGTGGAACGTCGCGGACGGCGCAAGCCTGTCTGCGATCGGCGCGCCGGAAGGCGGCGCGAACCGGCGTTCCGGTTCGCGATCAAGTCTATCTTGCGCCTCCCGGCGCGCCGCCGCCCTCCAATCGGGGCGGGACGTTGCACAACTCGGGCTCACACGAGCCGCGAGATCATTTCCGCCTGTTTGATCGTGACCCCCGCTGCTTTATGCGCTAAGGCCACGCATCCCCTGGAGCCTTTGCTATGAGCCGTCGCGACAAGAAACCTCTCGCCAAGCGCGGCGCGCCTGATCGTGCCAAGCGCCCGCGCGCGAAGAACAAGGCTCCAAGAGCTGCCGCAAAACCTGCCTCAAGAGACGATTCAAGAGAGCCTTCAAGAGAGTCTTCAAGAGATTCTCGGCGCGATGCCGGCCGCGACGAGCGCGCGCCGCGTGGTGAGCGCGCTGTCGCGTCCCGCAACGAACGACCTCGGAGTGATCGCCCGGAACGCGCCCGATCTGAGCGTCCCGAACGCAGTGCATCGAGCCGCCCGGAGCGAACCCGATCGGAGCGTCCTGAGCGCAGTGAACGTCCTGCGGTCGAAGGGTTTCGACCGAGCCGTCACACATCGAAGCGTCCGTCGGCCGCGACGCGCGCGCCGCGTTCCGAACCAAGGCCAGTCTTCGTGCCCGAACCGCCGAAGGTGGTTGCCGAGCCGCCGCCATTGCCGACCAGCGTGCAGACCGTGATCGTCACGCCGGACGAAAACAATATGCGCGTCGATCGCTTTCTCGAACATCGTTTTCCGGGTTTGTCGTTTTCCCACATTCAGCGCATCGTCCGCAAAGGCGAGTTGCGCATCAACGGTAAGCGCGCGGATTCCAAAGATCGCCTCGAAGAAGGCCAGAGCGTCCGCATTCCACCACTAAAACTCGATGCGCCGAAAGTCGCGGGCGAGTTGACCGAAGGCGCGCAGAAGACACTACAGCAACTGAAAGACATGACGATCTATGAAGACGCCGACGTCATGGTGCTCAACAAGCCGGCGGGTCTGGCCGTGCAGGGCGGGTCTGGCACCACGCGGCATGTCGATATGATGCTCGAAGTGATGCGCGACGCGAAGGGCCAGAAGCCGCGCCTGGTGCATCGCCTCGACAAGGAGACATCGGGCTGTCTCCTGATCGCCAAGACGCGCTTTGCGGCGACGAAACTGACCGGTTCGTTTCGCGATCGCTCGGCGCGTAAGGTCTATTGGGCGCTGGTCGCCGGCGTGCCGAAGCCGAAGCAGGGCCGCATCTCGACCTATCTGGCCAAGGAAGAAAGCGAAGACGACACCATCATGGTCGTCGCCAAGCATGGTGATGAAGGTGCGAGCCATGCCGTCACTTATTACGCGGTGGTCGAAACCTCGGCGCAGAAACTGGCCTGGGTGTCGCTCAAGCCGGTGACGGGGCGAACGCATCAATTGCGCGCGCACATGGCGCATATCGGCCACGCCATCATCGGCGATCCGAAATATTTCAACAAGGAAAACTGGGAGCTGCCCGGCGGCTTGCAGAAGCGCCTGCATCTGCTGGCGCGCCGCATCGTCATCCCGCATCCGCGCGGCGGCGTCATCGATGCGACGGCACCCTTGCCGCCGCATATGCAGCAGTCATGGAATCTGCTGGCGCTGGAAGGCGATCGTTTCGATCCGATCGACAACGCGCCGGAAGAATGACCGCTTTACGCGCGCCTGATTTCGACGAGGGTTTTCGCAACGCGCTGCACGATCTGTTCGCGTGGCGTCGCGATATCCGGCATTTTCGCCGCGACCCACTGCCGGCCGGGACGCTCGAACATCTGATCGAAGTTGCATGCCTCGCGCCGTCGGTCGGTCTCAGTCAACCTTGGCGCTTCGTGATCGTCGATGACGAGCAGCGACGACAACAAGTCCGCGACAGCTTTGAGGCCTGCAACGCCGACGCGCTTGTTTCCTATGCCGACGACCTTGCATCGCGTTATGCCAGGCTCAAGCTCGCGGGGCTGAGCGACGCACCGTGTCACCTCGCGGTGTTCGCTGATCGCGCCACTGATGTCGGTCATGGTCTCGGCCGCCGGACCATGCCGGAGATGGCCGATTATTCCGTGGTCGGCGCGATTGCAACGCTTTGGCTTGCGGCACGCGCGGACGGCATCGGGCTCGGTTGGGTATCGATCCTTGATCCCGAAATTGTTTGCGCAGCGCTCGACGTGCCGGCCGATTGGCGGCTGATCGGCTATCTCTGCATCGGCTATCCGCAAACGGAGACGGATCGGCCCGAATTGCAGCGCGAAGGCTGGGAACGGCGAAGGCCCGTGGCGGATTATATCGTGAGGCGTTAGTTCTTGAGATCGGCCGGACTGGAGACGATATGACAGCCATGATGAAACAGTTGTTTATGGCCCTTGCCGTCACGATGGTTCTTGCGATCGGTGTAGCCGCAGCGTCCGCGCAGATCGTCCCGCAAGTCAGCAATCCCGTACCGCCGGTGCCGCAGCCGCCGCCGCCTCCACCACCCAGCATGGCCGTGCCCGTCGTCCCGAAATTGGATGCCCCGCCATCCCCCGTACCGGCCCCCCGGGTCGATCGCCGTTCGTTCAACTCGCGTTTCAATGATTGCCAGAGTGACGCGACGGCGGCGCGCCTCAACACCAGCGAGCGTGCGTCTTATGCGCGCGCATGTGCCAACTAAAGCTTTTCAGAAATGGACCGAATTGAAGCACTCAGAGTGTCGAAAATGGCTATCAAGATAAGATTCGTTTTTCGATCGGTTCAATCTGAAAAAGCTAAAACTGTGAGCCTGTGTAGCGATGCGTGAATTGTTCGATGAGGTCGCCGGTAAATCGGGACTCGATCCGTTAGAAGCCGTGCGGCAATCGACGCGCACGGTCCAGCGCAAGAAATTTTACGCCCAAGCTAGCGTTGGCGAGGTCGATGGCGGTTTCGCGATCTTGCTCGACGGCAAATCGATCAAGACGCCGTCGCGCAAGATTGTCAGCACGCCGTCACGCTTTATCGCCAAGACGATTGCGGCCGAATGGAATGCGCAAGTTGAAATCATCGATCCGATGACGATGCCGATGACGCGGCTCGCCAACAGCGTGATCGACGGCGTTGTCGATCGCGTCGACGAGGTACGCGACGACATCGGCAAGTATTTCGAGTCTGATCTGTTGTGTTATCGCGCTGGTCATCCGCAAGAACTCGTGTCACGTGAGGCGCAGGCCTGGGACGGCGTGTTGTTCTGGGCGGCTGAAACGTTCGGCGCGCGCTTCATTTTGGCGGAAGGGATTATCCACGCCACGCAATCGCAGCAGGCGTTGTCCGCCGCGCGCAACGCGTTGCCACGTGAGCCTTGGTCTGTCGCTGCCGTGCATATCGTCACGACGATCACCGGATCGGCGGTACTGGCGCTCGCGCTGTATCATGGCGCCCGCGATGCCGATCAGGTCTGGACCGCGGCGCATGTCGATGACGACTGGAATATCGAGCATTGGGGCGTGGACGAAGAGGTCGCGGCGCGGCGCGCGGCGAAAGACATTGATTTTCGCGCGGCGGCGGCTGTCATTGCGGCCATGAAAAAACTTTCGGATCAGTCGAGTTAACAAAAGGTTTACGACGCTGGATTAGCGTTGCCGCATGACACTTTCCATTTCACCGATAACTCCGGCGATTGCCGCGCAGGCGGCGACGCTCGATGTTGCCTTGCAGCCGGGCACCGTAGTGACGGCGCAGGTGCTGAAATTGCTCGATGCCAATCTGGTGCGCATCGCGATTCAAAATCTCACGCTCGATGTTGCCACCTCTGTGCCGTTACAGGTCGGGCAGAGCGTCCAGCTTGCCGTCAAGCAAACAAAAGACGGCGTCAGCCTCGCGCCTGTTGCGCTGGACACGGCGAGTGCATCGCGCGGCAATGCGGTTGTCACCGACGACATTCCGCTCGCGCCGAAATTGCCGGAGCAGGTTGATGTTCGTCCCGCTTTGTCGCCCGCCGAAACGAAATCCGTCGCTGTCGCGGCCCAGGCTGCCGTGACGAAGCAGACGGGACTGTCGCCGCTATTTGCCAATCTGACGTCAGCGGTGACGTCTGGTAGCCTTCCGCAACCGGTCTTCGTTGCGGCTGTGCAGTTGCTCGGTCTGCGCCAGCCGTCTGACCGCGTCTTGACCGGTCCCGACATCAAGGCGGCGCTGGCGTCGTCGGGCCTGGTGCTCGAAGCGTCGCTTGCGAAGACAACGCCGTTATCTCCGGCAAGTCCGCCGGACTTGAAAGCAGCGCTGACCGTATTGCGACAGGCGCTCGCGACATGGCTTGGTCCCGTAACGTCCGATGCACGCGCGACTGCAAAACCAGTTATCGTACCACCCGCGACGTCTCCACAAATCGGGGCGATCGCAAAATCGAGTGGGGTTGTCGTGACAGCGACGCCCGCGCCGAGCGAGGCTGGCAAGACGACCTTGCTACCTGTTGGTGTTGCTGTTGCCGTCGCCGAGGACGCGCGGGCGGATCCGATCGCGATTGCGAAGTCTCTTGTGGCGACACAGCAAGCGCCGAATGCGTCGCGGGGGTTGCCAGACGAAACACCTCAGTTGTCGCGCCACCTCACAACACCACCGCCGTTTCGCGATGGCTTACCTGCGGCGCAATCCGTTGCATCGCCGAGCCTTGCGCCGGACGCAGACTCCCTCACCATCGTCCATCAATTGATCGCGGATACGGACGGCGCGTTGGCGCGGCAGACCTTGCTGCAGGTCGCGTCGCTGCCGGATCAGATCGCCGGGCCGCGCAATGAAACGCTGCAGCCGCGCTGGAATTTCGAGATTCCCTTCGTCACGCCGCAGGGCACGGCGATGGCACAATTTGCGATCTCGCGTGACGGCTCTGCCAGCGAGAGCGATCCCGCGCAGCGCGTCTGGCGCGCACAATTCTCGCTCGACATCGAGCCGGCCGGTCCGGTTCATGCGCTGATTTCATTCAGCGGCGACACGACCTCAGTGAAGATGTGGGCGGAGCGGCCTGCGACCGCGATGCAGTTGCGCGCCAATGCCTTTCACCTCGGCGCGTCGCTCGACCGCGCCGACCTGAAAGCTGGTGAGATCGTCATCGCCGATGGCGCGCCGATCCGCGCGAAGGGTCCGTCGGCGGGTCATTTCCTGAATCGTGCATCATGACTGACACAGCCAATCAACTTGCTGTCGCCCTGCAATATGATCGCAGTGGTGCGCCGCGCGTCGTTGCCAAGGGACGCGGTGCGATCGGGGCGAAGATTATCGAAGTCGCGAAGGCGCATGATGTGCCGATCGAGGAGAATGAGGTTCTGGCCGGAGCGCTGTCCAGCATCGATCTCGGCGACGAAATCCCCGAGGAATTGTATCGGGCGGTCGCGGAGGTTTTGGTGTTCGTGATGAAATTATCCAAACGTTAAACGCCATCGTTTCACCCAAAAAGCCGGGCAGGTTGTTATCATGATCGATCGCCGCCACGCGCTGACACTTTTGGCTTCCACCATGATGCTGCCCATGCGCGCCCGCGCCGAGGTGGCCCCCCAGCGCAGCGAAATTCGCGACGCGCTCATGAAGCGCTTCACGGATATCGGGACCTCGGGCACCTTCGTCGGCTACAAGACCGTGGATTACCTCATCATCGGCAGCGACAAGACCCGCTCGGGCGAGGAGAAGCTGCCGGCTTCGACTTTCAAGATTCCAAATTCACTGATCGCGCTGGAGACGGGCGTCGTCGCCGATCCCGACAAGGACGTTTTCAAATGGGATGGTATCACCCGTGACATCGCAGCCTGGAATAAAGATCATACGATGCGCTCCGCGATCGCCGTCTCCGCAGTTCCGGTTTATCAAGAAATCGCGCGCCGCATCGGTCAGGAGCGTATGCAGAAATTCGTCAATCTGTTTGAATATGGCAACCGGAATATCGGCGGCGGCATCGATCAGTTCTGGCTCACCGGCGACTTGCGGATCGATCCGATCCAGCAGATCGATTTCGTCGACCGGCTGCGGCGCGGCGTGTTGCCGATCTCCAAGCGCAGTCAGGATCTGGTGCGCGATATTCTTCCTGTCGTGAAGGTTGGCGACAGCATCATCCGCGCGAAGACGGGACTGCTCGGGGCTGAAATCGGCAAGCCGTCGCTGGGCTGGGTGGTCGGCTGGGCCGAGAAGGGACAAGGAAATGACCTGATGCAGACCGTTTTTGCAATGAACATGGATTGCAACGAACCGCGCCATATTCCGGCACGGATGGTCGTGACGCAGCAATGCCTCATGGATATCGGCGCGATCTGACCAAGCCGTTTTCAAGGTTTCCCGCCCGGAATTTGCCGTGCTAGAACAAGGCAAATGACCGCCTTGCGGCTTAAGAAACGGACGAATTCCCTATGAAAGACATCCTCGACACCCTTGAAGACCGCCGCGCTGCGGCCAAACTCGGCGGCGGCGAAAAGCGCATCGCGGCGCAGCATGCGCGCGGCAAGCTGACTGCGCGCGAGCGCATCGACCTGCTGCTCGACAAGGAGTCTTTCGAGGAATTGGACATGTTCGTCGAGCACCGCTCGGTCGAGTTCGGGATGGAGAAAAACAAGGTGCCGGGCGACGGTGTCGTCACCGGCTGGGGCACCGTCAACGGCCGGAAGACCTTTGTGTTCGCGAAAGACTTCACTGTGTTCGGTGGCTCGTTGTCCGAGACGCATGCGCTGAAGATCACAAAGCTGCAGGACATGGCGATGAAGGCGCGTGCGCCGATCATCGGCTTGTATGATGCCGGCGGTGCGCGCATTCAGGAAGGCGTCGCCGCACTCGCGGGTTACTCCTACGTCTTCCGCCGCAACGTGCAGGCATCGGGCGTCATCCCGCAAATTAGCGTCATCATGGGGCCATGCGCGGGCGGCGACGTCTATTCGCCGGCGATGACCGACTTCATTTTCATGGTGAAGAACACCAGCTACATGTTCGTGACCGGTCCCGACGTCGTGAAAACGGTCACCAACGAGGTCGTCACGGCGGAAGAACTCGGCGGCGCGAGCGTGCATGCGACGAAGTCGTCGATCGCCGACGGCGCATATGATAATGATGTCGAGACGCTTTTACAGATGCGCCGTCTGATCGATTTCCTGCCGGCGAACAACACGTCGGGCGTTCCAGAATGGCCGTCCTTCGACGACATCGAGCGCGTGGACATGTCTCTCGACACGCTCATTCCCGACAATCCAAACAAGCCCTACGATATGAAGGAATTGATTTCCAAGGTCGTGGACGAGGGCGACTTCTTCGAGATTTCCGAAACCTTCGCAAAGAATATTGTGACGTGCTTCGGCCGCATCGCCGGGCGCACAGTGGGCTTTGTCGCCAACCAGCCGATGGTTCTGGCCGGCGTGCTGGACTCCGATGCGTCACGCAAGGCTGCACGCTTCGTGCGGTTCTGTGATGCGTTCAATATTCCGATCGTCACTTTTGTCGACGTGCCGGGATTCCTGCCGGGCACGGCGCAGGAATATGGTGGCCTCATCAAGCACGGCGCGAAATTGTTGTTCGCCTATTCGCAATGCACCGTGCCGCTTGTGACAGTCATCACGCGCAAAGCCTATGGCGGCGCGTTCGACGTCATGGCATCGAAGGAAATTGGCGCTGATTTGAATTACGCTTGGCCGACAGCGCAGATCGCCGTGATGGGCGCCAAGGGCGCGGTCGAGATCATCTTCCGTAGCGACACCGGTGACGCCGAGAAGATCGCCGCACGCACCAAGGAATACGAAGATCGCTTCCTATCGCCGTTCGTAGCGGCCGAGCGCGGCTATATCGATGACGTCATCATGCCGCACTCGACGCGCCGCCGTATCGCCCGCGCGCTGGCGATGTTGAAAGACAAGCATGTCGAAATGCCGATGAAGAAGCATGACAATTTGCCGTTGTAAGACTGACTTGGCGGCTGGATGGCGCAGCGCGATCCGCTCGAGAGCAGAATGCGTGCGTCGTATTGGCGCAGCAGGGTGTTTCGTGAAACGGTCTTGAGGCGTCACACGTTTCTCCAACTCAGTTCGGGATGGAGATTCGCATAGTCGTCCCCTGATACATCTCTTCGCCCGCCGCGTACTTCTGCGCGCGTCGGCCTTTGCGGCCGCTGCGGGATGGTCGGGCTGCGCCAACGAGGTGTCCGGACGCGCGCATGCCCGCGACAAAAGCCCAACTTGCCAACTCACGTTCATGATGTGCTAATCGCAATCAAACGGGGTCAAACACCTCGATATAAAGTTGGTGGGGAAACGTATGATGGGCATTTGGTCTCGACGCAGCCGCATGACCAACATTCACACGACGTTCTCGCTCTGCGCGATGAGTCTTGCAGCATTTGCGACGCCTGTCGCAGCGCAAAGCTGGCCACAGCGGCCGATCTCGGTGATCGTGCCATTCCCGGCCGGTGGCGGCACGGATGCCTTCGCGCGGCCGCTGGCGGCGCAACTCGACAAGCAACTGAACAACCGCGTACTGATCGATAATCGCGGCGGCGCGGGCGGCACGCTCGGTGCCAGTGCGGCGTCGAAAGCCGAGCCGAACGGCTATAACTTTTTCATGGGTGCGGCCCACCACGCGATTGCGCCGTCGATCTATCTCAAGCTCGATTACGACATTGAGAAAGACTTCATCCCGGTGGCGCTGATTGCGTCGCCGCCACAGGTTGTCGTCGTCAATCCGGCCAAGGTCGACGCAAAAACACTGGCCGAATTCATTGCCTATCTGAAGGCCAACCCGGGCAAGGTCAATTTCGCTTCGGCCGGTCGCGGCACCACGCATCATCTTGCGGGCGAACTGTTCAACATTCTTGCCGGCACTAAAATGAACCATGTGCCGTATCGCGGCGCGGGACCGATGATGCAGGATCTCATTGCCGGCCATCTGCAGGTCGCGTTCGACGGTCTGGGCTCGTCGGCCAATCAGATTCAGGGCGGGGCGCTGCGCGCGTTGGCCGTTGCATCACCTGCGCGATCGGCTGCGATCCCGAACGTTCCGACAGCGGAGGAGGGTGGTCTTATGGGCTACGAGGTCTCGACCTGGTATGCGATGTTCGCACCGAAGGGCACTCCGCCCGACATCGTCGACAAGATGAAAGCCGAAATCCGCAAGGCGCTGGATTCGCCCGAGCTGAAAGAAGCGTGGGCGAAAAATGGCTCACCGATCCCCACGCTGCAAGGCGCGGAGTTCGGTCGATTTGTTTCGGCCGAAGTGAAGCGCTGGCATGATGTCGTGCAACAGGCAGGCATCAAGCCGGAATAATTACTTGATGCCCATGCAACTCGCATAAAAGGTCGTCGTCGCGGGCCAGTCCGAAAACACGCCGCGCACGCCGACCTGCTTAGCCAGCACGTCGAGCACAGTCAGCGCATCGCCGTCACGGTCGATCGCAGCCTTGACCGAGCGATGGTAGAAGCCGCCGCCCTTGTCGAGCGGGCCGTCGCGCTCCAGCGACCACGCGATCAGATCGAGGCCGGCGGCTTTCGCAGCCTTGGCGTAGTCCGATGCAACGATCTGTTTCTGATCGTTGAGCGCCAGCATCATATAGATCGGCGGCGCCAGGATATTGCCGCCGGCGGCCTTGATCTCGGTCATCGACGGCTTCCATGTCTCCGGCTTGGTATGATCGAAGCCGGGTGTCTCGTAGCGGCCATCGAGATAGACAGCCTGTTTTGCGAAATCCGGTGCGGTCTTCAGCCAGAACAGAATGTCGTCATAGCTGAAACTTTGCGCGAACACGTCGGAGGCCGCAATGCCTGCGGTGCGATAATCGTCGAGCATTTGCGTCGCATATTTGGCCTGCGTGTAGTCGCCGTCGAATGGCATCGGCACCTCAGGCGCTTTCAGCTCCGGCGTGAATTTCGCGCCAAGGCTTTTGATAAGCGCGATGCTCTCGGCGTGGGTCATGACCGTGCCCGACGCCGCGTAGAGATCGGTGCGCCAGCGCGGCGTGCCGTTTTGATACTCTGCAACAGTGGTCGCATTCGGATTGAAAGCATCCATCTTCGCTATCAGTGTCTTAAACTCGGCAAGCGAGATATCGCTGGTGCAACATTTCGCTGAGGCCTTCTTGCCGGTCGCGGGATCGGCCGGCATGAAAGGTTGTGTGCATTTCGCTGCCAGTGCGGGGACGGACAGGATATTCGTCGTGGTGTGGAGGTCGCATTGCGAATGTCGGCACACCAACTGGCGATCTTTGGTGAACGTCACGTCGCATTCGATCACGCCCGCGCCCATCTGTGCGGCGGCCTCGTAGGATTCTTTCGAATGTTCGGGAAACATCAGCGGAGCCCCGCGATGCGCGATCGAAAAGTCTGTCTTGCGGAACGGGCCGTTGCACTGGCTGAGCTGATCCTTGAGCGGACCGTCTTTCATCTTGCTGACAAGGTAAAAGGGCCGGGGACCGAGCTGCGGTTCGGCCGCGTGGGCCGTCGCGCTCAGAAGCGTGATTGCGGCGAGCGATAATTTCAGGATGCGTGCGATGGTCGTCATAGTGGTCCCCGGACTGCGCCAATCCGGTCACCATACATGATCTGATGACAGCTGCGTGTCAGACTACTTCAACGCGAGAAACCCCAGCATCAACTCGTTGAATTTCGGCTCGGCGTCGAGCATCACCAGATGCCCGGCATCTGGAATGACTTCGGCCTTTGCGTTCGGCATTTTTAAAGCCAACGCCTTCGCAAGCTCGGCGTTCTGGCCCATCTTCGGCCGAAGTGCTTCGGGTGCGTTCGGCTTGCCCGGCGCGTTGTGGTCGTCTGCGCCCATGACGAACAAGGTCGGTTGGGTAATGAGCGGGATTTCATGGACCACGGGTTCGCGATAAATCAACTGCGCCGAGGCGACGAAGGCCTCAAGCCAGCGCGGATAATCGGCAGCGCCCTTGATGTTAAAGCGCGCATCGATGAACGGCGTGATCGCGTCCGGCGAGATCTTGGGCGAATAATTTGTTTCAAGCTGCTTGCGATAGCTGTCGGCAGTGAGCTTGTCTTCGTTTGCAAGAATAATCTCGGTCGGCGTCGGTGGCACATATTGGCGATAATCTTCCAGCCCGATCGGCGCAGCCAATAAAAGGTGATCGACGCGGTCGGGATAAGCACGCGCGATCCGCACTCCCAGCATGCCGCCGAGCGAATGCGCGACAACGTCGGCTTTGGCGATGCCAAGATAATCCAGTAACGCGATGGTGTTGCGCGCCAACGTATCGAAATGCAGATCGCCAGACGGCTTTGATGATTTGCCGAAGCCGATCTGGTCCGGCACGACGACGCGATAGCCGGCATCGTTTAGCGTGCCGATGGTGCGAGCCCAATAGCTCGACGGGAAATTCCTGCCGTGTAGCAAAACGACCGTTCGGCCGTTCGGCTTTGGCGAAGCAACATCCATATAGGCCATCCGCACCTGCTCGCCGTCATTGACCAGCGGCAGCATCGCGACGGGGTAAGGGTAGGCGAAACCTTCGAGACCAATTCCATAGGGCTCGCGCCCTTGCGCGATGCCCAACTCGCGCCCTTGCGCGATGCCCGATTCGCGTGAGTTCTGCAGCGTGGTTTCCGCGTCTGCGGCGACAGCCGACGTTGTCGTAACGATCGTCAGGAACGCGGCGAGAATTTGATGTTTCATGATCGGTCTCCGTAAGGGGCGGTGTGTGACGCCGGCCGGCCGCGATGTAAACCCGTCTGTCATCACGTTCTGCGGATAGCGAAAACGCGATGGCGCAATATTTTGACCACGGCCGAAACATCTTCGGCTCCGACGTCGTTAACAGCCGAGGTGATTGTGATAACTGTCACAGTCTTCATTTGCGACCCGATCGATCCGTTCAAACGCGAGATGTTTGAGACCTACGCGCAAAATTCGCTTACCCTCAAAAAAATGGGAGCATCTATGGCTGTTTCAACAAAGCAGAAGCGCGAGTCGTTTCGTAAATTGCATGAGAGTGGCTGTTTTGTGCTTCCCAATCCATGGGATATCGGCAGCGCGCGGCTGTTGCAGCATCTCGGTTTTAAGGCCCTGGCGTCGACCAGTTCAGGCTATGCGTGGTCCACAGGACGGCCGGACAACGGCGTCGGCGTCGATGATGTGATCGACCATCTGACGACGCTTTGCAGCGCAACAGATTTGCCGCTGAACGCCGATTTCGAATCGGGATTTTCGGACAGCCCCGAAGGGGTCGGCATCAATGTCACGCGAGCTGTCGCAACAGGCGTGGCCGGGCTGTCGATCGAGGATTCGACGAGAGATGCGTCGCGACCTTTGTTCGACGAAGCCGATGCTGTGGCGCGTATCAAGGCCGCGCGCGCGGCGATCGACAAGGACAGCAGCAATGTCATTCTGGTCGGACGATGCGAGGGATTTCTTGTCGGACGCCCCGATCTAGGGTTGGTCATTGCGCGGCTTCAGGCCTATTCGGATGCAGGCGCGGATTGTCTTTATGCGCCGGGTATCAAAACAAAATCCGAGATTTCCGCCGTCGTGAAAGCACTGCACCCCAAGCCGATCAATATGCTGATTGGCAGTGCCGGTTCCTCGGTACAGATCATGGCCGACCTCGGCGTGCGCCGCATCAGTGTTGGCGGCGCATTGGCACGAGTCGCATGGGGCGGGTTCATAAAGGCATCGCGTGAGATTGCCGAGCAGGGCACGTTCGGCGGATTAGCAGATGCGATTCCATTTGCCGATATTAATGGAATGTTCGCGGGCAACGACTGACGTAGAGAACAACGAGAAGTGGCTATCGCAACGGGCCGCGCCGCATCGTGAATTCGGTTCACTTGATTGCAAAGGCGCCACCACCCTAATTGAGATCGATTAACCGTAAAGCAGTTCGGATATGGCGTGCTGAACGTCGACAAAATGCGAGCTGATAAGCGTCATCAATTGTCCTTCCATTTTTATTGCCTTGTGAAGGGCCAATTGAGGGTCTGCAGCTCCGTTCTGATTACGGGGCAAACATCAAATTCGATGCGCTGCAGAAAGGCGCGGGTAGGACGGAACTTTTTTGACCACCAGACTTTAAGTATCTCGCGCTCCCGTGTAAGAGGCCGCCGGAACACTCCTGATATTGCTTTGCGCGCAAGACGACATGAATAAAGGACGATCCGGGAATGAGTAACGACAGCGATCGTATTTCGACCGGCATACCCGGTCTCGATACGATACTCGGCGGCGGTGTGTTCGAAGGCGGCATCTATATCATCCAGGGTGCACCCGGAGCCGGCAAGACGATCCTCGGCAACCAGATTTGTTTTGCGCAGGCTGCAACCGGAAAGAATGCCCTCTATGTGACGCTACTGGCTGAAAGCCATGCCCGCATGATGGGCCATATGCGGAGGCTGGAGTTCTTTGACGAAGCCGCGATTCCCGATCGCATGTCCTATGTCGGTGCCTTCAAAATGCTGGAGGACGATGGCCTGCGCGGTCTGCTCGATGTCGTCCGCCGCGAGGTTCGCACTCGGAAAACGAGCATCCTTGTCCTTGATGGGCTGATTACGCTGCACGAGAAGGCCAAATCCAACCTCGAATTGAAAAAATTCATACACGAATTGCAGACGCAGGCCGCTTTTTCGAACTGCACGATGTTCTTGCTGACCAGTGCCTTCAACGGGCCGGAGTTTTCGCCGGAACACACGATGGTCGATGGCGTGATTGAATTGCAGTCCTCTGAACATGGCCGTCGCACCGAACGCGATCTCCAGGTCCATAAGCTGCGCGGTAGCTGGTTTATGAGCGGCCGGCATTCCTATCGGATTACCGCGAGCGGGCATAAAATCTATCCGCGGATCGAGGCGCTGCTCGAAGTCCCGAGCATATGGGATTCGGCCGACGGACCTGAGGTCACGACCGGCATTCCCGGCATCGACGACATGCTTGGCCGTGGCGGTGTGGATACCCATTCCGTGACAGTGGTCCTGGGGCCGTCCGGTAGCGGCAAGACGACCGCCGGCTTGCAATTTCTGACCGGCGGTCCGGTGCATCAGCCGGCGATGCTGTTCGGCTTCCATGAAAATCCGATGGCGCTGAAGGTCAAAGCCGATGCGCTGAAATTGCCGCTATCGGATCGGTTGGCGACGATCAGCCTGATGTGGCGGCCGCAGACGGAAGCCATTCTTGATGAGGTGGCAACCGAACTTCTTGATGCGATCAAGGCGCGGGGAATCAGACGCCTCGTGATTGATGGCATCGAAGGTTTCTCAAAACTAACCGACGACAAGTCGCGCGTCGGCTCTTTCTTGTCGGCACTGTGCAATGAGTTGCGGGCGCGGGGCGTGGCCACGCTTGCTACCGTCGAGACCGATCACGCCGGGATGACGCCAGGGCAGCCATTGGCAGGCGTCAACCAGACCGGCCTGTCTGCGGTCGCGGAAAACATCATCGCGCTGCACCTTGCGGCTTTGCGGTCGGAAAACCATCGCTTGTTGACAATTCTGAAATCGCGCGACCGCCAAACCGATCTGCGGATGCGGCGTTTTGACATTGTCGCCGGCGGCATTGTGCTCGACAAAGATTCCACCAAAGCGGAGCAAATCCTGCAAGATATTTCGAGTCAGGGGCCGCAACCGTCTCCATCCGGCGACCGCAAACTGACTGGGCCCTGAGCGTGCGAACGATCCTTATCGTCGAAGACGAGTGGGCCATCGCAGATTGGCTCGAAGTGCTGCTCAGCGAACACGCTTTCAACGTGTTGACAGCCGGCAACGGTCAGGAGGCGCTCGACATTCTGGCGCGGGAAACACCGCATTTGGTGTTGACCGATTTCATGATGCCGTTTCTTGACGGTGCCGGGCTGATTGCTGCGATGCAAGCCAACCCGAAGCTCAAGGACATTCCAGTGGTTGTGATGACGTCGCTGCTGGAAAGCGCTCTGCATGAGCGCGCGCGGGGCTATCGCGCCTATTTGCGCAAGCCATTCCGTGAGGCTGACTTGATTCGTGTGGTGGGTGAGATTTTCCCCGAGACCCGTTCCAAGTAATTTTCTGTCGTTCAGACGGCATCGGCGCGACACAAGCCGCATGGCCAAGTTCACCTGCTGATACGACGTTGCGTTTTATAAGCGCGCGGCACCATTGCGGAATTTGCCATTTCGCGGTGCTCGAAAAGCGGCCTAGACTGGTTCTAACGAGTCAGCGCCCTGAATAACGGCGGCGCGTCCATATAGGTTCGGCGAGGGCGGCGAGGGCGACATGGGTATCAATCAGGGTCTGATCAGTCTTGATCAGAAATACACGCAAGAAACCGGCCACGTTTTCATGACGGGCATACAGGCGCTTGTGCGCCTGCCAATGGCGCAGATTCGGCGCGATCGCGCCGCAGGCCTCAACACCGCAGGCTTCGTCACCGGCTACCGCGGGTCGCCGCTCGGCGGCTACGATCAGCAATTGATGGCGGCGCGCACTCATCTTGACCAATACAACGTCAAATTCCAACCCGGCGTGAACGAGGATCTTGCAGCCACCGCGATCTGGGGCACCCAGCAACTCAACCTCTCGCCCGGCGCGCGGCATGATGGGATCGTCGGCATCTGGTACGGCAAAGGCCCCGGCGTCGATCGCTGCGGTGACGTTTTCCGCCACGGCAATGCGGCCGGCTCCGCTGCAAAGGGCGGCGTGCTATGTCTCGCCGGCGACGACCACGGCGCCAAATCCTCGACGGTCCCGCATCAGTCCGACCACGCTTTCATGGCGGCGCTCATGCCTTACCTTTACCCGTCCTCGATCCACGAGATCATCGAGATGGGTCTGTTAGGTATCGCGATGTCGCGCTATTCCGGTTGCTGGGTCGGCATGAAAGTGATTACGGAAACTGTTGAGACGACGGCCGAGATCGACCTTGCCGACGAGATGAAGCAGTTCGTGATACCGACCGATTTCGAGATGCCGCAAGGCGGATTGAACCTGCGCTGGCCGGATGATCGCTACGATCAGGACACCCGATTGCAAGACTATAAGGGCTTCGCAGCGGTTGCATTCGCGCGCGCCAACAAGGTCAATCGCGTCACGATGGACTCGCCGAATGCGCGCTTCGGGATCATGGCGTCCGGCAAGAGTTATGAGGATGTGCGGCAGGCGCTGCGCGAACTCGGCGTCACCGAAGAGGTCGCTGCGAAAATCGGTCTGCGGCTTTATAAGATCGGCATGCCGTGGCCGCTGGAGCCGGACGGCGTACGGCAATTCGCAGTCGGGCTCGAAGAGATTTTTATCGTCGAAGAGCGTCGCGAGATCGTCGAAAATCAGGTCAAGCAGGAGTTGTTTAACTGGCGTGACGATGTGCGCCCGCGCATCATCGGCAAGATGGACGATCACGATAAGCGCTTCCTGCCTTTCGCACAGGAACTGAGCGTCGCGATGGTTGCGACGTCGCTCACCGAACGGCTTCTGCGTCTCAACCTAAATCCCGAAGTGGCCGAGATGCTGCGCGCCAAGGCCGACTGGTTTAACGGTCGGCAGGCATCGCAGATGCAGGCGGTCGCGCCCGTGACGCGCACGCCGTATTTCTGTTCAGGCTGTCCGCACAATACGTCGACCAAGGTACCGGAAGGCAGCCGCGCGCTGGCCGGCATCGGCTGTCACTTCATGTCGTTGTGGATGGACCGCTCGACCGAGACGTTCACGCATATGGGCGGCGAGGGCGTGACGTGGGTCGGCATCGCACCGTTCACTGATGAGAAACATATCTTCGCAAATTTGGGCGACGGCACCTACTTCCATTCCGGTAGCCTTGCGATCCGTCAGTCGATCGCGTCGAAGGCCAACATCACGTACAAGATTCTTTACAACGACGCGGTCGCCATGACGGGCGGTCAGCGCCATGACGGCGATCTATCGCCGCAGCAAATAACCTTCCAGCTTCATTCCGAGGGCATCCGCGACATCTATCTCGTCTCCGAAACACCCGATGCCTATCCGGCTGCCGACATTGCGCCGGGCACGAAGCTCGCGCATCGCGATGCGCTCGATGCCGTGATGCGCGAATGCCGAGAGATCAAGGGCGCGTCGGCGATCGTGTTCGTGCAGACTTGCGCAGCCGAAAAGCGCCGCCGTCGCAAGCGTGGCACGCTGGAGGATCCGCAGCGTCGCGTCATCATCAATCCCGCCGTTTGCGAAGGTTGTGGCGATTGCTCGGTGCAGTCGAATTGTATCTCGGTCGAGCCGCTGGAAACCGCGATGGGTCGTAAGCGCGCCATTAACCAGTCGAGCTGCAATAAGGATTATTCCTGCGTGAAAGGCTTCTGCCCGTCCTTCGTCACGATCGATGGCGGCAAGCTGAAACGGAAAGCACCAATCGAGATCGGCGATATAGGGCAGATGCCGGAGCCCGCGTCGCGGCCCTCGCTCGACAAGCCTTATAACGTCGCGGTGGGTGGCGTCGGCGGCACCGGTGTGCTAACGATCGGGGCGTTGCTTGGCATGGCCGCGCACATCGAAGGCAAGGCCAGCATGATCCTCGACATGTCGGGGCTGGCGCAAAAGGGCGGCGCGGTGCTGAGCCATGTGCGTCTCGCGCAGACGCCCGAGGAGGTGACATGCTCGCGCATCGTCACCGGCACGGCGGATCTGTTGCTCGCTGCCGACGAAGTGGTCGCGATTGCTAA
Organism: Tardiphaga sp.; assembly: GCA_043739005.1. Taxonomy (GTDB): domain Bacteria; phylum Pseudomonadota; class Alphaproteobacteria; order Rhizobiales; family Xanthobacteraceae; genus Tardiphaga. The sequence continues at coordinate 29,329 of JAYUEY010000151.1, forward strand.
AGAGACGATCTCGCTATGCGAATCCGGGCGAACCCACGGCATTATCAACACGCATCTCATTCCGATCGCGGATTTCATCCAGAACCGCGATTTTGATTTCCAGCGCAAGCGCGTCAACACTGTGCTTGAAACGGCACTGCGCAAGGAGTCGACGTTCCTCGATTTCACCAAGGCGGCTGAAGGTCTGCTTGGCGATTCGATCGCAACCAATATGATGATGATGGGCTTCGCCTATCAGAAGGGTCTGTTGCCGGTTGCGAGCCAATCGATCGAGCAGGCGATCGAACTCAACGCCGTCTCGATCAAGATGAACAAGCTCGCCTTCCAGTTGGGTCGTCTCGCGGCTGCTGATCCGCAGCGATTGGCGTCGATGCTCAAGGGCGCGGACGAGACGATCGTGCCGAAGACGCTCGATCAGATGTCGCTAGATGAGGTGATTGCGCATCGCTCGGCGCATCTCACCGGCTATCAGAACAAGAAGCTGGCTAAGCGCTACAAGGCTCTTGTCGATCAGGTGCGGATGGCTACGAATTCAGGCGGCTATGGCGAGGCGCTGCCGCGTGCGGTCGCGATTAATTATGCCAAGCTGCTTGCCTACAAGGACGAATACGAAGTCGCGCGTCTCTATACGGACGGACATTTCGAAAAGCAGATGCGCGATCAGTTCGAAGGCGACTTCAAGTTCAACTTCAATCTCGCGCCACCGATGTTGTCGGGTAAGGATGCGATGGGCCGTCCGCGCAAGCGCGAGTTCGGCGAGTGGATGCTGCCGCTATTCAAGACGCTGGCGAAATTCCGCGCGCTGCGCGGCACACCGTTCGATCCGTTCGGCGGCAGTCCCGATCGCAAGCTCGAACGCGATCTCATCATGGGATATGAGAAGGACGTGGCGACGGTTCTGAGCCTGTTGTCGGTCGAGACGCATGACATCGCAGTCGAATTGCTTGCGCTGCCGGACAGCATTCGTGGCTATGGCCCGGTAAAGGAGGCGTCCATCGAGAAGGCCAAACTGCGTTATACGCAGCTTGCGGCCGATCTCGTCAGCCCGCCGCCAGCGCCACGTCAATTGGCGGCGGAGTAGAGGTTTTTTCAGGTGGGCAACGATGCACTGGCGACGTCTTCGTCATCGCGTGCGTCTTGCCCACCACGATGCTCAAGCGGTCTCGCCGTCGCTCGTTTCATTGCGCGACCTTGGCTTGCCTGCCGTCAGAAGCCAATCATTCCGCTCTGTGAAATTCGCTACTTGCGTTATCCGCTTGCCAAGCCCCTCCCGGCAGGCCAAAAATCGCTGGCAAGAAACATAACGCCAGCGGAGAGCTGCATTGAGTATCAAAGGCAAGGCCTACATCGCTGGGATCTATGAGCACCCGACGCGACACGCGCCCGACAAATCCCTTTCACAATTACATGCCGAAGTCGCCAAGGGCGCCCTCGACGATGCCGGGCTGACGCACAAGGACATCGACGGTTATTTCTGTGCGGGCGACTCGCCGGGCCTGTGGTCGATGGTCGATTACATGGGCCTCAAGCCGCGCCACGTCGATTCAACCGAGACCGGCGGCTGCTCCTACATCATCCACCTCGGCCATGCCGCGCAGGCGATCGCCGCCGGAAAATGCTCGATCGCTCTGGTCACGCTTGCCGGCAAGCCACGTACTTCCGTGATGGCACCACGCGGCTTCGGCGCGGAGATGGATTTCGAACTGGCTTACGGCGCGACCACGCACAACGCCTATGGCATGTGCGCGATGCGTCATATGCATGATTATGGCACTACCTCCGAGCAGCTCGCCTGGATCAAGGTCGCGGCGTCGCATCACGCGCAATACAACGAGCATGCGATGCTGCGCGATGTCGTCACCGTCGAGGACGTGCTGAACTCGCCGATGATTTCCGATCCGCTACATCGCATGGATTGTTGCGTCGTCTCGGATGGCGGCGGGGCGTTCATCGTCACGACTCCGGAAATCGCCAGGAGCCTGAAGAAACCGCTCGTGCGCCTGATCGGTCACGGCGAAGCGATGAAGGGCCCGCGCGGCGGTAAGGATCTCGATTTGACCTATTCGGCTGGCGTGTGGTCCGGGCCGCGCGCGTTCGAAGAGGCTGGCATCACGCCGAAAGATATCAAATACGCCTCGATCTATGACAGCTTCACGATCACCGTCCTGATGCAACTCGAAGACATCGGCTTCTGCAAAAAGGGTGAGGGCGGCAAGTTCGTCTCCGATGGAAATCTCATCTCAGGCGTCGGCAAGCTGCCATTCAACACTGATGGTGGCGGTTTGTGCAGCAACCATCCCGTCAATCGCGGCGGCCTGACGAAAATTCTCGAAGCCGTTCGGCAGTTGCGCGGCGAAGCCCATCCCAAGGTACAAGTGCCCAATTGCGATCTCGCGATTGCGCATGGCACCGGCGGATTGCTCGGCGTGCGCCACGCCGCTTCGACGGCCATTCTGGAGCGCGTGTGATGACCGACGTAAAAGTGGATGCGAAGAAATATCCGGCTCCTCAAGGTAATCCTGAATCGCAGCCGTTCTGGGATGCGGCCAAGGACGGCAAATTTCTCATCAAGCGTTGCAATGCTTGCGGTGAAGCGCATTACTTTCCGCGCTCGATCTGTCCGCTGTGCTTCTCGGCCGATACCGTGTGGGAGGAAAGCGCGGGCGAGGGCGAAATTTATACCTTCAGCCTGATGCGTAAATCGCCGACCGGACCTTATGCGATCGGCTGGGTCACGCTGAATGAAGGCCCTTCATTGCAAACGAATTTCGTCGATTGTGATCTGAAGGCGCTTAGGATTGGTCAGAAAGTCAAAGTGGTGTTCAAGCCGACCGACGGCGCGCCGTTGCCGTTTTTTACGGTGGTTTAAACGCCTCGACGCAGGACGACGTCATTCCCGCGAAAGCGAGGGATCGTCGCAGGCGTTAGTAATTACTGGACCACCCGCCGTCGCGGGTGGTGACGGCAGCAAGTGATGACGCGCCATACGATATAAAAACGAAGAACAAAAAAACCGGGAGAACCACATGTCCGCGCGCTACGACGAACTGATGGCGTTGAAAAGCCTCGGCCAAAATTACGCTTACACCGATCGCGATGTGATGCTTTACGCTTACGGCATCGGCATGGGTGCGGACCCGATGGACGAACAAGAACTCGCATTCGTCAACGAGGCTTATTTCACGGCGCGGCCCGTCAAGGTGGTGCCAACCTTTGCTTCGGTCGCCGCATGGGGTGCCGGCCCCGGCGAGATGAACTTGAATCGCCTGTTAGTCGTCGATGGCGAGCGCGACATCACATTTCACAAGCCGATGCCGGTTGCTGCGAAGATCACCGCCGACTCCAGCGTGCTTGGCGTGTTCGACAAGGGCAAGGACAAGGGCCTCGTGGTTCGGCACAAGACCGTGCTCAAGGACGAAACGGGCATCGAACTCGCGACCCTCGTGGCCTCGCGTTTCGCGCGCGGCGATGGCGGGATTGGCGGTCCGTCCGAAGGGCAGCCTGAAGCGCATGCGATGCCCGCGCGCGCGCCCGACAAGACCATTGAAATTACAACCCGGCCGGATCAGGCGCTGGTCTATCGTTTGTGTGGAGACCGCAATCCGCTGCACAGCGATCCGGAATTCGCCAAGCGCGGTGGCTTTCCAAAGCCGATCCTGCACGGCATGTGCACCTATGGCATCACATGTCGCGGTGTGCTCCAGACTTTCGCCGATTACGATCCGTCTGCTTTCAAACAACATGCGGTGCGGTTCTCGTCGCCGGTTTATCCCGGTGAAACCGTGTCGATGGATTTGTGGAAGGACGGCAACGTCGTGTCGTTCGAAGCGAAGGTGAGAGAACGCGGCGTCACCGTCATCAAGAGCGGCCGTACGGTCCTGGCATAGGAGACGCATCATGGGTTTGCTCGACGGTAAGGTTGCGATCATCACGGGCGCGGGCGGCGGACTCGGTGAGGCCTACGCCAAACTTTTCGCGAAAGAAGGCGCATCTGTCGTCGTCAACGATCTCGGTGGTCCGCGGGACGGCACGGGTTCTGACAAAGGCATGGCGCAAGCGGTGGTCGATGCGATCATCGCGGCCGGGGGCAAAGCCGTCGCCAACGGCGCGGACATCTCGACGGCGGCCGGTGGACAGTCGGTGTTCGACGATGCGATCACGCATTTCGGCCGCGCCGATATCCTCGTCAACAATGCCGGCATCCTGCTCGACCAAACCTTCGCCAAGGCCAACGAGGCCGATTGGGATAAGGTCGTCCGGGTGCATCTAAAAGGCACGTTCTGTGTCACCCGACCGGTTTTCAAATGGATGAAGGACAATGGCGGCGGCGTCATCGTCAACACCTCATCGACATCGGGCCTGATCGGTAATTTCGGACAAAGTAATTATGGCGCTGCGAAGGGTGGCATCTGGGGGCTGTCGAACGTGCTTGCGATCGAAGGCCGCAAATACAACATCCGTATCTGGACATTGTCACCGGGCGCGCTGACGCGAATGACCGCCGATCTGCCGCGCTATATCGAAAATCCCGGCGCGGCACTGGGCCCTGACGGCATTGCGCCGGCGGTGCTCTACATGGTCTCGTCGCTGTCGGGCGATCAGACTGGTAAGACATTGGGAGTCTCGGGTCCGCGCGGCGTCCGCGAGATGAAGATGATGGAGATGGTCGGCTGGAAACCGCCAGGTGATGGCTGGTCGGCCGAAGATATCGCCAAACATGCCGACGAGATTTTCTTCTCGGACGCCGATAGTAAAGCAGGC
>JAYUEY010000152.1:0-5282 GCA_043739005.1 Tardiphaga sp.
GCGGTTCAAGATCACGCGCGTTTTGCGGCGTCGCCATGCGAATTATGTCCCGAGCTTGGAATGGCCCGACAATCGCCGCAAAACATGACTAAATCGCAAACCGCTGCGCCAATTGCCGCCAGCCGCAGGAACGGGCAGTTTGTGCCGCGACGCCATCGAGGGAGCGACGACTGTGACCGCCAACCGCAAGAAACTGCTGCTGCCAACCGAAATGGCGCGCGCCGGCTGGGCAGTGCTCGACGGGCGTGACGATATCGAGGCAAAGTCGTTTTCGCCTGAAACCAGCGAAGCCGAGCTACACGCCGAACTCGCCACCGCGTCCGGCATTGCGCTGTGGGGCCGGCCATTCCGCGCCGTCGATGTTGCGGCATCGCCGCATTTGCAGGCCGTTGCCCGTATCGGGGTGGGCTATGACGCTGTTGATGTGCCGGCGCTGAGTGCCGTCGGCATCCCGCTGCTGACCGCCGGCATCGCCAATTCGATCAGCGTTGCCGAGCAGGCGCTGTTCTTCATGTTCCACCTCGCCAAGGTCGGCGCGGAAATGGATGCGGTGGTCAAAACGGGTCGCTGGGGGGATCGCTATGCGCGGAAACTTTACGACCTCGCCGGCCGCAAACTGCTGATCGTGGGCTTTGGCCGCATCGGCACCAGGCTCGCAGCGCGCTGCCTGGCGTTGGAAATGGCGGTGTTGGTGCATGATCCCTACATTGCCCAGGATGCCATCATTGCGCGCGGTTGCGTGCCGGCGCCGGACCTCGATCTGGCGTTGCCCGCTATCGATGTGGTCAGCATCCATTGCCCGAAATCGCCGACCAGCATTGGACTGTTCAACGCTGATCGCCTCGCGTTGATGAAGCCCAGCGCCTGGCTGATCAACACCGCACGCGGCGGCATCGTCGATGAGGCAGCTTTGCATGCGGCGCTGGTCGAAGGCCGTCTGGCCGGCGCCGGGCTGGATGTGTTCGCCGAAGAACCCACCCCGGTGGAAAATCCGCTGCTGCGCCTGCCCAACGTGATTGCGGCGCCGCATATGGCGGGCGTGACGCAAGAAGCGCTTGACCGGATGGCGGTGGCATCGGTGCGCAATTTGCTCAGCGTGATCGACGGCCATCCCAATGTCGATAATGTCATCAACAAGGACGTGCTATGACCCTGTGGGTGCGGTTTGATGGCGGTTTCGGGGTGCTGTCCGGCGAAACCATTGCGGTGCACGATGGGGACATGTTCGGCGCCAATACGCCCACTGGAGAGGTACGTAGCCTTGCCGATACGCGCCTGCTTGCCCCAATGCAGCCCGGGAAATTCATCGGCTTATGGAATAATTTCTACGCCGTCGCCGCCCGCACCGGTCAACCGGCGCCGAACGTGCCACTCTATTTCCTCAAGGCCAACAGCTCGATCATCGGGCCTGAGGACGGTTTCCGCGCGCCGCCGGGCTATGACGGCAAAGTGGTCTATGAAGGGGAGCTTGGCGTGGTCATCGGGACGCGGTGCTTCAATGTGTCGGAAGCCGAGGCGAGCGCCCACATCTTCGGCTATACCTGCGTGAACGACATCACCGCCGCCGATCTGTTTTTTGCCGCCGATCCGGAATTCCCGTCATTCCCGCAATGGGCGCGCGCCAAGAGCTTCGACGGGTTTGGACCGTTCGGTCCGGTGATCGCCACCGATATCGATCCGATAACATTATCGATCCGCACCATTCTCAACGGCGCAGAGCGGCAAAACTATCCGGTCTCGGACATGATCTTCCAACCAGATGAACTGGTATCGAAACTCTCGCACGACATGACGCTGGAGCCTGGCGATTTGATCCTGTGCGGCACCTCTGTCGGCGTCGGCGTGATGAAAGAGGCGGTCAACACAGTGACGATCGCGATCGACGGCATTGGCGAATTGCGCAACGAGTTTCATCTGTAAGTAGCCGTCAATCTGTGCCCCCGGTAGACAAGGGCGCCGCCACGCGGCATCTTGTGAGACCTACAAGAAATAAGAGCGCGCCAATAAACTCAAAAGCCAGCGCGCCGGGAAACGTCAAGGACAGCACCGATGATCAAGACCCGATTTACCGAACTCGTCGGCATTGAACACCCGATCGTTCAGGGAGGCATGCAATGGGTCGGCCGCGCCGAACTGGTCGCCGCTGTCGCCAATGCCGGTGCACTGGGCCTCATCACCGCGCTGACGCAGCCGACGCCGGAAGATCTCACAAAGGAAATCGCGCGCTGTCGTGATCTCACCGACAAGCCGTTCGGCGTCAATCTTACGATCTTGCCATCGATCAAGCCGCCGCCCTATGAAGAATATCGTCAAGCGATCATCGAAGCCGGCATCAAGGTGGTCGAGACCGCAGGCAACAAGCCGCAAGAACACGTTACCGAGTTCAAGAAGCACGGTATCAAGGTCGTGCACAAATGCACGAGCGTGCGGCACGCGCTTTCGGCGGAACGCATGGGCGTCGATGCGATTTCGATCGACGGCTTTGAATGCGCCGGCCATCCCGGCGAAGACGATACGCCGGGACTGATCCTGATTCCGGCCGCTGCCGACAAGATCAAAATTCCGATGATTGCGTCGGGCGGCTTCGGCGATGGCCGCGGCCTCGTCGCAGCACTCGCGCTCGGCGCGGAAGGCATCAACATGGGCACGCGCTTCATGTGCACCAAGGAAAGCCCGATCCATCAAGCGGTGAAAGAGCGGATCGTCGCCAATGACGAGCGCGAGACCGATCTGATATTCCGCACCATGCGCAACACCTCGCGCGTCGCGCGCAACGCAGTCAGCAAGCAGGTAGTTGCGATGGAGAAGGAAGGTGCGACCTTCGAGCAAGTCCGTGAACTCGTTGCGGGCGCGCGCGGCAAGTTGGTCTATTCGACCGGCGATGCCGAAGACGGCATCTGGTCGGCCGGTCAGGTGCAAGGCCTGATCCACGACATCCCAACCTGCGCAGAGCTCATCTCGCGCATCATGCGCGATGCCGAGGAGATCATTCGCGCGCGGCTTGAAGGCATGATAGGTCAACACCGGCAGGCGGCGGAGTAATCGTGATGAAAGCATTTGTCTATGGCGCGTCAGGTGCCGCAATCGCGGACGTCGCAGAGCCGTCGCCGAGTGGCACGCAGGTCAAAATTCATGTTCGCGCCTGCGGGCTCAACCGTGCTGATTTGGGCATGACCAAGGGCCATGCCCACGGAACCGCCGGCGGTGCCGGCACCGTGCTCGGCATGGAATGGGCGGGTGAGGTTGCGGAATTGGGTCCGGATGCGACGGGCGTCGCGATTGGCGACCGCGTGATGGGATCAGGCGGCGCTGCATTCGCCGCATTCACGCTCGCGGATCACGGACGTTTGTTTCATATTCCAACATCGATGGATTTCGAGACGGCCTGCACCCTGCCCGTCGCGCTCACGACCATGCACAACGCATTGGTCACGAATGGCGGATTACAGGCCGGACATTCGGTTCTCATTCAAGGTGCCAGTTCAGGCGTCGGCCTGATGGCGTTGCAGATCGCCAAGATGAAAGGCGCGAGGCTCGTCATCGGCTCATCCACTAACGCCGCGCGCCGAAACCGGCTAAATGAGTTCGGCGCTGATCTGGCAATCGATTCAAGCGACCAAGCCTGGGTCGATCAGGTCCTGAAAGCAACCGACGGCAACGGTGTTGATCTTATTATCGATCAGGTGTCCGGCCCTGTCGCGAACCAGAACCTTGCGGCGACGAAGGTGCTCGGGCGCATCGTGAATGTCGGCCGGCTCGGCGGCACGCATGGCGATTTCAATTTCGACCTGCATGCCGCGCGGCGTATTCACTATATCGGTGTCACCTTCCGCACGCGCTCTGTTCAGGAAATTCGTGATATCTTCACAGCGGTCCGCGATGACATCTGGCCGGCGGTCGAAACTGGCAAGCTAAAATTGCCGATCGACAAGGTCTATCCCTTCGCAGACATCAGCGCTGCCTTCGCGCATATGGATGCGAACGTGCATCTCGGAAAGATCGTGGTCAAGTTCTGAGCTTCGGGCGGGTTGGTCGTGGCGCGTGACCGTGCGCGAAGGCTAGCCAACCCCTTGCGAATGGTTCTCAGTCGCGCTCGCAAACACTCTGCTTCTCGTTGCGCGCGCGGTTTGCTACACCCCGCGCATGAGCGCCACCCACACTCCTATGAAGACGCGCGTCGCCGCGATTTCGATCATCGCCAGCGCCAGTATGGCGATCATCAAGCTCATTGTCGGCATCGCGATCGGCAGTCTCGCGCTGATCTCCGAGGCGCTGCATTCCTCCGTCGATCTTGTGGCGACGATCGTCACATGGTTCGTTGTCCGCGTCTCGGATCTCCCGGCGGACAACGAACATCATTACGGGCACGGCAAGATCGAGAGCCTCTCTGCGTTGGGCGTTATCGCGATGCTTTACGTACTGGCCGGCGGCATTCTCGTGCAGGCCTACACGCATCTTGCCGAAGGCGTCGCGCCACCGACATTATCGGCGCTGCCTTTCATCGTGTTGCTGGTCGATATCGGTGTGAATTTCTGGCGTGCCTGCGCGCTGCATCGCGCAGCACGTGATACTAAAAGTCAGGCGCTCGCCGCCGATGCGCTGCATTTTGCGTCCGACGTGCTCGGCTCAGTCGCCGTCATCATTGGCCTGACGCTACTGGCGTTCGGCTACCAATGGGGCGATGCGGCGGCCGCGATCGGCGTCGCGGTGGTGATCTCCCTGCTCGGCCTGCGTTTGGCGAAATCCACCGTCGAGACGCTGCTGGATCGCGCGCCTGAAGGCTCGGCAGAAAAGGCAACGATCGCGTTGGCGATGGTACCCGGAATTTTAGAGATCGAGCGGCTGCGCATCCGCATGGTCGGCGCGACGCATTTCGTCGATGCCACTGTTGAGATTCCACGCACCTACCCGATCGACCGCATCGAGACGATCAAGCGTGCGGCCCAAGCGGCGGTCAGCGACGCACTTGGCGACGCCGATCTGACATTTACGGCCGTACCGGTCGCGCGCGACAATGAAAGCGTGCGCGAGCGCATCATGGTGATCGCGCGCAACTCAGGCCTCGCGATTCATCATGTTACGGTTCACGATCTCAGCGGCAAGCTCACAGTCGGCATCGATCTTGAAGTCGATGGCGATATGGCACTCAGCGCTGCGCACGACATTGCGCATGCGCTGGAGCATCAGGTTCGCGACGAATTCGGTGCAGATGTCGAGGTCGACACCCATGTCGAACCGCTCGAACCGGAATTGCCGCTAGGAACAGATGCGGCCCCGCAGCG
>JAYUEY010000153.1:0-20276 GCA_043739005.1 Tardiphaga sp.
ACGACCAAACACGCCGCCGTTGGCTTTGCCGAGAATCTCGCGATCTCGCATCGTGCAGACAATATCAAGGTCTCGATCCTGTGCCCGCAGGGCGTCGATACCAACATGCTGCGCTCGATCCCGAAAGGCCCGCAATCCGGCGACGGCGATCTGTCGCCGGAGCAGGTCGCCAACGACGTGATCGAAGGTCTCGACAAGGAGACGTTCTTGATCCTGCCGCACAGACAGGTGATCGATTACATGCGCAAGAAGACCGAGAACTACGATCGCTGGATCGGCGGCATGGCGAAGATTCAGGCGAAGATGCGCGAGGAATTCGGCAAATGAGAATGTCGAGCACGGCATTGTTTGCCGAATAACGTCATCACCTGCGCATGCGGGAAAACCAGTAGTCGCCCGGTCGCCGCGCGCAATTACGCGCGTTGCCGGGCGATGCTGATCGTACCCGTTGTATTAGTGCTTTTGCCCGTACAACACCGGCACCGCGCCATCGACCATCACTTCGACAAGGCAGACGCCATCGTAAGACAGACCGCGCTTCAATGCGCCGGCAAGTTCCTTGGCGGTCTCGACGCGAATGCCGTGGCAGCCCATGCTTTTCGCCAGTTGCACGAAATCGATACCGGGCAGATCGAGGCCCGGCACGTCGCGTACCTGCATGACCTGGCTGAACGAGCGCATCGCGCCGTAGCCTGCATTGTTGATGACCACGATTGTCAGCGGCAATTTGCGTTGCGCGGCGGTCCATAGCGACTGGATCGAATACATCGCCGAGCCGTCGCCGATCAGGCACACGATGCGACGGTCGTGTTGGGCGAGCGCAATGCCGACCGACGCGGGCAGCGACCAGCCGAGCCCGCCCGACGCCATGGTGTAGAACGAATCCTGCCCGCGCATCGGCAAAAACTTTTGCATCGCCGGGCGATGCGACGGCGCTTCTTCGACCAGCACGGCATTTGCGGGCATCGCTTGCGACAGCGTGTGCATCAGAAATTCGACAGGGATCGGATCGCCTGCTGTCGGCGGCGGCGGCAGCACGCGGCCGGTCTGTGCCTTGCGTATGGTCGCTGGCAGCAGGTCGCAAAGCATCTGCAACGCAGGAACCATGCTCGCGATGATGCTGGTGCCGAGCGGCGTGATCGCCGCTGCCGCTGCATCATCGGTGATCTGGTAGATCGTCGTGTCGCCGTCGAAGATCGACGCATGGCCTTCGACGTGAAATGTGAACACTGGCGCACCGATGACGACGACGAGATCGTGGCGTTTCAAGGCGTCGGAAAGCTGCGCCGGCGAGGCATGCAGGAAGCCCGCAAATTGCGGATGCCGTTCGGGAAACGAACAGCGCGCCGAAAACGGAGCGATCCACACGGCGGCCTTTGACGTCTCGGCAACGGCCACCATCAGATCGACGGCGGCGGCGCGATCGACCGCAGGCCCGACGACGAGCGCGGGATTGGTGCTGGCCTTCAGCGCTGCAACCAACTCCGCCATCGCATCCGGATCAGGATATACGGCGCGGCTGACGTGGCGCGCGGCGATCGGCTCTGCGGGCTTGGCCCAGTCATCGACCGGCACCGACACGAATGTCGGCCCGCAAGGCGGCTGCATCGCGACGTAATAGGCCCGTGCGATTGCGGCCGGCACATCCTCAGCACGCGCCGGCTCGACGCTGTATTTCACATAAGGCTGCGGAAATTCCGTCGCGCGCTCGGCGTAGAGAAACGCATGCAGCGGCATGATGCTGCGCGCCTGCTGGCCGGCGGTGATGACCATCGGCGTCTGATTGCGAAACGCATTGAAGATGTTGCCGAGCGCGTGGCCGACGCCGGCTGCCGAATGCAGATTGACGAACGCCGCGTTGCGCGTCGCCTGTGCATAGCCGTCGGCCATGCCGACCACTGAGGACTCCTGAAGCCCGAGCACATAGTCGATGTCGTGAGGCCAGTCGCTCAGGAACGGCAATTCTGTCGAGCCGGGATTGCCGAAGACCCTGTCGATGCCGAAGCTGCGCATCAGATCGAGCGTGGCTTGCTTGACGGTGAGAGATTTTTTTATTTGCGGCACGAGCGAACTCCGTTCACTGGACTCGTCATTCCGGGGCGTGAGCACCCCTTTGGTGCGAGCGAACCCGGAATCTCATCATGTTCGTCTCGACCAGATTCCGGGTTCGCATCCGCCTCACGGCGTCTGCGCCCCGGAATGACGTCAGTTCCTATCAGTACGCCGCGATCTCATCGTATCCGCGTCCATTCCGTCGTCTTGCAGATCACGCCGCCGAGGATGCAGCCTTTTGTCGTCATGCGCTCGCCGGAGACCGTGACGACCGTGGAAAAGCTCTTGCCTGATTTCGGATCGAAGGCCGTACCTGTCAACGCTGCACCGTTCGCGCCATTGAGATCGAACTCCAGCCGCTCGCCGACCTTTTCGTCGGTGACATCAGGCCGGATGTAGGTGTTGGTCATGCAAATCACTTTGCCGCATGGCGCGACTTTGACGCGCGCAATGCCGTCGCCGCGTTGCCACGCCCCCATCACTTGCGCGGCGTCCTGCGCGAAAACTGGCGACGCAGCGAGCAACACGGCAAACGCGAGTGCAACCCTCACGACGCCGTTCCCCGCATGGTCGGTTCGCCCCTCGCATTGGCAATCCACACATCGAGCCCACTATCGATTTCGTTGGCATTGACCGTGAAGTCCGCGCCATCGAACAGAGGTTGCAATCCGCGATAGACGAACTTTGGCGGTGGCTTTCCGCCGCGTAATTTCGCGGCCATTTCGACCAGCAATGCCGCCTGCATCGGCCCATGGAAAATCAGGCCCGGATAACCCTCGACCTTGGTCGTGTAGTCGCGATCGTAATGGATGCGGTGGCCATTGAACGTCAGCGCCGAATAGCGAAACAATAAAACCGGGTCCGCGTAGTGGCTTTCGCTATGCGTGGCCTTCCGCGCAACTATGGATTTTGCGGCGGGCGTCGCGGCTTTTTGAGGATCGTGGTCCACCGGCGGCATGTCGCGATAGACGATGTCATGGCGTTCCGTGATGGCAGTCCCGCGCGCCGTCGAGATGATGTGACCGACCGAGACGAAACACAGCGTGCCGGTCGAACCAGTCTTCACGGTGACATCCTTGATCGTCGAGGAGCGCGTCACGACGTCGCCGACGCGCAGGGGTTCGATGAAAGCGATCTCGCCGCCGGCCCACATGCGACGCGGCAGCGGCACCGGCGGCAAAAATCCGCCGCGTGTTGGATGGCCGTCGGGGCCGAGCTTGGCCATCGGATAGACAGCGGGCGCAAGGCACCAATGCGTCGTGAACGGCGCCGCATCGCCCAGTTTCGGTTCGCCGATGTCGAGAAACAAGGTCGCGCGCAAACCGGCCACGAGTTGTGGTGTCACCGTGTCGGTTTTCTCTTCTGTACGTCCGATCCATGTGCGCAGATGATCGATGTCGAGCGCCGCGGTCAATGTATCCGTCATGATTGTCTCCGGCTCTGGATTTGACCAATTCCCGGCACGCCGCCATATGCGCGCGGCTGATCGATGAAGATTGCGGCCGGCGCAGCGTAGCTGACGGGGCCGTTGGGCGTCTGGACTTCGATGCGGCGCAGATGCGGATGCGCGGCGAGGTCTGCCATCGTGTTGACTTCGGCAAAGGCCACATCCGCATCCGATAATTTCTGCAGCAACTCGTCGCGCATCAACGTGCCGAACACGTTGGCAACGGCTTGATCGGTCGCTGCGCGATTGTAAACGCGCGACACCATCGTGGCGAAGCGCGGATCGGCCGGCAATTGCGGCTGGCCGAGCACGTCCGAACACAGCTTCTTCCATTCGCGCTCGTTCTGAATCGAAATCAGAATGTCTTTGCCGTCCTTCGATTGAAACACGCCGTAAGGCGCGATCGAGGGATGGGCGAGGCCGATCCGCTGCGGCGGGTTGCCGGCTTCCGAATTCAGCAGCGGCACTGCGAGCCAGTCGGCCATCACGTCGAACATCGAGATGCGGATGTCCGCGCCTTGGCCCGTGCGCCCGCGCGCGATCAGCGCTTCGAGAATTGCGGCATTCGCCGTGGCACCTGTGGCGATATCGACGATCGACAGGCCGACGCGCGACGGGCTTTCCGGGCCGCCGGTAATGGAAGCCAGCCCGCTTTCGGCCTGAATGAGCAGGTCATAGGCCTTGCGGTCGGCATAGGGGCCGTCATCGCCATAGCCGGAAATGCTACAACAAATCAGCTTCGGATAATCCTTCCGCAATCGCGTCAGGTTAAAGCCGAGCTTGTCCATCGCGCCGGGCTTGAGGTTCTGAATCAGCACGTCGGCGGTGGCGACGAGATCTTCCAGCGCGGTGCGGCCGTCAGGCGTCGCCAGATCGATGACACACGAATCTTTTCCGCGATTGAGCCAGACGAAATAGCTGCTTTGGCCTTTTGCGGCGGCATCATAGCCGCGCGCAAAATCGCCTTCGGGGCGTTCGACCTTGATGACATGCGCGCCGGCGTCGGCGAGGCGCGATGAGCAAAACGGCGCGGCCACGGCCTGTTCGACGGCGATGACGATGAGACCTTCAAGCGGGAGCATGTTCGACATTCGATGCAATCATGAGAATGGGACTCATCAACTTCATGTTCGTCATTCCGGGCTCTCCCATTCAGCGTCAAACATGACGCCGCATGGTCGCTCCGGAATGGCGAAACATCCCTTAATAAGACCTTGGCATGCCCAGCACATGCTGCGCGATGTGAGACAGGATCAGATTCGTCGAGATCGGCGCGACCTGATACAGCCGCGTCTCACGGAATTTTCGCTCGATGTCATATTCCTCGGCGAAGCCGAAGCCGCCATGCGTCTGCACGCAGGCATTGGCCGCTTCCCACGATGCATCGGCCGCCAGCATTTTCGCCATATTGGCTTCTGCGCCGCAATCGAGCCCGGCTTCATATTTGCGCGCAGCTTCTTTCACCATCAGTTCAGCGGCGCGCATCATCGCGTAGCTTTTTGCAATCGGAAACTGAATGCCTTGGTTCTGGCCGATCGGGCGGCCGAACACATGGCGCTCTTTGGCATAATCGGTTGCCTTGGCGATGAACCATTTCGCATCGCCAACGCATTCCGCCGCGATGAGAATGCGCTCGGCATTCATGCCGGACAGGATGTAGCGAAAGCCCTTGCCTTCCTCGCCGACGAGATTTTCTGCCGGCACTTTCATGTCGGTGAAAAACACTTCTGTCGTGGCGTGGTTCATCATGGTGCGGATCGGCCGGATTTCGAGGCCGTTGCCGCGCGCCTGTTTCATATCGACAAGAAATACCGACAACCCGTCGGTGCGCTTCTTGGCGTCTTCCTTCGGCGTCGTGCGCGCCAGCAGCACCATCAGGTCGGAATATTCCGCGCGGCTGGTCCAGATTTTCTGGCCGTTGACGATGTAGTCGCCATTGGCGTCTTTCTTGGCCATCGTCTTTAGAGACGAGGTGTCGGTGCCCGACGTGGGCTCAGTGACGCCGAAGGCCTGCAAGCGGACCTCGCCGGTCGCGATCTTCGGCAGCCACTTGGATTTCTGCGCGTCATTGCCGTGCCGCAGCACCGTGCCCATCGTATACATTTGGGCGTGGCAGCCGCCGCCATTGCAACCCGCGCGCTGAATTTCTTCGAGGATCGCCGCCGCCGCCGAGAGTTTCAGGCCGGCGCCGCCATACTCTTCCGGGATCAGCACCGACAGATAGCCGGCCTGCGTCAGCGCATCGACGAACGCGGAGGGGTAGGCCATCTCGCGGTCGAGCTTGCGCCAGTATTCGCCGGGAAACTGGGCGCAGAGCTTGGCGACGCTGTCGCGGATGTCGGAAAATTCGTCGTGTTCCGCAGGCTCGTTCTCGGTCAAGGAAGTTACATTCTCTTATTGTTTGTGGATCAGGAAACGCGAACCGGCAGGCTTTCATAGCCTCGCACGAAGCTCGAATACACCCGCTTCGGTTCGCCGACAACTTCAATGTTCTTGAAGCGTTTCAGCATTTCCTGCCACACGATCTTGAGCTGCAATTCGGCGAGCCGCATGCCGAGGCAGCGATGGATGCCGAAGCCGAACGACAGATGAATCTTCGGCCGCTTGCGATCGATGACGAATTCCTCTGGTCGTTCGATCACCTCGTCGTCGCGATTGCCGGAGACGTACCACATCACGACCCGGTCGCCCTTTTTGATGGTCTTGCCGCCCAGTTCGGTGTCCTGCAAAGCGGTGCGGCGCATATGCGCTAGCGGCGTCTGCCAGCGGATCACTTCCGGCACCATCGTGTCGATCAGCGCGGGATTGTCACGCAGCATCTGATACTGGTCGGGGTTCTCGTTCAGCGCCAGCACCGAGCCGGTCATGGTGTTGCGCGTGGTGTCGTTGCCGCCGACGATCAGCAGGATGATGTTGCCCATCAGCGTATCGCTATCCATGTGGCGCGTGGCATCGTGATGCGCCATCATTGAAATGAGGTCGTTGCGCGGCTCGGCATTGACGCGCGCGTTCCAGAGCCGGCCGAAATACGCCGCGCAGTCGTCCATCTCGCTGCGGCGTTCTTCGGCCGAAGCGACGACGCCGCTTTTCGGCAAAGCGGTCGCGACATCCGACCAGCGCGTCAGTTTGCGGCGCTCGTCCCACGGAAAATCGAACAGGGTCGCCAGCATCTGTGTAGTGAGTTCGATCGAGACGCGATCGACGAAATTGAAGGTCTCGTTGCGGGGCAGGGCGTCGAGCACTTTTCCCGCGCGCTCGCGAATCAGCACCGCGAGTTCGTCGAGATGATCCGGCGTGAACATCGGCGACACCGTCTTGCGCTGCTTGGAATGCAGCGGCTCGTCCATCGCGATGAAGCTCGGCCAGTCATAGCCGGGCGGCACGTCGCGGATCGAGATGCCGCCATGTTTGACGTCGGACGAGAAGATCGCATGGTTGGTATCGACATGCATGATGTCGTTATATTTCGTGACCGACCAATAAGGCTCGATCGGCGCGTTGGTACAATAATGTACCGGTTCCTCGGCGCGCAGTCGCTCGAACCACGGCCACAGCGTATCGTCGCGGAAATGCCGTGGCGCGCCGGGATGGAATTGATCCAGCGGCGTCGCATAGGCCTCCTCGCGCGCGGCGCGTTGGCGGGCTAATTTTTCGGTTGAGATCGTGCCGTGCATGATGGCTCTCGCTATCGTTTCAATGGGTGTTGGTCGTCATTGCGAGGACGGGAAGCAGCAGGGGCGCGCAGGGACGGCGCTTATTTTTAAGAAATAATCCGCACCGGGAGCGTCTCATAGCCTTTCACGAAACTCGAATAAGGCCGCGTCGGTTCGCCGACCACCTCGATGCGGTCGAAGCGTTTCATGATTTCTTCCCAGACGATCTTCAATTGCAATTCCGCCAGGCGAATGCCGACGCAGCGATGGATGCCGAAGCCGAACGACAGCAGCGAGCGCGGCTTGACGCGGTCGATGATGAAGTCGTCCGGCCGGTCGATGATCTCGGCGTCGCGGTTGCCGGAGACATACCACATGATGACCTTGTCACCCGTTTTGATCTGCTTGCCGCCGATCTCGATATCGGTGGTTGCGGTGCGCCGCATATGCGCTAGCGGCGTCTGCCAGCGGATGATCTCCGGCACCATGCTGTCGATCAATGCGTGGTTCGCGCGCAGCTTGTCGTACTCGGCGGGAAACTTGTTCAGCGCATAAAGCCCGCCGGACATCGAATTGCGTGTGGTGTCGTTGCCGCCGACAATGAGGAGAATGATGTTGCCGAGGAAGTTCGCGCCGTCGAGATCGCGTGTCGCGTCGCCATGCGCCATCATCGACAGCAGGTCGCTTTTCGGCGGCTGGTTCTGGCGTTCCTTGAACAGCTTTGCGAAATAATCGCCGCATTCGATCAGCTCGCGCTGGCGCTGCGTCTCGTGCTCCGGCGACAGTGGAATCGTCGTCGCGACATCGGACCAATGCGTCAGCTTGCGGCGTTCTTCCCACGGAAAATCGAACAGTGCCGCCAGCATCTGCGTCGTCAGTTCGACCGAGACCCGATCGACCCAGTCGAAGGTCTCGTTGCGCGGCAACGCATCCAGCACCTGTCCGGCGCGCTGGCGGATCGAGTCCGATAGCGCGTCCATATGCGTCGGCGTAAACATCGGCGCGACGGTCTTGCGCTGCGCAGAATGCGTCGGCGGGTCCATCGCGATAAAACTTGGCCGACGAAAATCAACGCCGGCATCGCGGATCGTAATGCCGCCCAGACCAGCCGCCGACGAAAACGCGGCGTGATTGGTTTCGACGCTCATGACGTCGTTATATTTGGTGATCGACCAATAGGGGCCGAACTGGCTGTCGCGGCAGTAATGCACGGGCTCTTCCGCGCGCAGCCGCTCGAAATAGGGCCAGTGGGTATCGTCACGAAACAGCGCGGGGTCGCCGGGATTGAAATCGGCGAGCGGCAGCGCATAAGCCCGCTTTCTCGCCGCGTCCTGGGCTGCGTCTTGAGCCGTCTCAACCGGGTCGCGTGTAACGTCCAGCGTGCCGTGCATCGCGCATCTCCAAAAGGCCGGCGCTCACGACGCCGGCTCGTTGCGGGAATTACAGCCCTTTAGCGTCCGAAGAGCAAGTGCCGCGGAACAATTTCGGTTGCGTTCGCGAAATGTTGCATCTTTGATTGCACTGCGAATTATGCCTTTAAAATTTGCAGTTCCTCTTTGAAGTCGTGAATTTCTTAGGAAGCTTTAACCACTCTGGAGGATGCTCTGATTTTATACGAACTCATTTTTTGCAGGGCTCAAATGTCAATTTTCAAAAACAAACGGGAACTCGAATCGAAAATCGCGGCTCTCGATAAATCTCAGGCCGTCATTGAGTTCGATCTTAAAGGCAATGTGCTCGTTGCGAATGCCAATTTCTTAGCCGCGCTTCAATATAAGCTTCCTGAGATTCAGGGGCGGCATCACAGCCTGTTCGTCGGGCCTGAGACACGCACAAGCCCGGCCTATCTCGAATTCTGGGATCGCCTGCGTCGCGGCGAATATCAGGCGGGCGAATTCCAGCGCGTCACCAAAAGCGGCGGCCCGATCTGGATTCAGGCGTCGTACAATCCATTGCTCGATCGGGGCGGCAAACCTTACAAGGTCGTAAAGTTCGCTGCTGACATCACCGCGCAAAAGATGCGCGATGCTAATTACGAAGGGCAGATCAAAGCGATTCAGAAATCGCAGGCGGTCATCGAGTTTCTCACCGACGGCACAATCCTCACTGCAAACGACCATTTCCTGCGAGCGACCGGCTATCGGCTCGATGAAATCGAGGGCCGGCATCACAGCATGTTCGTGGAGCAGGCGTTCCGCGATTCGGCAGAGTACAAAAATTTTTGGGAAACGCTGCGTCGCGGCGATTATCAGTCCGCTGAATACAAGCGGATCGGCAAAAGTGGTAAGCCGATTTATATTCAGGCGTCCTACAATCCGATCAAGGGTCTCTCAGGCGAGATCGTAAAGGTCGTTAAATATGCCACCGACATTTCAGCGCAGGTGGAGGATCGGCTGCGTCGCGGCGAATTGCAGAAGTCGGTCGATATCGAATTGATTCAGATCACCCAGGCGGTCGCGGCGACATCAAGCCGGCTCACATCGGTGACATCGGCATCGACGCAGGCCTCATCGAACATGCGGGCTGTTGCCGCCGGCGCGGAAGAGCTGACCGTCTCCGTGAACCAGATCAGCCAGCGCGCAGCCGATGCTCTGAACATCTCGATGCAGGCGGTGAAGCAGGCCAATGAAACCGGTACGATCGTCGCGGGTCTGGCCATTGCGGCGCAGAAAATTGGGGACGTCGTCAAGCTCATCCACAACATCGCCAGCCAAACCAATCTTTTGGCTTTGAACGCGACGATCGAGGCCGCGCGCGCCGGTGAGGCCGGTCGCGGCTTCGCTGTCGTCGCATCCGAAGTGAAAAGTCTGGCATCGCAGACGGCGCAGGCGACCGAAGACATCAGCCGACAGGTTGCCGATGTGCAGACGACGACGGCGAATGCCGTCAATGTCATCGAGGCGATCACGCAGACGATCTCGCGCGTCAATGAGATCTCGGTCGCGATCGCGGATGCGGTCGCGGAACAGAGCGCTGTGACGCAGAGCATGTCAGCCAACATGCAGGTCGCGGCACAGGGCGTATCCGAAATCACCCAGAACATGGAAGATATCGGAGCCGCCACGCGCTCGGTCGATGACGCAACCCGCAAGGTTCAGGATTCGTCGCGCGCGCTTGCCGCCGCCTGATTGGCCGGCAGGATCATGACAACGGCCGGACACGCGCCGGCCGTTGGCGTTTTGGCATGTCCGCCGCTCTTTTCGCGATGGTGGCGGTATGCCATGGTTAAACCCGAAAAAGAGTGCGGCGTCCGGCTGAGTGCGGGCGCACCTTCGGGAGAGACACATCGATGATTTCCAACGCGCAGCCCATGTTCAATTTCGATCTCGGCGAAACGGCCGACGCCATCCGCGCGACCGTGCATGACTTCTCGCAAAACGAGATCGCGCCGCGCGCTGAGGAGATCGATCGCAGCAATATGTTTCCGCGCGACCTGTGGCCCAAAATAGGATCGCTCGGGCTGCATGGCATTACCGTCGAGGAAGAATATGGCGGCGCGGGTCTGGGCTATCTCGAACACGTCATCGCGGTCGAGGAAATCTCGCGCGCCTCGGCGTCGGTGGGTCTGTCCTATGGCGCGCATTCCAATCTCTGCATCAATCAATTGCGCCGCAACGGCACCGACGCGCAGAAGCGACAATATCTGCCGAAGCTGATTTCCGGCGAGCATGTCGGCTCGCTCGCGATGTCCGAGCCGGGGTCGGGCTCCGATGTCGTCTCGATGAAGTGTCGCGCCGATAAAAAGGGCGATCGCTACGTCCTCAACGGCAGCAAGATGTGGATCACCAACGGCCCGTCGGCCGATACGCTCGTGGTCTATGCGAAGACGGATATGGCGGCTGAATCGCGCGGCATCACAGCCTTTATCATCGAAAAAGGCATGAAGGGTTTCACGACGGCGCAAAAGCTCGACAAGCTCGGCATGCGCGGTTCGGACACCTGCGAACTGGTGTTCACCGATTGCGACGTGCCGGAAGAAAACGTGCTCGGACAGGTCGGGCGCGGGGTCAATGTGCTGATGTCGGGCCTGGATTATGAGCGCGCGGTTCTCGCTGCGGGGCCGATCGGCATCATGCAGGCCTGCATGGATATCGTGCTGCCCTATGTGCACGAGCGCAAACAGTTCGGCGCGCCGATCGGGACGTTTCAGCTTGTGCAGGGCAAGGTTGCCGACATGTATGTGATGCTGAGCACGTCGCGGGCTTATGTCTACGCCGTGGCCAAGGCTTGCGATCGCGGCGAGACCACGCGAGAGGACGCCGCCGGCGCGATTTTATATGCGGCCGAAAAGGCGACGCAATGCGCGCTCGACGCGATCCAACTGCTCGGCGGCAATGGCTATATCAACGATTATGCGACGGGCCGGCTGCTGCGTGACGCAAAACTTTATGAAATCGGGGCGGGGACCAGCGAAATCCGCCGCATGCTGATCGGGCGCGAGCTGTTTTCCAAGACGGCGTGATGTTCTGCTGCCGAAGCCTTCACAGAGGTGACCGCCTGTTCGGCGGCCCTCGAAGGGCGGCGGCGGACGGGTGTTTGTGGCCATCCTTCGAGGCGCGCGACGGCGCAAGTACGCCGTCAGGAGCGCGCACCTCAGGATGACGTGGTTGTTGAGCGAATGCCGCCCACATGACGCTGCCGTGATCTTTCCAGCCTTGACGCCCCCGCTGCCTTCCAATATTCCGGCCGGCGGGACACCTCCCCCCACCGGGAGGCTTGCTATCTGGAAGGATAGATCATGACTGCAACGAAGCCCGGCTCAAAGCCGAACGTGCCGCATTTCTCTTCCGGCCCCTGCGCCAAGCGCCCCGGCTGGACCCCCGAAAATCTCAAAGACGCAGCGCTCGGCCGTTCGCATCGCGCGAAGGTTGGCAAGGCCAAGCTCAAGCTCGCGATCGATCTGACGCGCGAGGTCTTGAAGGTGCCGGCCGATTATCTGATCGGCATTGTGCCCGCGTCGGATACCGGCGCTGTCGAGATGGCGATGTGGTCGCTGCTGGGCGCGCGTCCCGTCACCACCATCGCTTGGGAATCCTTCGGCGAAGGCTGGGTCTCGGATGTCGTCAAGGAGCTGAAGCTGAAGGACGTCACCAAGCTGCATGCCGGCTATGGCGACATTCCGAATCTCAGCAGTGCCGACAAGAATTCCGACATCATCTTTACGTGGAACGGCACCACCTCTGGCGTGCGCGTGCCGAATGCCGACTGGATCGCGGATGACCGCGAAGGCCTCACGATCTGCGACGCCACGTCTGCGGCTTTTGCGCAAAAGCTCGATTGGCCCAAGCTCGATGTCACGACCTTCTCGTGGCAGAAGGCGCTCGGCGGCGAAGCCGCGCATGGCATGTTGATCCTGTCGCCGCGCGCCGTGGCCCGTCTGGAAAACTACACGCCGCCATGGCCGCTGCCGAAGATCTTCCGCATGACCAAAGGCGGCAAGATCATCGCCGGCATCTTCGAAGGCGAGACCATCAACACGCCGTCGATGCTCTGCGTGGAAGATTATCTCGACGCGCTGAACTGGGCGAAATCCGTCGGCGGCCTCGATGCACTGGTCGCGCGCGCCGATGCCAATGCGAAGGTGCTGGCGGATTGGAAAGCCAAGACGCCGTGGATCGATTTCCTTGCTGTTGACAAAGCGATCCGGTCCAACACCTCAGTCTGCATGAAGGTGGTCGATCCCGCCATCACGTCTCTGTCGGCCGAAGCACAGGTGGACTTCTCCAAGAAGTTGGTCGCGATGGTCGAGAAGGAAGGTGCTGGCTACGACTTCGCGCATTACCGCGACGCGCCGGCCGGTCTGCGCATTTGGTGCGGTGCGACGGTGGAAGCCTCGGACGTGACATTGCTGACGCAGTGGATCGACTGGGCCTTCTCCGAGATGAAAGCCTCGCTCGCCAAGGCGGCGTAGCCTTCGAGAGCACATCATTCCGGGGCGCGCGCCGCGATAGCGGCGAGCTAACCTGGAATCCCCGTCATTTAATCGCCCACTCTCATCCAGATTCCGGATTTGCGCGCACAAAGTACGCGCGCGCCTCGGAATGACGAAGGATCACGCCATGACCGCCCCTAAAGTTCTTATCTCGGACGCACTGTCCCCCGCCGCCGTTCAAATTTTCAAGGATCGCGGCATCGACGTCGATTTCCAGCCGAACCTCGGCAAGGACAAAGACAAACTTGCCGAAATCATCGGTAATTATGACGGCCTCGCGATCCGCTCCGCGACCAAGGCGACGGCGAAGATTCTTGAGAAAGCCACGCGCCTGAAGGTGATCGGCCGTGCCGGCATCGGCGTCGACAATGTGGAGATTCCGGCGGCGACGGCCAAAGGCATCATCGTGATGAATACGCCGTTCGGCAATTCGATCACGACTGCCGAACATGCGATCACGTTGATGATGGCTTTGGCGCGTGAAATTCCGCAGGCCGATGCCTCGACGCAGTCCGGCAAGTGGGAAAAGAACCGCTTCATGGGCGTCGAGATCACCGGCAAGACGTTGGGCGTGATCGGCTGCGGCAATATCGGTGCGATCGTCACCGACCGGGCGATCGGCCTGAAGATGAAGGTCATCGCCTTCGATCCGTTCCTGTCGCCGGAGCGTGCGAAAGACCTCGGCGTCGAGAAGGTCGAGCTTGACGATCTGTTCAAGCGCGCTGATTTTATCACGTTGCATACGCCGCTCACCGACAAGACCCGCAACATCATCGACGCTTCCTCGATCGCCAAAATGAAGAAAGGCGTGCGGATCATCAATTGCGCGCGCGGCGGTCTGGTCGATGAAGCGGCATTGGCGGCGGCGCTTGATTCCAAGCATGTCGCGGGCGCGGCTTTCGACGTCTTCGTCGAGGAGCCCGCCACATCGAACATCTTGTTCGGCCGCACCGATGTGATCTGCACGCCGCATCTCGGCGCATCGACGACCGAGGCGCAGGAAAACGTTGCATTGCAGGTCGCCGAACAGATGTCGGATTATTTGCTGACGGGCGCGATCTCCAACGCCGTCAACTTCCCCTCGATCACGGCGGAGGAAGCACCGAAGTTGAAGCCGTTCATCGCGCTTGCCGAAAAGCTTGGTTCGTTTGCGGGCCAATTGACAGATAGCGGCATCTCCAAGGTGACGATCACCTATGAAGGCGCCGTCGCCGAGATGAAGATCAAGGCGCTGACTTCGGCGGCGCTGACGGGTTTGCTGCGGCCGATGCTCGGCGACGTCAATGTCGTCTCCGCGCCAGTCGTCGCCAAGGAGCGCGGCATGGTGGTGGATGAAATCGCCCGCGCCGCGCAGAGCGATTATGAGAGCCTCATCACCGTCACGGTCACGACGGAAACGCAGGAGCGTTCGGTCTCCGGTACGGTCTATGCCGATGGTCAGCCACGCCTCGTCGACATCAAGGGCATCCGCGTCGATGCTGAATTCGGCAAGTCGATGATCTATGTGACCAATGAAGACAAGCCCGGCTTCATTGGTAAGTTCGCCTCGCTGCTGGGCGACGCGAAAATCAACATCGCGACATTCCATCTTGGCCGCAACAAGCAGGGCGGCGACGCGATCGCTCTGGTTGAGGTCGATGGTGCTGTACCGGCGGGCTTGCTGGACAAGGTGCAAAGCCTGCCGCAGGTCAAGCAGGCCAAAGCGCTGACGTTCTGATCGAAAACTTCTATTGAAAAAAAAGCCCGGTACCGCATTGCGGCACCGGTTTTTTTTGCGTTTGCGCAAAAGTCTGCGCTAAGAAACTTGAAACTTTGAGATGCTAAGCAAAGCGTATTTCCGGTGCTGTGGTGCCTTATTTGGAGACGCTTTGTGAATTTCCTGACAAACCTCAAGATCACTCCGAAAATCGGTATTTTGGTCTGTATTACGCTACTTGGTCTGTGTGCCTCTGGCCTCGTCGCCGCCAGCCTGATGAAGAACGAACTGGTTCAGGCACGAATCGATCAAACCCACGCGATCGTCGATACCGCACGCAATACGGCGCTGGCTTTGCAGAAGCAGGTCCAGGCCGGACAAATGACCAAGGACGCTGCCATCGCCGAATTCGCGCGCCGCGCCAACGCCATGACCTATGAAAAAGGCACCGGCTATATTTTTGCCTACACGATGGACGGCCTTACGGTGGCGACCATCAATCCCGAGCAGATCGGGACCAACCGCCTCGACATCGAAACCGCCGGACGCAAGCTGGCGCGCGAATTGCGCGATGGTGTTGCTGCCAATGGCGACGTCACGCTGCGCTATGAATATGACAAGCCCGGCACCACCGAACTGGTCCGCAAGATGTCGTATGCGGCCGCGATTCCCGGCTGGAATATGTTCGTCGGCACGGGTGCTTATCTGGACGATCTCGACGCCAAATTGAAGCCGATCGTGATGATGCTGGCGGGCGTGATGGTGGTCATCGGCGTCATCACCGGGCTGTTTGCATGGATGATCGGCCACAGCATCACGCGCCCGCTTGGCGAACTCGGTGCCCGGATGCGTGCGCTGGCCGATGGCGCGCTTGAAAAAGATATTCCTGGTATCTGTCGCCGCGATGAAATCGGTGCGATGGCTGCAACCGTTCAAGTCTTCAAGGACAATGCTCTGCGGATTCGTGGTCTCGAACAGCAGGAGAGCGACCTGAAAGCGCGCGCCAGTGTTGAACGCCAGGCCATGATGGAAAGTCTGGCCGACGATTTCGAGCGCAGCGTCGATGGCATTGTCCAGTCGGTGACGGCATCGGCCGCCGGCATGCAGGAAACCGCTGCCTCCATGACAGCCAGTGCCAGTGATGCAAGCGCCCGCGCCGCCACTGTCGGCTCGGCATCAAGAACGGCATCCGACAATGTCAGCACCGTTGCCGCAGCGGCGGAAGAATTGTCGATCTCGGTCAGCGAGATATCCCGGCAGGTGCTGCAATCCAGCGCGATCGCGAGCAAAGCCCTGGTGGATGCCGAGCGTACGAACGCGACCGTTTATAAGCTGTCGCAAGGTGCCGAAAAGATCGGCGAAGTGGTGCAGTTGATTCACAACATCGCCTCGCAGACGAATCTGCTGGCGCTCAATGCGACGATCGAAGCGGCACGGGCGGGCGATTCCGGACGTGGCTTTGCCGTCGTGGCTTCCGAGGTGAAAGCGCTGGCCAGCCAGACGGCCAAAGCCACCGAAGAAATTAGCGCTCAAGTTGCGGCGATGCAGGCGTCGACCGCTGAAGCCGTCAGTTCGATCGGTGCGATCACGGGAACCATCTCGCGAATGAGCGAGATCACGACGACGATCTCTGCCGCCGTCGAGGAACAAGGTGCTGCGACGCAGGAAATCGCACGCAATATTCAGTCGGTCGCTGCGGGTTCGAGCGAAGTCAGCAGCCATATCGGCGGCGTCAGCGCGGCTGCCGAAGCCACCGGTCAGGCCGCAACTCAAGTGTTGTTGGATGCCCGCGATCTCGATGGCCAGTCTGGCATGTTGCGGATTGCCGTCGACGAGTTCCTGACGAAGGTCCGGGCTGCATAAGGCTTGCATCTGTTACGGTCGTCCCGGTGCAATTTCGGCACCGGGAATGAAAGCGAAGCGTTCGACAAAATCATGCTGACGTCGTTGACGTCACTGCTTCTCGATTCCGGCGTCCTTGATAAGCTTTTCCCAGACCACGAGTTGGTCCTTGAGGAAGGTGTCGAACTCCTCCGGTGTGCCGGAAAACGCTTCCATGCCGCGATCGGCGAGTTCTTTCTTGATCTCCGGCCGGTCGATGATCTTTCGGATCTCGGTGTTGAGCTTCAGCACCACATCCTTCGGCATGTTGGCCGGGCCGAGATAGCCCTGCCACGAGGTGATGTCGAAGCCCTTGACGCCGGCCTCGTCCATCGACGGCAGGTCGGGCAGCAGCGCTGAGCGTTTCTTCGTTGTCACGGCCAGCGCTTTGAGAGATTTAGCGTTGATATGGGGCAGCGCCGTCAGCGTATCGACGAACATCATCGACAGCCGTCCGGCGATCACTTCCGTCAGCGCCGGCGGCGACGAGCGAAACGGCACATGCAACAGATCGATGCCGGCGAGCTTGGCAAATGTCGCGCCGGAGACGATCGCCGACGATGAGCCCGACGCATAAGTGTATTTGCCGGGGTCTTTCTTCGCCAGCGCGATCAATTCGGCGACGTTGTTGGCGGGTATATCCGGATTGATGACGAGCACAAAGGGAAGATCGCCGGTGCGGGCGATCGGTGTGAAATCCTTGATCGGATCGTAGCTCATGATCTTGAGCAGATACGGGTTGGCGGAATGCGTCGTGTTCGTCGTGACGAACAGCGTATAGCCATCGGCCGGCGCACGCGCGACGAAGCTTGCGGCGATCGAGCCATTGGCACCGGATTTATTGTCGACAATCATCCCGGTATTGAGCGCAACGCCGAGTTCCTTCGAGATGATCCGCGTCGTGGTGTCGGTGCCGCTGCCGGCGGCAAACGGCAGCACCAGCGTGATGTTGCGCGTCGGATAATTGCTCTGCGCCTGTGCCGATGTCGCTGTGCATGCGGCGACCATCAGGCCTGCGAGAACATGTGTCGTGCGGATCATTCTGGGTCGTCTCCCAACGCAT
This sequence comes from Tardiphaga sp., assembly GCA_043739005.1. Classification (GTDB taxonomy): domain Bacteria; phylum Pseudomonadota; class Alphaproteobacteria; order Rhizobiales; family Xanthobacteraceae; genus Tardiphaga. Next base: position 17,725 of record JAYUEY010000153.1, read on the forward strand.
TGTCTTATTAGGCCGGCAAGCGCGGCCTTTTCGGTTTTATCAGGCCGGCAAGCGCGGCCTGTTCGGTTTTATCAGGCCGGCAAACGCGGCCTGTTCGACGCCAATATGCAGCACACGGCCCTGATCGTCCATGCATCGTTGGCGTTGTGGCAAAGCATTGCGCGGCGGAAGCCTATGGCACGTTCAAGGCGACGTTACCGAAGGTGGCAGGCGCGATTGGCGTGAGGCGATGACGACGCCGGCCAGCACCAGCACATAACCGATGACATGAAAGAGCTGCATCTTTTCGCCGAGCAGCGCGATCGCCATCGTCGAGCCGAACACCGGCACCAGATGGAAAAACGGTGCGGCGCGGTTGGGGCCGATCAGCGTCAGTCCGCGATTATAGAACAGATAGGCCAGCGCCGATGGGCAGACGATGACGAAGGCCAGCGTCCCAAAGGTGAGCGCGTCGAAAAAGATCGGCGTCCCGGTGGCCAGCTCCCACGTCGCCAGCGGCAACAGCATCAGCCCGCCGAGGCCCGTGCCGATGGTCAGGAATGACAATTGATGCGTCACCGGCCGCTTCGGCATCAGCGCCGAATACAGCCCGAACGCCAACAGCGCACCGCCGAACATCAGGTCGCCCCGGTTGAATTCGATCGCCGCCAACGCTGCAAAGTCGCCGCGCAGGATGATCGTCAGCACGCCGATGAGCGAGATGCTGATGCCGATCAGTTGCGCGCGGGTCAGGCGGATGCCGAACAGCGCCAGCGACCATAGCGCGACAAATAACGGTCCCGACGATTGGATCAGCAGCGCGTTCAGTGCCTGCGTATATTGCAGCGCCCAATAGGACAGCGCGTTGTTCAGCGCGAAGCCCGTCGCGGTCAGCACCAGCATCAACGGCCAGACGCGGGCGATCTTGCGCCAGTCGTTCTTCAGATGCGGCCACGCGAATGGCAGCAGCAACAGCGACGTGCCGAACCAGCGCGCGCAGGTCAACGTCAGCGGCGGAATATGGCCGGCGACATAGCGCGCGAGCACGATGTTCATCGCCCAGAACAGCGATGTGAGCGTGAGCAGCAAATAAGGCTGGTTGTTGAGCCATGCGCCGGCGCGCATCACATCACCTTCGGTTTGCGCGCCGCCACGGCGATGCCGCACAGCACCAGCGCGTAACCGACGGCATGAAACCATTGCGGCCGTTCGCCGAGCAGACCGATCGCCAGCACCGATCCAAATAACGGGATCAGATGGAAAAACGGCGCGGCGCGGTTGCCGCCGATCAGCGCGACGCCGCGGTTAAAGCACAAATAAGCAAGGATCGATGGAAACACCGCGACATAAAAGACCGACGCCAGCGTGGCCGGCGTCACGCGCATCATTTGGTGATGGACGATCTCCCACAGTGCGAAGGGCAGGATGAACAGCACACCGACGCCGAAGGTAAACAGCAGAAACGACAGCGCATGCATCTGCGGGCGCTTGATCTGCATCGCCGAATAAAAACCGAAAATCACGAGGGCCAATGCAAATGCGGCATCGCCCTTGTTCAGCGCGATCGCGGCGATCGATACCAGATTGCCTTGCAACAGGATCGTCATCACGCCGAGCAGCGAGACGACGATACCGATGCCCTGCGGCCATGACAGGCGGATGCCGAGCAGCGCGAACGACCACAAAGCGACGCAGAGCGGCAGTGCCGATTGCATCAGCAGCACGTTCAGCGCCGTGGTATATTGCAACGCCCAATATTGCAGCGTGTTGAACATGCCGATGCCGCTGATCGACATCGCCAGCATCAATCCGGTTTGAGCGCGGATCGCAGGCCAGTCGTTACGCAGATGACGCCAGCCGAATGGCAGCACGATCAGGAATGCAAAACCCCAGCGCAAGAAAGACAACGTCATCGGCGGAATCTGTCCGGCGGCGGCGCGACCGACGATGGCATTGCCGGCCCAGAACAAAGGCGTCAACGTCAGCAGGATATAAGGCTGGTTGTTCAGCCAGGACAACGGAGATGAGAAAGGCGTGCGCGGCGACGTCGTGGACACAAGATAAGCTCATTGCAGAAGGATTGGGCGGCCCTTGTGCCAGAACGCTTTGGCGCTGAGAACCCTTGCATGGGCCATGGGCGTCATGCGTTGCGCTCGAAACGAGACGCAGCGATCATTAGCTTTCCGGCAGATCGTCGATCCGCCACAGGCCGAGCGACTTGTCGGCGTCGTCGTGATCAGCTTCCGTGCCGCCTTCATTGATGAGCGCGGCAGGTGCAGGAAACCCGAACGGCGCGCGTTGGAGATTCACCACGCGTCAATAATTTTCCGACAGATATTCGACGATCTTACTCACATCCGCATCGTCGATCGGTGCGCCATAGACCTTGATCATCTTGGTCACTTCCGCCTGCCAGAAGTTTGTCTTGAAAGCCGGACCCTGCGGTTGGGTCTTGATGTAATCTGACGAGTGGCAGGCCGTGCAGTTGTTTTCGAATGTTTCAAAATTCTTGCCTGGCTTCATCGTGACAGTCTCGTCAGGCAGTTGATAGTTGACCGGCTTGGCCTCTGCGA
>JAYUEY010000154.1:0-7403 GCA_043739005.1 Tardiphaga sp.
CTCATGGCAAATCTCCTTTGCGCTCCGCCCACCGCGCATGAACAGCCAAAGTGTCAGCAGTTTGGCGTCAAGATCATCCGCTCTTTAAGAAAAAGAGCGGGATCGGACGTCAAACCGCATTCCACTTTTACTGATCGCGCTTCAGGTCGAAGCCGGTGGTCATCAGCGATGACGGGAATTGTGCGCTATATAGTCCGGAATGGGTCGGTTTGCCAATGGTTTGGTCGGCTTCTGAACGGCCATCGGCGCTTCGGCCTTGACAGAGCCGCAAAGCCGTCCCAAGTCCTTGTGAAATCGTCAGTTCATATTGCCATTTTCGACGCTCCGGCCGCTACCGGATGGCGCGGACAGGTCCGGGGACCGTCTTTCATGCAAGCCAATTCGACCCAAATTAATTCAGATCGAGCCGCTTCGGGCCAGATCAAGCCGACCTTAAAGGTCGTGTTGTGTTCACCGCGCGGCTTCTGTGCCGGCGTGGTGCGAGCGATCGACACCGTCGAGCGGGCGCTGGCCATCCACGGCGCGCCGGTCTATGTCCGCCACGAGATCGTCCACAACAAATATGTCGTGGACAGCCTGCGCACCAAGGGCGCGATCTTCGTCGAGGAACTGGCCGAGATTCCCGACAACACCTCCGCGCCGGTCGTCTTTTCCGCGCATGGTGTTCCGAAATCCGTCCCCGCGGACGCCAAGGAGCGGAATTTCTTCTCGCTCGACGCGACCTGTCCGCTGGTGACGAAGGTCCATCGCGAAGCGGCGATCCACTTTAAACGCGGCCGCGAGATTCTGCTGATCGGTCATTCGCATCACCCGGAAGTCGTCGGCACGCTTGGCCAGTTGCCGGTCGGTGCGGTCGAACTGATCGAGACCGCGAGCGATGCGGAATCGTTCATGCCGAAGAATCCCGACAACCTTGCTTTCGTGACGCAGACGACGTTGTCGATTGACGACACCGCCGAGATCGTTGCGATTCTGAAGCGGCGTTTCCCGAAGATCAATGGGCCGCACAAAGAAGATATCTGCTACGCGACCACCAACCGCCAGCTTGCGGTGAAGAAGGTGGCGCCGGTGGTCGACGCCTTGATCGTCGTCGGCGCGCCGAACTCGTCGAACTCGCAGCGCTTGCGTGAAGTCGCCGAGCGCGAAGGCTGCAAGGTTTCGGTGCTGGCGCAGCGCGCCGCCGATCTCGACTGGTCGATGTTCGACGGCATCAAGAGCCTCGGCATTACGGCCGGGGCTTCCGCGCCGGAAGTGATCGTCGAAGAGATCATGGGTGCGTTTGCCGAGCGTTACGTTCTCGATGTTGAAACCGTCTCCGCTGCGGAAGAGAACGAGTTCTTCCCGCTGCCGCGTTCGCTGCGCCCCGACGCAGCCTAAACAACATGGCCGTCTATACCGATGTCGCCGCCGATGAGCTCGCGGAGTTTCTGGCGCGTTACGACATCGGCGAGCTGCTCTCCTATAAGGGCATTGCCGAAGGCGTCGAGAATTCCAATTTCCTGCTACACACCACCGCCGGATCGTTCTTTCTGACGTTGTACGAGAAGCGCACGTCGCTCGGCGACCTTCCCTTCGTCCTCGGCCTGATGAGCCATCTCGCGCAGCACGGCATCACCTGCCCGCAGCCGGTGCTGACGCGCGCGGGCGAAACGCTCGGTACGCTAGCCGGACGACCCGCTGCGATCATTGATTTCCTCGAAGGCGTGTGGCCGCGCAAGCCGACCGCCGTGCATTGCGCCGGCGTCGGTCAAGCCCTTGCGAAGATGCATCTCGCCGGCCGCGATTTCCCTCTCGTTAGACCCAATCCGTTGTCGGTCGGCGGCTGGCGTCCGTTGTTCGATCAAGCGGCCGATCGCGCCGATGGCTTGCAGCATGGGCTGCACGATCTGATCGCGTATGAGCTAGACCACCTCGAAACGAACTGGCCGCGCAATCTTCCAGAAGGTGTGATCCACGCTGATGCGTTTCCGGACAATGTGCTGTTTCTCGGTGATCGCCTGTCCGGCCTGATCGATTTCGGCCTCGCCTGCAATGACACTTTTGCCTACGACGTCGCGATCTGTCTCAATGCTTGGTGCTTCGAGCCGGATCACTCATTCAACGTCACGAAAGCGAGTGCCTTCCTCCACGCCTATCAGCGCGAGCGCAATCTTACCCCTGCCGAACAGAACGCGCTGCCGTTGCTGGCGCGGGGCGCGGCGTTGCGGATCATGCTGACCCGACTGGTGGACTGGTTCAACGTGCCGCCCGGCGCATTGGTGAAGCCGAAAGACCCGCTGGAATACGTCAGGAAACTGCGTTTTCAGCAGAGCGTGACGGCGATGCGCGACTACGGCGTGGCGCAGGTATGAGCCCGGCCGTCACGATCTGGACGGATGGTGCCTGTTCGGGCAATCCCGGCCCCGGCGGCTGGGGCGCGATCCTAAAATCCGGCGAGGTCGTCAAGGAATTGAAAGGCGGCGAAGCGCACACCACCAACAACCGGATGGAGTTGATGGCGGCGATCTCCGCACTCGAAGCGCTGAAGAAACCGTGCAGCGTCGATCTCACAACCGACAGCCAGTATGTCCGCCAAGGTATTACGAGCTGGATTCATGGCTGGAAAAAGAATGGCTGGCGCACCGCCGACAGGAAGCCTGTGAAGAATGTCGATCTGTGGCAGCGGCTCGATGCAGCACTAAAACAGCACGACGTCCGCTGGCACTGGATCAAGGGCCATGCCGGCCATACCGAGAATGAACGAGCGGATCAACTCGCGCGCGACGGACTTGCGGAGCACCGGACAGCCAGCAAGTAGGCCGGTGCCGGCCAACCCGTTCGATCGTCATGGAGCCGGATCCTGAGCGCAACTTGCGCCCAGGATTTGGCTGTTATCACGTCGAGAAGAGGCATCGATAGGCGGGTCAAGCCCGCATAAGACGCCTTGTTCTGCTGCGAGCCAGGTCGGCTCGCCGTAAGATCACAACTGCCCGAGCAGCGTGTCGCCGCCGGACACCTCGACCTTGCCGGGGTTCGGTTCGAGATTGATCGATTTCACCACGCCGTCGTCGACCAGCATCGAATAGCGATGGGAGCGGATGCCGAGGCCGTTGCCTGACGCATCGAGGTCAAGGCCAATCGCCTTGGCGAATTCGGCATTGCCGTCAGCAAGAAAAACCGCCTCATCGCGCAAATCCGTATCCTTCTTCCACGCGCCCATCACGAAAGCGTCATTCACTGAAGTGACCGCAATGGTGTCGATGCCCTTTTCCTTGATGGCATAGGCATTGAGGAAGATGCTCGGCATATGCATCTTGTGGCACGTGCCGGTATAGGCACCCGGTACCGCAAAAAGCGCGACCTTCTTGCCCTTGAACACTTCGTCAGTAGACTTCACGACCGGGCCTTCGCCGGTCATCACGCGGAACTTCGCTTCGGGCAGTGTGTCGCCAACCTTAATCGCCATCATCATCTCTCCTGAATGGGGTCCGCCGGTTCTAGACCGAGCTTATGACAGGCACAACTGCCACTCGCGTGCCGTGCGACCGGATTGCGCATCACACAGAGTTGCTCACAGCCTTGCAGGCTCGCGCGGGCTGGAAGACCTCAAACAACAGCCGCTAGGATGAGCACCATTCGAGGCTCCTCATACCGGACAATGATCGCAATGCCGGCATCGTTCGTACTCAGGATGATGCTCTAGCAGCGCAAAAACCCTAGGCCGCTGCCTGCTTCTTCTCGTCCCGCAATTCGCGACGCAGGATCTTGCCGACATTGGTCTTCGGCAATTCGGTCCTGAACTCGACCTGCTTTGGCACCTTATAATTCGTCAATTGCGTGCCGCAATATTTGATGATGTCTTCAGCAGTGACGCTCGCATCCTTCTTCACGACGAAGGCCTTCACCGCTTCGCCGCTCTTGGGATCTGCCACGCCGATCACGGCGCATTCAAGCACGCCCGGATGCGACGCGATCACATCCTCGACCTCGTTCGGATAGACGTTGAAGCCGGAGACCAGCACCATGTCCTTCTTGCGATCGACGATCTTGGTGTAGCCGGAGGCATCCATCACGCCGATATCGCCGGTGCGGAAGAATCCGTCTGCCGTCATCACCTGCGCGGTGTCTTCGGGTCTGTTCCAGTAGCCCGCCATTACCTGTGGACCCTTGGCGCAGATCTCGCCGGGCTCGCCGAGCGGCACTTCGTTGCCATCATCGTCGCGGATCGAGATGTAAGTCGAAGGCATCGGCAAGCCGATCGAACCCGAAAACGTGTCGGTGTCGGCCGGGTTGCAGGTCAGTGACGGCGAGGTTTCCGACAGGCCGTATCCTTCCGACAACGCACAGCCGGTGGTCTTCAGCCATTTTTCAGCCACTGCCTTTTGCGTCGCCATCCCACCGCCAAAAGCGGTTTTCAGTTTCGAGAAATCAAGCTTGTCGAAACCGGGCGTGTTCAACAGGCCATTATACAATGTGTTCACGGCCGGAAACGAATTGACCTGATACTTCTGCAATTCCTTGATGAAGCCGGGCATATCGCGCGGGTTGGGGATCAGCAAGTTGACGCCGCCGGCGCGCATCGCGAGCAGGAAGCAGGCCGTCAGCGCGAAGATATGATAGAGCGGCAGTGCGCAGACGATGAAGAGTTGCTCGACATGCGGTGGCTTTTTCAGCGCCGGCTGCAACCACGCATCGTTCTGCAGAACGTTAGACAGGATGTTGCGATGGAGCAACGTCGCGCCCTTCGAGACGCCCGTGGTGCCGCCGGTATACTGCAGAAAAGCGACGTCATCCGGCCCGAGTTGCGGCTTGTTGAGCTTCATGCCGCGTCCGGCAGAAATCGCATCGTTGAAGGCGACAGCGCCCGGCAGCGAATAAGCCGGCACCATCTTCTTGACCTTGCGGACGACCAGATTGACGATCATGCCCTTAAGCCCGAGCATATCGCCCATGCTGCCGACGATAACGTGCTTAATGCTGGTCTTGGCAATCACCTTTTCGACGGTCGTCGCGAAATTCTCCAGCACGATGATCGCTTCCGCGCCGGAATCCTTGAGCTGGTGCTCCAACTCGCGCGGCGTGTAGAGCGGATTGACGTTGACGACGGCGTAGCCGGCGCGCAGCACGGCCGACGTCGAAACCGGATACTGCATCACATTCGGCATCATCAGCGCGACCCGCGCGCCTTTCTTGAGGCCTTTGCTTTGCAGATAGGCACCCAGCGCCTGCGACAGTTCATCGAGTTCGCGATAGGTGATCGACTTGTCCATGCAGATGAAGGCTTTGCGATCGTGATATTTCACAAAGCTCTCTTCGAGGAGCGCGACCAGCGATGGATACTGCGTATTGTCGATATCGGCAGGCACGCCAGCCGGGTAGTGCTTCAGCCAGATACGCTCCATGACGTTTCCCCTCGTGGTCTGATCGGAGCCTGATGCTCCTTTGATCGGTGTTCATGCGCCGGCAGCGCACAGGCCTCCGCTCTTGCGACGGAATGCCAAGTTTCAAATGAGTATTGAGCGTTGCATCGCCTGAACGCAAGCGGCTGCACGCTGCGGCACATTCACCTTTTGGATGTGGCCGTCTGGACGCCTAGCTTCGCGGCGCGGTAGCCGGTTTGGCGTCCGTGGTCGTGGCGGGCTTGAGTTTTGGCTTGGATGCCGACTTAGACGTCGAATTGGATGCCGGTTTGGGTTTGACCGATGCAGCAGACGAGGTTTCGGCGGCGGCAGGTTTCGCAGCAACAGGTTTGGCAGGCTTCGCCGGCTTTTTCGTATCGACCGTAATAGTGACGCGGTCAGGCTTTTCGGCCACTGCGTCGGATTTAGCGGCAACCGTGACCTTGGTCTTGCCCTTCGCAACGCGCGGCTTTGGGATTTGCTTCTGCTCCTCGACAGCATTGGCGGCAATCAGGTCGGTGCCCGTTTTCTTCGGCCCGGTGTAGACGATCACCGGCTCGGACGGGGCTGGAGCTGCCGCCAGCATATCGATGGGCCGCAGCGTCGGTGGCTGAAGTCCGGCGGTGAAGAACGCCACCGATGGGCTCGCCGTCTCGGCATTGCCAGCGACTTCGTCCTCGGTCTCCGTCGCAGGCTTTTTACGCTTAGGACCGCACATTTCGTCGCGCAGATTCGGCGGATCGACATTGATCGGCACCAGATTTTCGACGGTGCCGAGGGAGGGCCGCAGCCATGATAGGTTGTTGGCCGCAAATCCTTTCTCCAGCAACTGCGCCGCGCGCACGCCACGCATTTTTCCGGATGAAGCACCCAGCACAACGGCGATCAGGCGCTTGTTGTCGCGCGTCGCGGTGGCCACGAGATTGAAGCCCGAAGCGCAGATGAAGCCGGTCTTCATGCCGTCCGCACCCGGAAAACGGCCGATCAAACGGTTAAAATTCTGCGTCACCCGGCGGCCGAATTTGATCGCGGGGATGTGGACGAAATACTCATATTCTGGCAAGTCGCGAATGATCGCGCGCGCCAAGATCGCAAGGTCGCGGGCGGAGGTGATCTGGCCTTCCGCCGGCAACCCGTTCGGGTTGACGTAGCTGGTCTGCGTCATGCCAAGCCGCTGCGCATCGGCATTCATCATCGCCGAGAAGCCGTCAATCGAACCGCCGACGCCTTCGGCCAGAACCACCGCCATGTCGTTGGCGGACTTCACCATCATCATCTTGAGCGCATTATCGACGGTCAGTTGCGTGCCGGCCTTAAAACCCATTTTCGACGGCGATTGAGAAGCGGCGATCGGCGACACCGTGACCAGCGTGTCGAGCGTGATGCGGCCTTCCTTCACCGCCTTCAGCGTCACATAGGTGGTCATCAGCTTGGTGACGGAGGCCGGATACCACGGCATCGTTGCATTCTCGGCTTGCAACACCTTGCCGGTGTCAGCTTCGACCACGAGCAACGCCTCGGCGCGCGCGGCCAATGGCGACAGCGCCAGCAAGGCAACGCCGGCAGCGACGATCAATCGGTTCAGCAAAGGAACGTTAGACAAGGCAGGCAACGGCACCATCCGATTCCGGTTCATTGTAACGAACTCGCGTGGTCTTGTTGAATGAACAAACCTTGCAAGTTTCAGTCCTGAAATATCGCGCGGCCTGCGCGCCGCAGGCCAAGCTATACCGCTCCGCCGGGTCAGAACAGAGGCCCGCGTTGTCAATCGTGGATGAAAGGGGCCGAATTTTGATGGGGCAGCTCTGAGCCGACCATGAACTGCGCCGTCGCCAGTGCCGCGAAATGACCGCCATGCGCCACGAGTTCTTCGAACGTTCCGCTTTCGATGACATGACCGTGATCGAATACAAGAATTCTAGTCGCATTGCGGATGGTCGAAAGACGATGGGCGATCACGAAAGTTGTGCGGCCCTGCATCACCTCGTCAAGCGCAGCATTCACCTTCTGCTCGGTCACGGCGTC
>JAYUEY010000155.1:0-3452 GCA_043739005.1 Tardiphaga sp.
TCGCCAACGTCGTATCAAGATAGCCATTGTGGCTATGTGCGGCGAAGGCCGCCCACTCCATGCCTTCCGGAAGGTTCTGAATTGACGAACTGCCCCAGAACGACGAAAAGCCATAGCCGATCGGCAGTCGCGCTTTCGCGGCCTGCACGGCGAAGGTCCAGATATCGACGCGACCGGTAAAACTCGAATCCAGCGGCAACATTCTAGCGATCGCCGCAAGGCTGTCGCTCATGACAGTGCCGACACTCAGCATGTTGAGCAGCAGCAACGGCAGCAACAGCATCACCATACGACACCACAGCGGACGCACGATCGATGTCAGCGACGTCAATAGCAGCACCGCGAAACACAGCGTCAACGAACTCTTTCCAGCCGACGACAGAAGAAACAGTGACGACAGGCCGATGATGGCGAGGCCCGACAACCACGCACCGGAGCGCGAGATATAGATGCCGATGAACAGCAGCATCGCCATGACGGCCGCCGCGACGTTCTTGTGTCCGAAAGAACCGCGCCAATTGCCCGCAAGCGCCGGTTCCTGCGGATCCGTCACTTGATGGATCGACAGATGCGGCACCAGCACAATACCGACATAGCAAACCGCCAACAGGATCAGCGCAGCGATGCTGAACCAGCGCATCAACTCACTTTGCGTTTTTGGCAGTAACATCAACGTCGCGGCGACGCCGACTACGCAGATGGTCAATGCAAGGCGACGGATCGACGTGGCGGGATCGAGCGACAGCACGACCGTCACGAAAATCCAGCCGCCGAGCATAATGAAGCCTGGAGACAGCAGAGACGCCAGCCCCCGCATGTTGTCGCGCATCGCAAGGCCAAGCGTCAGCACGGCAAGAAAACCGAACACGGCATAAGTCATCGTCTCATTGCCGGTGCTCAGATTGCCGAGGCTGAGACTACCGAGGTCTTCGAATGGCCGCAGCGAAATCCACGCCAACAGCAAGGCACCGATGAAAGTGCCGCCGCGCACCACATCCCTGACCTGCCCGCGGCGCACATGATGTACGACGGAGCGGACGTCGGATGTGGAAAAAATCGTGCTCACGATTTCATCTTCGAGGCTTTGTAGGGTTGCGGTTCGATGCCCAGCGCGGCCAATGCTCCGCCGGCCGCGACGAGCAAAGGGTGCAGCGCGATCAGCGCCTTGTGTTCGGTGCCGGCAAGACGAATGCCGCGCCAGATCGATAGCGGAAACAGCAGCAATATCTTTGCAAGCAGCCGCGCACGCGACGCCAGCGTCCGCGCCGTCTTGGCCTCGATGCGGTAATTGATTGCGCCGATGCGCAATGCGCGAAGAGCGAGCCAGCAAGGGCGCGTGCGGCTGTCCGGCACGGTTTCCGTGACCAGCGCATGCTCCTCCCAGTGGAACGTCATGCCAGCCTTGCGACAGCGCACGAAGAAATCGGTGTCCCCTCCGCCGAGAAAATTGAAACGCAGATCAAAGACCGGATCGGACAGCGTGTCGAACACCCGCCGCGTAATCAGACAATTGCCGCAGCCATAGATCATCGGCACTGGGCCGCTGACATCATAGGCAGGACGAAACGCCGGATGACGGCGCAGGCTACGCTTGCCGGCATCATCGAAGTGCGGCTTCACCGGCCCACCAATCAGATCGGCGCGGGTCCGATCGGCTGCAGCCACCATACGTTCAAGCCAATCCGGCGCGGCGATCTCGTCATCGTCGATCATCAGAAAATATGACGCAGCATCAAACGTCGCCAGCGCTGTCTCGAAGGCCGCATTGATGGCGTAGCAATTGCCCTGCCGAGGCTCGATCAGACAAAGCCCTGCAATGCGGCCGCCAGCCAATACGTCTTGTGCGACCGCAACGCCTTCGCACTTCTCTGCATCGTTCTCGACGATCACGACGGCAAAACGACGATCGGTATGTTGATCCGCAAGCGAGTCCAGCGTGAGCCGAAGATGCTGCGGACGACGAAAACTCGGAATGCAGACGACGATCCCGATCGAGCGATCGAGGTCATCGGAAATCGCAACGATCTCGCGCGTCTGGTCGATCACGTCAAAATTGTCCATCGACCGATACTTGTGACCATGGCAAATGCGCCAGACGCGGCCACCACTCCGCACGCACAGCTACCGATGGAGCATGGTCGTCAAGTATCGAGGCCGGGATTTCTGGCATTTCCTTGGCCAGCACATCATCGCGCAGGAAAATCGCGTTGAAGCCCAGTGCGTTGATAGCGACGAGACGATAGCCCTTGCAACGGCAGACGGCGACATAGGCCGCGAGACTAGCAGATCGGAAGAAGGCGTGATCCTTCGGCAAAAATGTAAAATCGAAATCCGGCCTGTAGGGAATCGTCAGCGACAGGTCGCTCGGCACGGCATTGTTGAATTCGCAGATTAGAACTCGTGGACGTAGCGTCATCGCGCTCCACAGATACAGATCGTTGCCGTCGATATCGAGCGACAGCACATCGACCTCATTCGGAACGCCGGCCGCGCGCAGAACATCATTAACATTATCGCGCGAGAACCATTCAGACGCCATGGCGGGTGGTGCCGCGCGCGTCGCGGGATGGTTCGCAAAAAACCGTTGTCCCTCGGCGACGAATAGCGGATCGCCGTCGAACAAAAAACCGCGCCAGCGGTGATGAATAATGAGGTTCGTCGCCATGCAGACGCGACCGTCCTGCGAGCTGATCTCGACCACCGTGCGGGAGATCGAACCGGCCAACGTCAGAATGTAGAGCAAATAGCCATCTTCCTCGAATTCCGAGAAGCGGCTGAATCCGACCTGATCGAACGGCAGTACCACACCTGCGGCGTAAAGCTGCTTCCACGCAGCGATAAGGCTCTTCTGCGCGACATCCGACTGTCGGTAGATCGTCTCCTCGGGCGCGTGTTCGAAATGCACCAGTTTGCGTTTGACGTGCCGGAGCAACGGCACTTGGCGCAAGCGCGCGGTTACGGACCTGACGAGGCCACGGACTAGCAACGAAGCGCCGAAAGTCTGCTGTTTCGAAGGTATCGGCAGGTCGGTCGATATCTGGCTCATGCTACGCTTTCATTCCAACGTTCACAGTGTCGTCCTGTCTTATCAGGCCGTCTTGCGGCGGAAATTTTCAATGGTGTCGAAAAACGGTTTGGGTTTGAGATCAGCATCGAACGGCAGCGGCCGGTTCGCCATGCCGTCCACGCGTTTGAAATAGATCGGCACCCAGGTGTAGCGATCGCTCAGGCCCCAGGTCAGGATCGCCTTCGGCCGGATCACCTCACCGACGGTGTCGAGAAACAGACCCGCTTTGCTGGCGACAAGAGCATCGCGCTCACTGATTGTTCCCGGCAGCTCATAGTCGATCACGTCGAGTTCGGTGACGAGAACATCGAGTCCAAGCGCCGTCATTTGGCCGGCGAAGGCCGTCATGCCGGCGGCGTCGATATCGAGTTCGCCCTTCAGATGG
>JAYUEY010000156.1:0-26601 GCA_043739005.1 Tardiphaga sp.
ATCGCGCCGACGCCGCTTCAAGACAAGCCCGAGGTCGTGGCCCCGTCCGAACAGACACCGCAGCCGGTGCCGCTGAAACCCAAGCCAGAGCCTGCGAACGTCACGCCCGAAGCTGCGAAGCCGCAGGTCAAGCCAAAACCTGTTCAGCAGGCCAAGAAGCCGAGCGAACGCCCGCCCGCCCCGCGCACCAGTGCCGCGCCCTCCGCCGCAAAGCGCGAGCCGCAGCAATCATCGACGGCGGGCACAGCTTCGGCGGCGGCGCGTGCATCCTACGGCCAATTGCTGGCGGCGCATCTGCAACGGTTCAAGCAATATCCGTCGGCCGCAAAATCCGCTGGCATTCAGGGCGTGGCAACGCTCAGCTTTACGGTGACGCGCAATGGTGGCGTGAGCGGCGCGAGGCTGTCCGGCTCGTCGGGCAATGCCGCGCTCGATGCCGAGACGATGGCAATGATCCGCCGCGCGCAACCGCTGCCGTCGTTTCCCGCCGAGATGACGCAGGCATCACAGAGCTTTACAGTCCCGGTACGATTTAATTTACGTTGACCGGCGCGACACCCCTTACGGATTTGCCCGCTCAAACTGCCGCAACAGACGATTGCCGCGCGCTTGCGCCGATTCCAGCGCCTCCTGCACCGGCTTCTTGCCGCTGAACGCAAGTTCGAGTTCATCCTCGATCGCATCCCGGATCAGAATGAACGATCCCAACCGCAAGCCCCGCGAATTGTCGGTCGGTGTCTTCAGCGTAATCTGCTCGATCGATATTTCCGCGCCGGGATTCTTCGCATAAAATCCCTGCGCGCGGGTGAGATCGAATGCTGCGCGGGTGATCGGCAGATAGCCGGTCGCCTGATGCCACGCCGCTTGCACCTCTGGCTTCGACAGGAATGCGAAAAATTTCGCGACGCCTTTATATTCGTCGCGCGGCCGATTGCGAAGCACCCACAAGGTCGCGCCGCCGATCATCGAATTCTGCGGCGCGCCGGCGACATCCGGCCAGTATGGCAACATGCCATAGCCGACATCGAACTTGGCGTTCTTGACGATATCCGCGCGCGTCGCCGACGAGCCGAGAAAGATGCCGCACTCGCCGTTTTGAAAGCGCGGTTCGGCTGTTGTTGCGCGACCGCTATAATCAAAGACTCGCGTCGTCTGCCATTCGGCGAGCTGCGTGATATAGCGCACCATCAGCGGTGTGCTGAATACCAGTTTCGCATCGAGCCCGCCGAGTCCATTGGCATTGGTAGCGATCGGCTGATTGTGAAAGGCGAGAAAATTCTCAATGTGAATCCATGACGGCCACGCCGTCGTGAAGCCACAGGCCGCGCCGGCCGCGCGCAGCCGCGTCGCCGCTGCGCCAAGCTCGGGCCATGTCGTCGGCGGCACATCGGGATCGAGCCCGGCGGCACGAAACAGACCTTTGTTATAATACAGGATCGGCGTCGAGGCGTTGAATGGAAAAGACAGCATGTTGCCGCCGATATCCGTGTAATAGCCGCTGATCGCCGGCAGATAGGCCGATGGCATGAAGCTCTCCGCCTCGTCGCGCATCAATTCATAAACCGGATAGGTCGCGCCTTTCGCAGCCATCATCGTCGCGGTCGCGACCTCGGCAACCTGCACGATGGCCGGCTGATTGCGCGAGCGGAAGGCAAAGATCGCGGCAGTCACGGTGTCGGCATAGCTGCCTTTAAAGACCGGTACGATCCTGTAGCCGGATTGCGAGGCGTTAAAATCAGCCGCAAGGGATTCCAGCCGCTTGCCGAGTTCGCCCGACATCGCATGCCACCACGCGATCTCAGTCGTCGCGAAAGCTGGTGCGGATGTCAGCAACGTGGTCACTGTCACAGCTGCAAGAAGCCGTCGCGTCAATTTTGACATGTGCATTGAATTTTCCGGGCGGCGTCCGTCGCTGCAGCCTGTTGTCTCCGAAAGCGTGCATTTGGTTTCGAGATCGAACAACAAATCTACGGCTTCCAATCCTAGTGGGCTCTGCCGCTCTGGCCGGTTGAAGAAATACTTTCGGCTGAACCTTCCTCTCGGTCATAGTGTCTCATCGTGGGGAAATCTGCTAGGACGCCGGTATTCGATGCTTCTGGACCTGCCTGTTGCCATGACCATTGAACATGACCATTGAACCGACCGACCCGGGTTGCGTCGTGCGGCGCATGCGCTGTCGTCTGGCGAAAAAGCCGTTCGCTGTCAGCAGCTTGACCGGCCATCGCGTATCACCAGCAAAGGCTCTGTAGCTTGGTCCGGCCGGTCCCGCCCCCTGCTATGACGACGACGCCCGACCCGCCGTCAAAGCCGGCGAGCCACGGCGGCCTCGTCGCTTTGGTCCGCGCGGTCCCGATCCGCTGGCGCATTCTGTCGATCGCGACGCTCAATTCGGCCGTCGTGCTGGTGCTGGTACTGATGATCTGGAGCGGCGCACGGGTGCTCGGCTCGGCCTGGGATGACGTCCGGCAGGTTCGCGAATCCGACAAGATTCTCGCACTGCTCGAAAGCGAAACCGGGCGGCTGCAAAATCTTATTCACCGCTACATCAACCAGCCTTCGCCGGAGATGTTCGCCGAAATTCTTCTGCTGCGCGAGGCGGTGCTCGGCACGCTCAACACCCGCGCTTCGACCGATCCGATGCTGTCGGGATCCGTCGAAGAACTAGAGCGTGTGACCGAACGCTTTTTATCGGGATTCGGCGAATTGCGCACATTGCAGGCGACGATCTCGAAGACCTATGAGGATCAAGTGCTGACGCCGGCCAAGGACATGGCCGGGCTTTATGCGATCATCGAAGGCGCGACGGGTCATCGCGACGCCGCGATCTGGCCGCCGCTCGGGCGCTCGCGCGATGCCTTTACCGCAATGTTGGTCGCCGCCAACGCCTATTATCTCTCGCTCGCCTCTTCATCGGCCGAGGATGCCCGCCGCAACACCCAGATCATCGAACGCAGCATTCCGGCGATGACCGAACTCGCCGACAACGACCTACAACGCATCGCGCTGGAGCGCCTGAAAACCCGTGCGACGGCCTTGCGCGAGGGCCTCGGCCAATTGTCCGAACAACTCGCCACCCGCACTGATTTGCTGCGCAATTCAATCGACGCCGTGCAGGCCGATACGATCGCTGCGATCGAGGGCCTGTCGGTTAAAATGCGGCAGCGCGAGGCCACCGCGCAGGCGACATTCGACCGCACGCTGACCGACATCTCGCGCAAGGTGCTGTCGATCGCCGTAGCGTTTCTTGTCATCATCATGACGGCGAGCATCATCATCGCGCTGTCGATCCGGCTGCCGCTACAACAGATCATGGTGGCGATGCGCCGCATCGCCAGCGGCGAGATCGACCGACCCGTCACCGGCACCAGGGCAACCGACGAGATCGGCGGCATGGCGCGGGCGGTCGAGGTATTTCGCGAAAACGCGATCGCGCGACGCGATGCCGAACAGGAATTGCGCGAGGCCAAGGAAAAGGCCGAAGGCGCGCTGGTCGAACTCGGTGCCGCACAGCAAAACCTGATCGATGCCGAGCGTCTGGCGGCGCTTGGCGGCCTCGTCGCCGGCGTTGCACATGAGGTCAACAATCCCGTCGGCATCAGCCTGACCGTCGCATCGAGTTTCGCCCGACGCACCGATATGTTTGCCGCCGAACTGAAATCCGGGACGCCGTTGCGGCGGTCGCAACTGGAAGAATTCGTCAAATCGTCGCAAGAGGCAGCCCAGCAACTGGTCGGCAATCTGCACCGCGCCGGTGAGTTGATCCAATCGTTCAAGCAGGTCGCCGTCGATCGTTCGCATGCCGAGCGTCGCGTCTTCAATCTCGGCGAGGCCACCGAACAGATCGTCGCGAGCCTTCGTCCGGTGCTCAAAAAGTCGCCCATCAAGGTCAACATCGAGGTCCCTGACGGCCTGCTGGTGGACGGCTATCCAGGCTCCTACGGCCAGATCCTGACCAATCTGTTTCTCAATGCCGCCAACCACGCCTTTGCCGACGAGCGCGGCGGCGAGATCGCGATCAGCGTGCGTCCGCGCGGCGCGGACGATATCGAGATCAGCTTTTCGGACAATGGCGTCGGGATGACCCCTGACGTTCAGCGTCAGGCCTTCGATCCGTTCTTCACCACCCGCCGCAATGAAGGCGGCACTGGCCTCGGCCTCCACATCGTTTACAATCTCGTCAGCCAGCAACTCGGCGGACGGATGATGCTGGAGTCGCGGCTGGGACACGGCACCACTTTTCGCATTATCATGCCGCGCACATCGACTGCAGCGCGGCAGTCAACCGATGGGACCACGCAATGGCCGAACAGGACGATGTCCTCCATCTGATCGAGGATGCCGAGACCGCGCCTGACATGCGGCCGACCGGACCAACCTGGAAGATCGCCGTCATCGATGACGATATCGCCGTACATGAAGGCACGCGCTTTGCGCTGAGCGACTTTTGCCTCAACGGTCAGTCGCTGGAAATTGTCTCCGCGCATTCGGCCGCCGAAGGCAGAATTCTGATGAAGGCCAATCCCGACATCGCGGCGGTGCTGCTCGACGTCATCATGGAAACCGATGATGCAGGCCTCGATCTCGTCGAATATATTCGCAACGAATTGCGCAACGAGACCGTCCGCATCATCCTGCGCACCGGCCAGCCCGGTCAGGCTCCTGAACGCCGCGTCATCGTCGACTACGACATCAACGATTATAAAGCGAAGACCGAACTCACCGCCGACAAGCTGTTCACCTCGCTTACCGCTGCGCTGCGCAGCTATCAGCAGCTCGAACGCATGGTGCAGACCCGGCGCGGACTTGAAATCATCATCGACGCCGCCTCGACGCTGTATGATTTTAAATCGATGCAGCGCCTCGCCGAAGGCGTGCTGACGCAGATTGCGTCGCTGCTCAATGTCGATTGCGCCGGGATTCTCGTGCTGCGGGATGACGGCACTCCGGGTGATAGCTTCTCCGTACTGGCAGGATCTGGCTGCTACAGCCGCTTCATGATCGGCGAGACCAGCGCACCGTCGATGGACGGTGACTTGCGACTGATGGTGGAGGATGCCTTTCGCCGCCGCGCGCACGAATTCGCCGACCAACGCACCGTGCTCTATGTCCAGACCGGCAGCGGGCGCGAACTCGTTGTGCTGTTACAGGCGCCACGGCCTCTGTCCCAAACGGACCGCTCGCTGGTCCAGATTTTCGGCTCGCGGCTCTCCATCGCTTTCGACAATGTGATCCTGTACCAGCAGCTTCACGCCGCCAACACGCAGCTCGAAGACCGCGTCGCGCAGCGCACCCGCGCGCTGACCACGGCGAATAATCGCCTCTCCGCGCAATGGCTACGGTTGCAACGCGCCATCGGCTTCAAGAACGAAATTCTCGGCACTGTCGCGCATGATCTGAAGAACCCGCTCGGTGTCATTCTCGGCCGCACCGAAATGCTGACTGAACTGATCGGCGCGGGGTCGCCCAAGGAAAACGTGACCGCGCAGGTCGAGCATATTCGCGATGCCGCCAAACGGCTGACCTCGATGGTCAATCATCTAATCTCTGACGCGATGGCGGACGCCTTTGACATCACGATCCGGCCGGAGGCGGTCGATGTCGCAGCACTCGTCACGCAGGTCGCCGATGCCAATCAGCCGCTCGCCATCAATAAGCAGCAGGTCATCACGGTGTCGGCGCCACCGGATTACGTCACGCACTGCGATTCCGATCGGATGCGCGAAGCGATCGACAATCTCGTGAGCAACGCGATCAAATACAGTCCGGTCGGCGGCAAGATCGACATCTTTGTGACGCGCGACGCCGAAAATACCATTGTCCGCATCACCGATCAGGGCGCGGGGCTGTCGCCGGAAGATCTCGGCCGGCTGTTCGGCCGCTTCCAGCGTCTCTCCGCCAAGCCGACGGCAGGCGAAAGCTCAACTGGCCTCGGCCTGTCGATCGTCAAGCGCATTGTCGAAATGCATGGCGGCACGGTCAATGCCGACAGCCCCGGTCCAGGCGCGGGCGCGACTTTCACCATCACGCTGCCGGTCGGCGGCAATGCCGCACCGCTGCCGGGAGCCCCATCGTGAGCAAGAAACCGTCATGAGCCAGAATCCGCATATCTTCATCGTCGATGACGAAGCGCCCGCCCGCGAAATGGTCGGCGATTATCTCAAGATGCATGGCTTCACCGTGACGCTCTGCGACGGCGGCAAGAGCCTACGCGCGGCGATCGAAGTCACCGCGCCCGATCTCGTCGTGCTCGATCTCAACATGCCCGAGGAGGACGGGCTCTCCATCATTCGTGATCTCAAAAGCCGCATGAACGTACCCGTCATCATGCTGACGGCGACGGCGAGCCCGATCGATCGCGTCGTCGGCCTCGAACTCGGCGCGGATGATTACATCGCCAAGCCGTGCGAGTTGCGCGAATTGATGGCGCGGGTGCGCTCTGTGCTGCGGCGGACCGGACCGAAGGCGGTGCCGGTCGCCGCCGGCGCTGCGGCTGAGAGGACCGAACATCTGGTGCGGTTCGGCACCAAATGGCTCGACCTCGACGCACAGGCGCTGCGCGACGACGAAGGCAACGAGCATCCTTTGACCGCGTCCGAATACGGCCTGCTGAAAGTCTTCGCCGCGAATCCGAAGCGCGTGTTGTCGCGCGAGCGGCTGCTGGAATTGGCCAATGCCCGTGACGCGGAGGCGTTCGACCGCGCCGTCGATCTGCGCATCATGCGAATTCGCCGAAAAATCGAACCGGACCCCGCAAAGCCTGCCGTGATCCGCACCATCCGCGGCGGCGGCTATCTGTTCTCGCCGAGCGAGAAGTAAAACAGACACAGCCACCATCACCCGCAAATGCCGGTGAACCGGTAAACATTAACGCCTGCGTTTACTGCATCCCTGCTCTCTGCGCGCGCCGGACAGCGCAAGTGCGCTGCCGGGAGATCGCGCTTGTCGGGGCTAACCGTTATTTGTGGCCCCGAATTGTTTCATGCCCGCCCCGGCGACGACACACTTCCCGGCCGCCACGAAACCTGAATCCACCGCCATGCAGACGGCGTGAAACCGGGCGTCGTTAACACTCTCGTCAACGAGTTGCCGAACCGGCAGCCGACGGGGGCCTGTCATGCAAAACCTCATCACGATCTCTGCCGATGCTCGCAACGCCTTCGTGGCGGCCGGCACCATCACCGACGAGATGCTGTTGCTCGGGATCGCCGATGGCGATCGGAGCGCAATGCACACGCTCTATGCCCGGCACAACGTCCGGGTCTATCGTTTCATCCTGCGCATGCTGCGTGACGCGACCCAGGCCGAAGATCTCGTCAGCCAGGTGTTCCTCGACGTTTGGCGCACCGCCGGTCAGTTCGAGGGCCGCTCGCAGGTCTCGACATGGCTGCTGTCGATCGCACGTTTCAAGGCGCTGACCGCGTTGCGCCAGCGCCGCTTCGAGGACATCGATCAGGCCGAAATCATGGAGATCGCCGACGGGGCCGAAACGCCGGAAGCCTCGCTGGACCGCAGCAAGACCTCGACCATCCTGCGCACCTGCATCGATCAACTGTCGCCGGCGCACCGCGAAATTATCGATCTGGTTTACTATCACGAGATGTCGGTGGAAGAAGCCGGCCGGTTGGTCGGCATTCCGCAAAGCACCGTCAAGACGCGGATGTTCTACGCACGCAAACAGTTGGCGATGCTGCTCAAGGGTGCGGGAGTCGAGAGCCTCGCGGCTTAAGAAAGGTTTGTCGACTGACGACACAATTGAAACAATCGGCGACATCGGGCGGAAAGACTCCGCTGCTACACAGATGATCAGGCGACGCCCCCTCGTCGCCGCAAGATAGAAGTTGTGAACCTCCAGCGACCCGGCCGGGATGCCCCCCGACCGGGTCGTGTTCGTATGTTCTGACGCTATGCAGCCATGCCGACTGAAACCGGACCTGATCGATTGCGCGACGCAACATCGCACCCGATATGAACGTCAGGCGGCGCATGTTAGACCGCGCCAACACCAACCAGACGGATTGTCCGATGTTCAGCCATATCGACGCCGTGGTTCTAGCGCGGGCGCAATTTGCGTTCACGATGTCGTTCCACATCATCTTCCCAGCCTTCTCGATCGGGCTCGCAAGCTACCTTGCGGTGCTGGAGGCGTTGTGGCTGTGGACCAAACGCGAAGTCTTTCTCAATCTGTTCAATTACTGGCTGAAAATTTTCGCCATCGCGTTCGGCATGGGCGTCGTGTCCGGTATCGTGATGTCGTATCAATTCGGTACCAACTGGGCGACTTTCTCGGATAAAACCGGGCCCGTTTTAGGCCCGCTGATGGCCTATGAGGTGCTGACGGCGTTCTTTCTCGAAGCCGGCTTCCTCGGCGTCATGCTGTTCGGCCTCAAGCGCGTCGGACCGGGACTGCATTTCTTCGCCACGCTGATGGTCGCGGTCGGGACGCTGATGTCAGCGTTCTGGATCCTGTCGGCGAATTCGTGGATGCAGACGCCGTCCGGCCACGCCATCAATGCGGCCGGACAATTCATCGCCGTCGACTGGTGGAAGGTGATCTTCAACCCGTCCTTCCCCTATCGCCTCCTGCACATGGTGCTGGCGGCCTATCTCACCACCGCCCTCGTCGTCGGCGCGGTCGGTGCCTATCATCTGATGCGCAATCCGAGCCGGCCCGGCCCGCGCGTAATGTTCTCGATGGCGATGTGGATGGCGACTTTGGTCGCGCCGATGCAGATTCTCGCGGGTGACATGCACGGCATCAACACGCTGGAGCATCAGCCCGCGAAGGTGATGGCGATGGAAGGCCATTATCAAAGCCATCCCGATGGCGCGCCGCTGATTTTGTTCGGCCTGCCGAACCAGATGACGGCCACCGTCGAATACGCAATCCAGATTCCGAAATTGTCGTCGCTGATCCTGAAGCATTCGCCGGATGCGCCACTCGCGGGTCTCGATACAATTCCGCGTGAAAACTGGCCGCAGGTGCCGATCGTGTTCTGGTCGTTCCGTGTCATGGTCGGCATCGGCTTCCTGATGCTCGGCCTTGGCCTGTTCAGCGCCTTTATGCGCTGTCGCGGCCGGCTTTATCAGTCCCGGCCGCTGCATCTCTATGCACTGGCGATGGGACCGGCCGGGTTCGTCGCCGTATTGGCCGGCTGGATCACCACGGAAGTCGGCCGACAGCCCTATACGGTCTATGGCCTGTTACGCACGGGTGATTCCGTGTCGCCGCTGGCCACGCCAGCCGTGGCGTCGTCGTTGATCGCCTTTGTCATCGTCTACTTCATCGTGTTTGCCGCCGGCGCGATCTATATCTTGCGCCTGATGGCCGAGCCGCCACATCACGGCGAGGAAGGCCCACGTGGCGATAAGCCGACCCGCACCGCCGGCATTACGCCGGCGCCCGCGGTGGCATCGCAAAGCGCGTCCGATGCGGCCGCACATGGCAAGGCGTGACGATGACGAGCATGGCTTTCGATCTCGCGACGATCTGGGCATTCATCATCGCCTTCGCTGTCTTCGTCTATGTCGTGATGGACGGCTTCGATCTTGGCCTCGGCATGCTGTTTCCGCTCTTTCCGGAAAAGCATGACCGCGACGTGATGATGAACACCGTGGCACCTGTGTGGGACGGCAACGAGACCTGGCTCGTGCTCGGCGGCGGCGGCTTGTTCGCCGCATTTCCGCTGGCTTATGCGGTGCTGATGCCGGCGCTCTATACGCCGCTGATGGTGATGTTGCTTGGCCTCGTATTTCGCGGCGTCGCCTTTGAATTTCGCTGGCGGACGCAGCGCGAGCGCAATCTATGGGACATCGCCTTTGCCGGCGGGTCGTTCCTGGCGACGATGGCGCAGGGCGTGGCACTCGGCGCGATCCTGCAAGGCGTCGTCGTCAACGGCCGCGCCTATGGCGGCGGATGGTGGGACTGGCTGACCCCGTTCAGCATCCTAACCGGCATCGCAATCGTGGTCGGTTACATGCTGCTCGGCTCGACCTGGCTCATCATGAAGACCGAAGGCGAGTTGCGCGAGAAGGCCTATATGCTGAGCTGGTGGTTGCTGTTCGGCATGTTGGGCGCGATCGGTCTCGTCTCGATTGCGACGCCGCTGCTCAATGCCGAATATGCTCATCGCTGGTTCAACTGGCCGAACATCCTGTTCACCGGATTGGTGCCGCTGGCCGTGGCTGGCGTCACGCTAATGCTGCTGCGTGCACTCGCCGCCAAGCAGGACTATCGCCCATTTTTCCTGTCGCTGGCGCTGTTTGCGCTGTCCTATGCGGGATTAGGCATCAGCATGTGGCCCTATATCGTGCCGCGCAGCATCACGATCTGGCAGGCCGCAGCCCCTGAAAACAGCCAGATCTTCATGCTGGTCGGGGTTGCGGTGATGATCCCGATTATCCTGATCTATACGGCGTGGGCCTATTACGTCTTTCGCGGCAAGGTCACCGCCAATTCGGGCTACCATTGATGCCAACTGAGTTGAAGCATCGCGTCCCCGAACCGCCGCCGCGCTGGACGATGCGCTTTGTTTGGTTTGTCGTCTTGTGGCTCGGCGGTCTGGGCGCGGTCAGTGCACTGGCTTACGTCCTGCGCCTATGGATCGCGCCGCGCTAGAACTCGCACGAAAATAATTGTGCGACGCAACAATTCACCCTGTTTAATGGAATGCTGCAACATTTGCTGCAACATAACCCGCGCATAATTTATCTCAGATTGATTCTTTTCTTGTTTAACCCATAAATTTCAATACCTTCGATGATTGTTATACGCTTTTGTACTCAACGGCTCGTCATTCCGCGATCCCCCGTTATCCTTGAATTTTCCTTCTTTTAATTTATGTTGCGATGCAGCAACCTTTGCTTCGGCAGATGGTTAGATCGAAAATCATGCCAGGAGCTGCCGTGTCCATTGCCGATAACCTTGATTTCCTGCGCCATTTGCCGAAACCGAATGCGCTTCAGAATGTATTGGGCTTCAGCATGGGGTTGCGCAGGCCGGGAGGCGGCAGCCCGCTACAGGAAACGCCAGACTTTGGTGCCAATCCGGGCAATCTGACGATGCTGTCTTACGTGCCGGAGGGCTTGACCGGACCGTCGCCGCTGGTCGTGGTGCTGCACGGCTGTACACAGACCGCCGCCAACTACGACACCGGCGCAGGCTGGTCGACGTTGGCGGACCGATATGGCTTCGCCCTGCTGATGCCCGAGCAGAAGCGCGGCAATAACCCCAATACCTGCTTCAACTGGTTTGACGCCGCCGATATCGTGCGCGACGGCGGCGAGGCTGCCTCGATCCGCCAGATGATCACTCGGATGACGCAAGATCACGGCATTGACGCCGGACGCATCTCTATCACCGGGCTGTCGGCCGGCGGCGCGATGACATCGGTGATGCTGGCAACCTATCCTGAGGTGTTTTCGGCTGGTGCGATCATTGCCGGCCTGCCTTATGGTGTCGCGACCACGATGCGCGATGCGCTCACCGCGATGCGCCAGCCCAATCCGCAGCCTGACGAGGTGCTCGGCGATCTGGTACGCAATGCCAGTTCACATACGGGCGAATGGCCACGCATTTCAGTGTGGCACGGCAGCGCCGACCGCACCGTCCACGCGGCCAATGCCGACGAGACCGTCAAACAATGGCTGAGCGTCCATGGCCTGCCCTCTACTCCGATGGCGCAAACCGTGATCGACGGCTATCCGCGTCAGGTCTGGTGGGGCACCGATGGCGAAACCATCGTCGAATCCTATGCGATCACCGACATGGGCCATGGCACCCCACTCGGCTTTGGGGCCGGCGAAGAGCGTTTCGGCGCGCAAGGCCCCTATCTGATCGACGCCGGCATCTCGTCGTCATACCACATTGCGCAGTTCTTTGGCCTCACCGGGCATATCCACCACCCGCGCACCACAAGCTCCGCGAAAACCACTCCGGTTCAAGCCTTCATCACGCCGGCTCCCGTCAAAGCCGAGCCGGAAAACGTGACGTTCTCGGCGCGGCCGATGGATAAATCGCACAGCGCCGAACGCCGCAGCCGCGCGATCGACATCAACGCTGTTATCACGCGCGCGCTGACCGCCGCCGGCCTGATGAAGTCGTAGTTGGCCCAAAATTCGCGCAGCGCGACCGGAACCATCGTCTCAATCCGCTCTTATGTCGTCTTGTCATCACGACATTAGGAGAATCACATGATCCGCCATTTCCTTGGCACTGCCGCCCTCGTTGCCGCTCTTGCGGTTCCCGTTCTCGCCCAGGCGCAGGGTGTTCCCGGCGGCATCGAGCGTGGCGCACGCGACGGTGAGCGCGCCGCAGGTCCGATCGGCGCGATTGTCGGCGGCACCATTGGTGGTGTGGTCGGCGGCGTTGCCGGCGTCCTGGGCGTCGATGATCGTCCGCGCTTTCGCTCGTATGTCGTCGAACAGCGTCGCCCGTCCTATACCTATCGCGAAGATGTGCGCGTCGGTGCCGTTTTGCCTTCGGACGGCGTGACCTATTACGAGGTCCCGCGCGAGTATAATCAGCCGAACTATCGCTACACCGTCGTCAACAATCGCACGGTGCTTGTCGATCCGGCAACCCGCCGCATCGTTGACGTCATCGAGTAACGGACCCACGGTTCCAAAACGAGAGGCCGCCCTTCGGGGCGGCCTTTTTGGTTTTTCAATCGATTGGAAAAATTAATATCGACGCCCGCGGAAAAGTCCGACCACGAGCAGTAACAAAACCGCACCGATCGCCGAATAGATGATGTTCGACACCAGGCCCGTTCCGAGTGCGATCCCAAGTTTTGGAAACAACAGGCTGGCTATCAGCGCACCGGCGATGCCGACAAGAATATCGCCGATGATCCCAAAGCCGGTCCCACGGACGATCTTGCCGGCCAGCCAGCCGGCAATCAGGCCAACAAACAGAATGACCAGAATGCCTTCGTTCGACAATTTCATCTGAGCGCCTCAATTTCATGGCGGCATTTATTTGCGCACCGATTTGTTGTCGCCACTTTTATATGGCGACCATCATTGGTAACCGGTTCCGCGCCGAAAATCTGCCGTTGTGATGGGCACCGTGCAACTTTTTAAAACAGCCAGCGTTTACCGCGAATGAGCAAGCCCGATATCTGGTACGTGGCGTTCGGCCCCGACAAATCGAACAAGTCCGACGACAAGGTGGCGTCCGGTCCTGCGCGGACCACCAAGACGTTCAAGTCCGAGGACGAAGCAAAGAAATTCGCGTTGGAAATCATCGAAAAAGGCTATACGGCCAGCGCCGGCACGCTCAATCCGCATCAGCCGCGCCAGACGGTAGCTTCGAACAAAATCGAACAATGGGCGAACCCTAACGGGTTCTAAAACGCACGTCATTCGGGGAATTAGACCGCACGCAGCAGATGAAAAGCTCCGCGTGCACCCGGAATGACAAATCCCTTAAGTTAAAAACGGATTGGTCATCCGCTCCTGCCCGATGCTCGATCCAGGCCCATGGCCGCAGATGAAGCCGACATCGTCGCCAAGCGGCAGCAGTTTATCGGTGATCGAGGCAATCAGCGTGGCGTGATCACCGCCTGGCAAATCGGTGCGGCCGACCGAGCCCGCGAACAGCACGTCGCCAACCAGCGCGAAGCGCATAACCTTGTTAAAGAACACTACGCTGCCCGGCGAATGGCCGGGGCAATGCAGCACGTCGAAACGTAATTCACCGATGCTGACGGTGTCGCCTTCATCGAGCCAGTGCTCAGGCGTGAAGTTGCGCACGCCGGTCATTCCGAAATTCGCGCCGCTCTCGACCACATGATCCAGCATGTATTTATCAGCCCTATGCGGCCCGGTGATCTCGACCTTGAGAACGTCGCGCAACTCGGCCGCGCCGCCGACGTGATCGATATGGCCGTGCGTCAGCCAGATCTGCTCGACGGTGACATTGGCCTTCCTGATCGCCGCGAGGATTTGCGGGACGTCGCCGCCGGGATCGACCACGACGGCTTTCTTCGTGGCCTCGCACCACAACAGCGTGCAGTTCTGCTGGAATGGCGTCACAGGGATGATGGCGGCGCCAGCTTTCGGCGTATCGGTTTGTTCGGTCATGGCCGCCACCATGCCGATTTTTCCGCTGCCGCCAAGTGGGAATCACGATAAAATCGCCGCATGGAATCGCTCGTGCGCATCACCGACCTGCCTGCCGACCGCCGCCAGTCCGAGACGGCGCTAGCCGTTGCACGCGGCACCGCGCGCTGGCTGCGATCGTTCGGATTTTCGTGCGTCGCCGAATTGCCGCTACCGTCCGGTCGCCGCGCCGATCTGGTGGCCATCAACGCCAAGGGCGAGATTTGGATCGTCGAAATCAAATCTTCCTTGGCCGATTTGCGCGCCGATCAAAAATGGCAGGAATACCGCATGCATTGCGACCGGCTGTTCTTTGCGTTTACGCAGGATTTGCCCTGCGAGATCTTCCCGCCCGAGACGGGCCTCATTGTCGCCGACGCTTATGGCGCCCATCTGCATTGCGACGCCCCAGAGCATCGGATGCCGGCACCGACGCGCAAGCTGATGACGATCCAGTTTGGTCTGGCAGCAGCCACGCGGCTCAATCGATTGTTCGATCCGCAAGGCCATCTCGGGATGGATGGCGAGTTTTAGAAACTCGTACGGTTGGTCAGGCGTAAGAACGCCTTTGCCTATCCCTTGTGCCTGTCCTTATGCGTCAACGCGGCGCGCGCTTCGCCAGAATGCGTTGCAGCGTCCGGCGATGCATGTTGAGCCGGCGCGCCGTCTCCGAGACGTTACGGCTGCACATTTCATAGATGCGCTGGATGTGTTCCCAGCGCACGCGGTCCGCCGACATCGGATTGTTCGGCAATTCGGATTTGTCGCCGCCACTGGCCAGCAACGCGGCCACGACATC
This sequence comes from Tardiphaga sp., assembly GCA_043739005.1. GTDB lineage: Bacteria > Pseudomonadota > Alphaproteobacteria > Rhizobiales > Xanthobacteraceae > Tardiphaga. The sequence continues at coordinate 14,900 of JAYUEY010000156.1, forward strand.
ATCTGCATCCGCCGGCTTCGACAGATAATCTACCGCGCCCATCTTCACGGCGGTCACAGCCGTCGCGATGTTGCCGTAGCCGGTCAGAATGATGGCGCGGGCATCGGGCCGCTGCGCTTTTAAAGCCGACACGACATCGAGGCCGTTGCCGTCGCCGAGCCGCAGATCGACCACCGCGAAAGCGGGGGCGGATTTGCCGATATGCGCCAAACCGTCACTGACGTTGTCGCAGGATGTCACGACGAATCCCCGGCTTTCCATCGCCCGCGACAGACGCTCCAGAAACGGCTTGTCGTCTTCCACGATGAGCAGCGATTTGTCGGTTTGGCTGGTCAATTCGGTGATGGCGTTCACGAGCATGATCCTTGTGTCTGTCCACTCGAATATGGCGCGACCGGCCGTCAGTGCCAAGACGCAGACGCCAGACGTCGTGGCGGTTGCACGCCGTACGCCTGTCACCAACCTGCCACAACTTGCTGATTTTACAAAACTTTCTCGGCCAACTCAAATCTGACGCCGGGCTGCGGCATCTTGTCCTTGCCCGGACAGCGCGGACGAGGAACTCCAACAACGCAGTCGATACTTTGGCGCGGGCCGAAGCGACGACACCAAGCCTGCGAACCTCCGGCGCAAGACACCAACAGAAAGAGGCCGGCAATGAACGCGCTCATTCCACCTCTCGCCATCGACGAGACCTCGATCCGCGACGACGTTCTTCTATTTGTTCAGCGCTAAACCGCCCGCTGTCGCAGAAGATCATCCAGATCGAGCCGTCGCGTGAACATCGCAATGCCCCCTTGCGAGTCGCGCGGCCAATCGGCCGGCGGGCGATCCCAATACAGCTCCACCCCGTTCGAGTCGGGATCGCGCAGATACAGCGCTTCGCTTACACCGTGATCGCTCGCACCGTCGAGCGCGATGCCAGCGTCGCTCAGGCGCTGCAGCGCATCGGCCAGATCAGCCCGCGTCGGATACAGGATCGCAGTGTGAAATAGCCCCGTGGTGCCAGGCGCGGGCGGCGAGCCGCCTTTGCTGTCCCACGTATTCAATCCGATGTGGTGATGATAGCCGCCGGCCGAAATGAACGCCGCCTGATCGCCATGACGCTGCATCAATTGAAAGCCGAGCACACCGCAATAAAAGCCGAGGGCGCGATCAAGATCGGCGACTTTCAGATGGACATGGCCGATCCGTGTGCCGGCGGCGATGGGCGTGTTCTGGACGATGCTCACTCCAACTCCCTTACTTCACCGTCAGGCAGGTCGAACTCATAGGTATTCAGCGTCATCGACACCATCGTGTAATACCCGCACAGCCCGATGACCTCGACCAGCCCCTGGGCACCAAGCAGCCGCGTCGCCTCGTCATACAACGCCTTCGGTACCTGATGCGTCTCGTGCAGCGCGCGCGCGACATCATAGATCGCCTTGCCTTTGGGATCGTCGAATGTCGGCACGCGACGGTGACGGATGTCCTCGATGATCTTGATGTCCATACCACCGGCGAGCGCGAGCCGCTTATGCGCATACCATTCATAATGCGAGGTCCAGTGCCGCGCGGTGACGAGGATCGCGATCTCCGACAGTTTTGCCGGCATCGTCGTGTCATAGCGTAGAAACGCGCCGAGCCGCGTCGCATGCACCGCCATGTCCGCACTATTCAGCCAGGCCATCATCGGCGGCGGCGGGCTGCCGCGCTTCGAGGCAATGGACTCCTCATAGATGGCACGCTGGCTATCGTTCATCTCGTCGGGCGTCAGCAGTTTCAGGCGCATCCTCGTTCTCCTTTTTGTTTGATGTTGCCAGATGTCTAGCACGCCGCGATGCACCGCGCGAAGGCGTATTGAATTTCGCGAGCGGGGCGATATGGTCCGCTCCAACAAGATCAAAGATGGAAACGCAGATGTCCGATCTCGATACATTCCGCACACAGACCCGCGTCTGGTTAGAGGCCAATTGCCCGCCCGAGATGCGCAAGCCGCCGGCCGGCGACGAGGACGTTTTCTGGGGCGGCCGCAATACGAAATTCACGTCGGAGCCGCAACGCATCTGGTTCGAGCGGATGCGCGACAAGGGTTGGACTGTGCCGGACTGGCCAGCGGAATATGGCGGCGGCGGCCTTGACGGTGCGCAGCATAAGGTTCTGCGCGAGGAGATGGCGAAGATGTCCGCGCGCGCGCCGCTGTCAAGCTTCGGCATCTGGATGCTCGGGCCTGCGCTGTTGAAATACGGCACCGACGCACAGAAGAAAGAGTATCTGCCGCAGATCGCGGCCGGCAAGATCCGCTGGTGTCAGGGCTATTCGGAGCCGAATGCCGGGTCTGATCTGGCCTCGATCCAGACCCGTGCCGAGAGCGACGGCGATCACTTCATCATCAACGGCCAGAAAATCTGGACGTCTTATGCGAATTACGCCGACTGGATTTTCTGTCTGGTGCGGACCGATCCCACCGCTAAGAAGCATGACGGCATCAGCTTCATTCTGTTCGACATGGCCTCACAAGGCGTCACGACGAAGCCGATCCTGCTGATCTCCGGTAAGTCGCCCTTTTGCGAGACTTTCTTCGACGATGTCCGCGTGCCGAAAAGCCATGTCGTCGGCACGATCAATCGTGGCTGGGATGTCGCGAAATATCTGCTGCAACACGAGCGCGCCATGATCTCCGATCTCGGTGGCCGCGGTGCCTCGCGTCCGCTCGGACAGATCGCGGCCGACTCGGTCGGGCAGGACGAGCAGGGCCGGCTCGACGACGCGATGCTGCGCGGCCAGATCGCAACGTTCGATATCGATGAAGCGGCGATGGCCTGCGCGGCCGAACGCGCCGTCGATCTTGCGAAAGCGGGCCAGGGCCATCCGGCGTTTTCGTCCGCAATGAAATATTACGGCACCGAGTTGAACAAGCGCCGCCACGAAATCCTAATGTCGGCCGGCGGCGTCGATGCGCTCGAATGGGAGAGCGAACGCTCGCGTGACGGTGCGCGTCCCCGCGCATGGCTGCGCACCAAGGCGAACTCGATCGAAGGCGGCACGTCGGAAGTCATGCTCGGCATCGTCGCCAAGCGCATCCTCGATCTGCCGGCGGCGTAGCGCGTTTCGTCACTCCGGGGCGCATGTCATTGGCGACGCCCTCGTCGCGAATGATATGCGAGCCCGGAATCAATAACCACTGCCGGGCGTATGGATTCCGGGCCTGCACTCCAACCGGCTTACGCCGGTCGTCCCGCATCCCTGAATGACGATCCTTAAATTTCTAATTCGCAATTCAACCTTTCCGGAATCAACTCCATGCCCCTCGTCCTCACCGAAGAACAATCGATGCTGCGTGATTCCGCGCGCGGCTTCATCACCGACAAGGCACCGGTCGCGCATTTCCGACATCTGCGCGACAGCAAGGACGCGACAGGATTTTCGCGTGATCTCTGGAAGGGCTTTGCCGAGATGGGCCTCGCGGGATTGCTGGTGCCGGAAGAGAACGGCGGCAGCGGGCTCGGCTGTGTCGAGGCCGGAATCGTGATGGAGGAAATCGGCCGCACCTTAATGCCGTCACCGTTTCTCTCGACAGCGGTGCTCGCGGCCTCAACGCTTACGCGCGGCGGCAGTGCGGCGCAGAAATCCGAATATCTGCCGAAGATCGCGGAAGGCGCATTGATAGCAGCGCTCGCGATCGATGAAGGCGCAAAGCATCGCCCACTGCACACGGCCCTGAAAGCAACGCGCGCCGGCAACGGCTTCAAGCTGTCCGGCACCAAGGCCTTCGTCGTCGATGGCCATGTCGCCGACCGCCTGATCGTCGCGGCGCGCAGTGCGGGCGCGCCCGGCGAGCACGACGGGCTGACGCTGTTCTGGGTCGATGCCCAGACCAAAGGCATCGCGATCGAACGCACCGCGATGCTCGATGCGCATAATGCTGCGCGCATCACCTTCGACAATGCCGAAATCGATGCCGACTCCGTGCTCGGCGAAATCGATCATGGCAGCGCGTTACTTGAGCAAGTGCTGAACATCGGACGCGGTGCGGTTGCCGCCGAAATGATCGGCGTCTCCGAAGAAGTCTTCGGCCGCACCGTCGCTTATCTGAAGGAGCGCAAGCAGTTCGGCAAACTGATCGGCGAATTTCAGGCGCTGCAACACCGCGCCGCGCATCTCTATGTCGAGATCGAGATCGCCCGTGCCGCCACGATGAAGGCGCTGCAGAAGCTCGATGAGAACATCGACACCGCTGCGGCCGCTGTCGCCGTTGCAAAGGCCAAGGCCGGCACCACGGCGACATTGGCGGTACAGGAGGGCGTGCAGATGCATGGCGGCATGGGCATGACCGACCAGTTCGACATCGGCTTCTTCATGAAGCGGGCGCGCGTCTGTCAAGAATTGTTCGGCGACAGCAACTTCCACGCCGATCAACTGGCGCGGATGAAGCAGTATTGAGCTTCATTCCGGGCTCGCACATTCGTCGTCAAATATGACAGCCGACAGGCACCCCGGAATGACGGAGCCTTATCTCCAAGGTCCGCGCTGATGTCGTCGCGCTGACACGTCCCACGGATTGCCCGATGCCACACCGCGCGTCGTAGCAGACGAAAACCCGCCAGCCGGCGCAAGACGTTGCAACGCCGCAATGCGGTTTTCCGTCGCTGGATGCGTCGAGAATAAATTGTCCATGCCGCGCCCCGACAGCGGGTTGATGATGAACATATGCGCGGTCGCGGGCGCGCGCTCAGCATCCTCATTCGGAATCTGATGTGCGGCGTTGTCGATCTTCTGCGCCGACGCCAACCACATCGGCTGCCCGCAAATTTTTGCGCCCATCTCGTCGGCGGCATATTCGCGAGTCCGGCTGATCGCCATCTGCACCACCATGGCGCCGAGCGGCGCCAATATCATCAGCGCAATGGAGCCAATAATTCCGGGACCGTTATTGTTGCGGTTGCCGCCGAAGAACATGCCGAACTGCGCCAACATCGAGACGGCACCGGCAATCGTCGCGGTGATTGTCATCAACAACGTGTCGTGATGCTTGATATGCGCAAGCTCATGCGCGACGACGCCGGCGAGTTCCTCGCGGCTCAGTTGCTGCATCAAGCCGGTCGTTACCGCGACGGCGGCGTTTTCCGGATTGCGCCCGGTCGCGAATGCATTGGGCTGCGGATTGTCCATCAGATAGACTTTTGGCATCGGCAATTGCGCCCGTGCCGCGAGGTCCGCGACCATGCGGTGCAAATCGGGTGCGGTATTGGCATCGATCTCCTGCGCGCCGTGCATCGACAGCACCATGCGATCCGAATTCCAGTAGGCGAACAGGTTGGTCGCCGCCGCGACGGCAAGCGCCACAATCGCGCCGGTCGCGCCGCCGAGCAGATAGCCGACGCCCATGAACAGGGCGGCCAGACCAGCCAGAAGGGTCGCGGTGCGGAAATAGCTCATCTCGGTCTCCGAATGCGGACGGATCGCCGCACCATCTCAGATGGGAGCCACCGCTCGCCTATTTCAAGATGATGCGGCGGCGCGTCGCGCCTCGCCGACGGCATGATCGGAGGCGCGTTGCGCCACTTCCGTTGCGCGCTCGGAAGAATTCTCACCGAACTCTTCGGCCCATGATCGGGCCGGTGATGACCTATATCGCGATGACGCGTATTGCCTCCAACATCTGAGACATGCGACAGGCAGACCGCGCCTTGCGGCGGACGACATTGAAACGGCGTGGCAGGTGGCTTACCGTCTGCGCAAGCTGACGAACAAGCAATCAACAAGAAACCGAGGAAACACTATGGCGCGCATGAAGTTCGGCGCTTTTCTGGCCCCGCATCATCCGATCGGCGAACATCCGACGCTGCAATTTCGCCGCGATCTCGATTTCGTCCAACAACTCGACGATCTCAACTATGACGAATTCTGGTGCGGCGAGCATCATTCGTCCGGCTGGGAAATGATCGCATCGCCCGAAATGTTTCTCGCCGCCGCCGGTGAACGTACCAAGCGCATCAAGCTCGGCACCGGCGTTGTGTCGCTGCCCTATCATCATCCCTTCAACGTCGCGCAGCGCATGGTGCAGCTCGATCATATGACCGGCGGACGCGCGATGTTCGGCTCCGGCCCGGGCGCTTTGGCATCCGACGCGCATACGCTGGGCATCGATCCGATGACGCAGCGCGACCGGCAGGACGAAGCGATCGGCCTGATCCGCCGCATGTTCAAGGGCGAGCGCGTCACTGCCAAGAGCGACTGGTTCACGCTGAACGATGCGGCGCTTCAAATCCTGCCGTTGCAGGAGGACATGCCGTTCGTCGTGGCGTCGCAGATTTCACCGTCGGGCATGACGCTCGCCGGCAAATACGGCATCGGCATCATCTCGCTCGGTTCGATGTCGACGCAGGGATTGATGGCTCTGCCGCAGCAGTGGGAATTTGCCGAGGACGCCGCCAAGAAGCATGGCACCACGGTTGATCGCGCCAACTGGCGCGTGCTGCTGTCCTGGCATATCGCCGAGACCCGCGAGCAGGCCCGGCAAGAAGCGGGTGCCGGCCTGATGCGCTGGCACAATGACTATACGGTCGGCACCTTGCAGCGGCCCGGCGTGATGCCCTTCAGTAGCGCCAATGACGCTGTCGAGAAGACCGCTTATGTCGATAACGCCGCTTCCGTCATCGGAACGCCGGACGATCTGATCGCGAAAATCCGCGACATCATCAAAGTCTCCGGCGGCGTCGGTTCGATCATCGGGTTTGCGCATGACTGGGCCAATATCGAGAACAGCAAACGCTCATGGGATCTCGTCGCACGTTATGTAATCCCGGAGATTCAGGGCCTCATCAAGCCGTTGCGGGAAAGCCGCGAATATCTCGTTGAAAACCGCGAGGTGTTCGAGCGCGCCGGCCAGGCCGTGATGGCCAAGATCATGTCGAACGACAAGGCCGCCGAGGCCTTGAAGAACACCGGGCCCGGCCGCCTTGCGATTCCGTCGGTCAACGCGCCGGACCTGCGGCAGAAGGTCTGAACGCAACAAAACCACGAGCGCGATTTTTGATGCGCGCTCTTATTTCGCTGCGCGCTCTTGCGGCGCGGGCCGGCAAACCATAATCGCTGTGCAGGATGGCCCGAACGCCGCCTGCACGAGGACCCGTTATGTCGAACGAGACGCGCTTGCCGCCACAGGATGCCCCGCGCGAATATCCGCGTGATGCGCCGCCGTCGAACGACGCACCGCGCCACTATCAGCCGCGTGACGGCGGGATGTCGCGCTTCCTCGGCGGCTCTCCGCTCGGTGTGCTGTTCCGGCTCGTGATGCTGTCAGTGCTGATGGGCATCGTGCTGGCGGCGATCGGCTTCGATCCGTGGAATATCGTCTGGAGCATCCGTCGCCTGTTCCAGTGGGTCTATGATCTCGGCTTCGACGCAATCAACGGGCTGTGGCGCTACTTTTTGCTCGGTGCCGTCATCGTTGTGCCGATCTGGCTGATCTCGCGGATGTTCAACGCCCCGCGCGGCCGCTGAACTTATTCTTGTGATGAGCACGGACGCGACGATCACCCACCGGCGCGTCTTCGCCATCGCCGGTCCGGCGATGCTCGCCAATTTGACGACGCCGTTATTGGGCATCGTCGCGACGGCAGCAATCGGCCAGCTCGGTGATCCGCATCTTCTCGGCGGCGTCGCGTTGGCCTCCGTCGCCTTTGATTGCATCTTCTGGCTGTTTGGCTTTCTGCGGATGGCGACGGTTGCCTTCACGGCGCAGGCGCTCGGCGCGAACCAGCGTGACGAAGTCCACGCGGTTCTGATGCGGGCGCTGCTGCTTGCGGGCCTGATAGGCTCTGCGCTGATCGCGCTCGAAGCGCCCTTGGCGACGGGCGTGTTCGCGATCATGGGCGGCAGCCCCGTCGTGACGGATGCAGCACGCACCTACTTCTTCATCCGGCTGTTCTCAGCACCCTTCATGCTCGGCAACTACGTCATCGTCGGCTGGCTGATCGGTCAAGCCCGCACGGGTACCGCTCTCGCTTTGCAAGTCACGATCAACCTCATCAACATCGCGCTGACGATGACGCTCGTGTTGGTGCTGAACAAGGGCATCGCCGGTGCGGCGATCGCCGCCATGATCGCTGAGGGGATTGGCCTTGCGGCAGGTCTCGTCATCGCGTGGCGAATGCTCGGCAGTTTTGCGATTGCGCGGGACCGTCTCCTCGATCCGGCACGCCTCAAGCAGCTGTTCGCAGTCAATCGCGACATCATGATCCGCACGGCGGCGTTGATCGCGGCGTTTCTGTTTTTAACGTCACAAGGTGCCCGCGCCGGCGACCTGACGCTGGCGGCCAATGCAGTACTCTATAATTTCCTGATGATCGGATCGTTCTTTCTCGATGGCCTTGCGACCGCCGCCGAGCAGCTCTGCGGGCAATCCTTCGGCGCGCGCCGTCGTGATCAATTCACCCGCGCAGTGAAACTCGTGGTCGGATGGAGTGCCGCCTTCGGTCTCGGCGTGTCGCTGGCGTTTCTCGCCAGCGGCGGCGCGCTGATCGATGCGATCACGACCAGCCCCGAGGTGCGGATCGCGGCCCGAACATATCTGGTGCCGGCCGCGCTCGCACCGGCTTGCGGTGTTCTGGCTTATTGCTTTGACGGCATCTATGTTGGCGCATCATGGGCGCGTGACATGCGCAATCTGATGCTGGCCGCGCTTGTGATTTACATCGCGGCCTTTGCAGCGCTGACGCCACTCGGCAATACCGGATTATGGCTGTCGTTTCTGGTGTTCCTTCTGGCGCGCGGGCTGTTGCAGGCATGGCGTTACCCGACGTTGGTGCGAGGCGCGATGGGATAAGCGGCGTCATTGCGAGGTGCAACCTTCGTCATCTTTGACGAGGTTGCGACGAAGCAATCCAGTCTTTCGCAGAGCTTTCTAAATTGCTTCGCTTGCCGCAATTGCGCAATTGCGCAATTGCCAATTTGCGCTGCGCTCGCAATGACGAACTTACACCGGCCAATCCTCAGCCGTGATCGTCGCGGCATCGGCGCCGACGATTTCGCTCAGCGAGTCGCGGCCGGTGCGCAGCAACGTCGAGGACAGGTCCGCCTTGATCTCATCGACAAGTCCAAGCCCTTTGTAGATCAGCGACGAATAGAGTTGCACGAGGCTCGCGCCGGCGCGAATTTTCGTCAGTGCCGCGCCGCCGGAATCGATGCCGCCGACGCCGATCAGCGGAAACGCGCCTTCCGTACGCACGAAGGTCTCCGCGACCATGCGCGTCGAGAGCCGAAACAGCGGCCGCCCCGACAATCCGCCCTGCTCTTTGGCGCGGATATCGCGCAATGTCGTCGGCCGCGCCAATGTGGTGTTGGCGACGATCATCCCATCGACGCGGCGCGATCGCGCGATATGCACGACGTCGTCGAGTTCGTTCAGCGTCAGATCGGGCGCGACCTTCAACAGCACCGGCGTGTCACCGGCCTGCTGGCGCACGCGGTCGCGTGCATCGATCACCTTGGCCAGCAAATCGTCGAGCGCCGCCGCCTGTTGCAGATTGCGCAGGCCGGGCGTGTTGGGTGACGACACATTGACGGTAAAATAGCTGGCGACCGGCGCGAAGGTCTCGATCAGGCTGACATAGTCGGCGTTTCGGTCCGCAACATCTTTGTTGGCCCCGATATTGACGCCGACAATTCCGGTGCCAAAATTGTTTGTCTCGCCGCCCGGGCGGGCCCGCGCCGCGAGCCGGCGCAGCACGACATCCGCGCCGTGATTGTTGAAGCCAAGGCGGTTGACGATAGCTTCGTCGCGTTCGAGCCGGAAGATGCGCGGGCGCGGGTTGCCGGCCTGCGGCTTCGGCGTCACGGAGCCGATCTCGACGAAGCCGAAGCCGAGCCGCAGCAGCGCATCCGGCACTTCGGCATTCTTGTCGAAACCCGCGGCGATGCCGATCGGGTTCGGGAAATTCAAACCGAATGCCCGCACCGCGAGTTTCGGATCGTCCGGTCGCGGCGTCGGTATCGGCAGCAGCCGCAAACCACTCACCGCGAGGCGATGCGCATCCTCGGCGTCGAATAGCCGCAGCAGCGGCAGCGACCATGCGCCGAGCGCCTTGATCACGATATCAGCTCCGGAACGGCATGCGAGCCGTCGGCGCGCACCGGCAAATCTTGCACCGCAATGACCGCCTTGGGATCAAGGTTGCCATAGAGATGCGGAAACAGGTCGCCACCGCGCGACGGCTCCCAGCGCAGCGCCTCGCCGAGCCTAACGACGTCGATCGAGATCAATAATAGGTCGCTCTGGCCGCGATAATGCTTGTCGAGCGTGCCGGCGAGTTGTTCGGCTGTCGAAAAATGGATGAAACCGTCGCGGGCATCGTCTGCGCTGCCGCGATAGAGGCCGGCGCGTTCGGCTTCGCGCCAGTCCGTGAACGGACAGATCTTGTAAATCGCTCGCACGTTGCCGCTGTTCCCGCTGGATGATGTGGCGCGACCGTATCGGCGGCGCGTCGGCACTTCAAGGCGGCACCATCTTTCTTCAACGTCGGGATTGCGGAACTCGCCGAATTGAGGCAATAATTCCTAGTTTGATAATGGATGTTTAGCAGGATCCAAGACCATGCTCAGTCATAGCCAGATTTGGGGCGCACTGGATCGCCTCGCCGAACGTTCCGGCCTGTCGGCCTCCGGGCTTGCCAAACGGTCGGGCCTCGACCCGACCACGTTCAACAAATCCAAGCGCATCACGCCCGATGGCCGTGAGCGCTGGCCCTCGACGGAATCCGTCGCCAAGGCGCTGGGCGCAACCGGCGTCACGATCGATACCTTTGTGCAATATATCGACGACAAGGCCCGCGCCGTGCAGTCGGTGCCGCTGATCGGCTTCGCGCAGGCCGGCAATGGCGGCTTTTTCGACGATGGCGGCTTTCCGGTTGGCAAGGGTTGGGACGAGGTCGGACTGCCGTCGGTCAACGACCAGCACGCTTACGCGCTGGAAATCTCCGGCGATTCGATGAAGCCGGCCTATCGCGATGGCGATATTATCGTGGTGTCGCCCGGCACGGCGATCCGTCGTGGCGACCGCGTTGTCGTGAAAACCAAAGAGGGCGAGGTGCTGGTGAAGGAACTCAAGCGCCGCACCACCAAGACGCTCGAATTGCAGTCACTGAATCCGAGCCATCCGGACCGGACGTTCACGCCCGGCGAAGTCGACTGGATCGCCCGCATTGTGTGGGCAAGCCAGTAAGCCGTTTTCGTCCGCACGAAACATCAGGAAGGCGTCGATGCGTATCGTTGTAAAGCTGGTTGCCTTGGCCGCTGCGGCGCTCATCGGTTCGGTCGCAGCGCCTCACGGATCGCAGGCACAGATCAAACCCGCCGTGACGAGTTTGGGACCGGATTTTCCGACCAGCGAAATCTTTATCGGCAACAGCTTCTTCTACTACAACAACAGCCTGCACAATCATGTCACGCTGATGGAAAAAGCGGCCGATCCCGAACACGCGAAAACGTATCGCGCGACGTCGGTGACGATCGGCGGCTCCGGTCTCGACTGGCACGACGTCGAGAGCTATTTCCGGCCGAATGCGGTCGCCTCCTATGGCTTCGATAACGACAACAATGTCGTGTTTCATCCCGATCGCAAAAAGCTGTTCGATGCCGCGATCATGATGGATTGTAGCCAGTGCCCGATCCATCCGAAACTCAAACAGGCTTTTACCGACTTCGCCAGGAAGGATAGC
>JAYUEY010000157.1:0-3708 GCA_043739005.1 Tardiphaga sp.
TGGCGCAATATGGCCGGCTGATCGCAAAGCCTGCGCGCGATGGCTCGTCCTATGGGCTGATCTTTGTCAATGCGACGCAGGACATCGTCGCCGTCCGCACCGCTGCGAAAACTGAAGACTATTTGATCGAGCCTTTTATCGCCGGTGTCGAGGGCACTTGCGGCGTGCTCGAACAGCAGGATGGCTCGCTCATCGCGCTGCCGCCAATCGAGATCGTTCCGGCGGATGGTGCGTTCGACTACACCGCGAAATATCTTCTGAAATCGACGCAGGAAATTTGCCCCGGCCGGTTTGCGCCGGAGGTAACTGCACAAATTCAGGACCAGGCGATCCGCGCGCACCGGGCGTTGTCATGCCGTGGCTATTCGCGCACGGATTTCATCGTGTCCGACAAAGGGCCGGTCTATCTCGAAACCAACACGCTGCCGGGCCTGACCAAGGCCTCGCTCTATCCGAAGGCGTTGGCCGCGCAGGGCATCGGCTTCCCCGAGTTCCTGCACGGCCAGATCGAGATTGCGTTGCAGCGGTTGGGGAACGGCTAGCCACTTTTATTCTGTTCCGGTCGCAAACCGCTCATCGGCCACGGCAAATCTTGCCGTGACACCCCGGCTTTTACCATTTGTTTACCAGGACGAACGAAGGTTAACGCTGGCCGCGCTGCTTGCGTTTGGCCGTCGGGAGCTTGTGCAATGGACGGTGAAGGACGTCTCGTTCGATCGGATAAACGATCATCGGGGCCCAGACATCACCAGAAGACGGATCTGAAAGCCGCCGCAAAGGGTGTTCGCATCCTGCTGCGCGAATGGCTCGATATGCGCGCCCGCAAACAAGCTGTTGCTGCCGCTGCCAAAGAGGCGCGCCGCCGTGCCACGCCGCCGAGCCGTGCCCTGATCTTCCTTGAGCGATTCATGCCACGCCGGATCGGCGTCGCTGCGACCGTTGCGATTCTTGTCGCCAGCGTCACGCTCGGCGTCGTCAAGGGCGGCCATATCGATGAAATGCTGTCAATCCTCAATGATGCCCGCAATGCCGCCGCCAACGCGGCCGGCTTCCGCATCGCGGAAGTCGCCATCAACGGCCGCAAGCAATTGACGCAGGACGAAATTCTCGCGATCGGCAGCGTCACCGGCCGCTCGTCTTTGCTGTTCCTCGATGCTGCGACCGTGCGCGACAAGCTGAAAGCCAATCCCTGGATTGCCGACGCCAATGTGCTGAAGCTCTATCCCAACCGGCTGCAAATCGATGTCACCGAGCGCAAGGCCTTCGCGGTCTGGCAGCAGGATGGCCGGCTACAGATCATCGCTGATGATGGCGCGGTGCTGGAATCCTACATCGCGCGCCGCTTTACCGGATTGCCGCTGGTGGTCGGGAAGGGTGCCGAAACCCACGCGAAAGATTTTCTGGCGCTGCTCGATCGTTATCCGCAAGTGCGCTCCGTCACCAAGGCCGCGATCTATGTCGGCGAGCGCCGCTGGAACCTGCGGCTGAAAGACGGCCTCGACATTCGCCTGCCAGAAAACGACATCGGTAACGCGCTGGCGCTGCTGAGCAAGCTCGACAACGAGACCAAGCTGTTCTCGCGCGACATCGTCGCCGTCGATCTGCGCCTGCCGGATCGCGTCACCGTGCGTTTGTCGGAAGAGGCCGGCAAGGCGCGTGATGAATTGTTCAAAGACAAGAAGCCGAAACGCAAGGCCAACGACGCATGACCAGCCTTGATCGCGGCCAGACCCCGAAGACCCGCGCGCTGGCGCAGAACCGCAGCGCGCTTGTCGCGTCGCTCGACATCGGCACCTCGAAGATCGCCTGCATGATCGCGCGGCTGAAGCCGTCGTCCCCAAATGACGCGCTGCGCGGCCGCACCCATGCCGTCGAATTGCTCGGCTACAGCCAGATCCAGTCGCGTGGCGTTAAGGCCGGTGCGGTGGTCGATCTCGCCGAATGCGAGCAGGCTGTACGCCAAGCTGTGTCGTTCGCCGAGAAGATGGCGAAAGCCCGTGTCGAATCCGTATTGCTGTCGGTCTCTGCGGGCCGCCTGCAGGGTCAGCTCATCGAAGTCGCCGCCGACATCAAGGGCGGGGCGGTGACGCCCGCCGATATGGCGCGCATTACCTCGACGGGTATGCAACATGCGACCGGCCACGGCCGCACCGTGATGCACGCGCTGCCGGTCGGCTACACGCTCGATGGGGTCAAAGGAATTCGCGATCCGCGCGGCATGGTGGCCACGCAGTTCGGTATGGACATGAATGTCGTCACGGCCGATGCGTCGGTCGCGCGCAACCTGATGCTTGTCGTCGAGCGCTGCCACCTCAATGTCGAGGCAATGGCGGCAGCACCTTATCTCGCCGGGCTGTCTGTTCTGACGGATGACGAAACCGATATTGGTGCGGCTGTCGTCGAAATGGGCGCGGGCACCACGACGATCGCGACCTATTCCGGCGGACGCTTCGTGCATGCCTGCGGATTTGCGCTTGGCGGGCAACACATCACGATGGATCTCGCGCGCGGCCTCGGTGCCTGCATTGCGGATGCGGAGCGAATCAAGACGTTATACGGCAGCGTCCTCACTGGCGGATCCGATTCGCGCGAGATGCTGACCGTGCCGACGGCCGGTGACGAACGCGACGCGCCGCACGTCGTGTCCCGTGCCACCATCGCCAATATCGTGCGCCCGCGCGCCGAGGAGATTTTTGAAATGGTTCGGGACCGGCTTGCCGATTCCCCTTTCGCTTCAGAGCCGCGCGCGCAGGTCGTGCTGTCTGGCGGCGCATCGCAGCTCACGGGTGTCGTCGACATGGCGACGCAGATTCTCGGTCGTCCGGTTCGCATCGGCCGTCCGCTTGGTTTCGGCCGTTTGCCGAATGAGGCCAAAGGCGCATCCTTCGCGGTGCCCTCCGGCCTGCTGGTCTATCCGCAATACGCGCATCTGGAACATGTCGCTCCGCGTCATGCGCGCCAATTCGGCAAGGCCGCGAATGACGGCTACTTCGGAAAGGTCGGACGATGGCTCCGCGAGGGCTTCTGATGATCCAGATCACACACACGCATTTCCAATCAACTCCTTCGGCCTTCGGCCGCGGGCCCAGCGAACCCACGCGCGGTTAATCGAGAGGCAATCATGACCATTAATCTCAACATTCCAGATATCCGCGAGCTGAAGCCCCGGATCACCGTGTTCGGCGTCGGCGGTGCCGGCGGCAATGCCGTCAACAACATGATCACCGCCGGCTTGCAGGGTGTCGATTTCGTCGTCGGCAACACCGACGCGCAGGCGCTCACAATGTCGAAAGCGCAGCGCATCGTGCAAATGGGCACGCAGGTGACGCAGGGTCTCGGTGCCGGTTCACAGCCGGATGTCGGTGCTGCCGCTGCGCAGGAAGTCATCGACGAAATCCGCGATCATCTGTCGGGCGCAAACATGGTGTTCGTCACCGCCGGCATGGGCGGCGGCACCGGCACCGGCGCTGCTCCGGTTATTGCCAAGACCGCGCGCGACATGGGCATCCTCACCGTTGGCGTTGTCACCAAGCCATTCCACTTCGAAGGCGCACGCCGCATGCGCACCGCCGAGCAGGGGATCGCCGAACTGCACAAGGTCGTCGATACGCTGCTCATCATTCCGAACCAGAACCTGTTCCGGGTTGCCAATGAGAAGACCACCTTCGCCGACGCCTTCGCGATGGCCGACCAGGTGCTCTATTCGGG
>JAYUEY010000158.1:0-20170 GCA_043739005.1 Tardiphaga sp.
TGCTTCTTCGGCAATGCTGCCATCGCCGCGCGCCATGCGCAGCGCAAGCACGGCATCGACCGCGTCGCGGTGGTCGATTTCGACGTCCATCACGGCAACGGGACGCAAGATATCTTCTGGGCCGATCCCAGCGTGATGTATTGTTCGACGCATCAGATGCCGCTATTTCCGGGCACAGGCGCCAGCAATGAACGCGGCGAACACGACACCGTTGTCAATGCGCCACTGCAATCCGGCGACGGCTCAATGAAATTTCGCGCGGCCTTCGACGATCTCATTCTGCCGCAGATGCAAGCCTTTGCGCCCGAACTGATCGTGATCTCGGCCGGCTTCGACGCCCATTACCGTGATCCGCTCGGCGGCCTAGAATTGCGCGCCGAAGACTTCAACTGGGTAACACGCAAGCTGATGGACCTCGCGGATCGCACCGCCGGCGGCAGAATTGTCTCAATCCTCGAAGGCGGCTATGACCTTCAGGGCCTTGGCGAATCCGTCGATGCCCATGTTATGGCCCTGGTGCACGGATAGCATCAAATCCAGAGTGATATGATCCGGGAAGCGGCAAGGTCGATTATTGGGATCAGTCCGCCGCCACATTCCCCCCTCAAACCTATCATTCAGTCGCAAAGACCGAATCCGCGCGGGATATGCGACAAGGGACTGCGAAATGGCCGAGCCTACATTTGCCGACGTAAAGAAGCTGACCTTCGAGCGCGCGATGGAGGAGCTTGAGACGATTGTGAAGCGCCTCGAAGATGGCAAGGTGCCTCTTGAAGAATCCGTCGCGATTTATGAGCGCGGCGAGGCCCTGAAGCGCCGTTGCGAGGACGTGTTGCGCCAGGCCGAGGCCCGCGTCGATAAGATCACCACCGATGCCAACGGCCGCCCGGTCGGCACCGAACCCCTCGACGTCCTATAGAAGACTGCAGGTTTTTCCCGACTGTCACCGAAAGAGGGTTGGGTGGGACACTTGGCCTGCTATAAGTCGATAATAGGTCAGCGGAGGCGCGAGACTGGCAGCCGTAATGGGGGATGCAGCGGGTGGAGCGCACGGCGGAGAACAGCAATGCGCGCGTTCGAAACCGTCACGTCATCTACGTGCAGGGCTATGATCCGCGGGGCCTCTCACCGTACTATCGCATGTTCCGGACCGAGTTGCGTAAATTCGCCGGCCTTTATGGACTGACCAGCATCATCACCCGGCCGAAAAGCGCACCAGATGGCGCGATGGCCTCTTGGGTGATCGAGACATCTGGCCCAGACTGGCAGACTCGCACTGCCTACGATTTCCTGCGCTTCGAGGATCTGATCCAGGACGATTTGCAGTGGCCGATCTGGCAAACGCTGATGCACGCCATCGCGATCTATTGGCGGCTGGTCTTCGCCGGCACGCTCCGCCGGTTTTGGCGAGCGCATTGGCGCTTCGCGACCTTCATCAGCTACCCTCATTTCGCGTTGCTCAACGAAGCGATTTGGGCCGCCGGCATCGCTTGGGCCTTCGCCGCCGGTCTGTCGGCAATCGGCGCGCCTGCGGGCTACGACATCGCGGCAGGGTGCGCGGTGTTCGTCGCAGCGTTGGGCATGCTTCTGAAATATACCGAGCGGCGGACGTATCTGCTCTATCTGATGTCCGACACCATCTTCACATGGCGATTTTCCCATCGCCAACGGCCGGATTGGGATGACCGGATCGACGCCTTCGCGCAACACCTTGTCGATATCGCCGCCGCAAGCGATGCCGATGAAATCCTGCTTGTGGGACACAGTTCCGGCTCGTTTTTGGGCGTCGAGATCATGGCGCGCGCGCTGGCCATCGACCCTGATCTGGGACGGCACGGCCCCAAAATCGTATTGCTGACGCTTGGCGGCAACCTTCCGATCGTCGGCTTTCACGCGGTTTCGGAGCAATTTCGCGCCCATCTGGCGCGATTGGCCATCGAGCCGTCGATCGATTGGGTTGATTGCCAGTCTCGCAAGGACGTGATGAACTTTTTCCCCTTCGACCCGATCCGGGGCCACGGCCTCGACGTCGGACCCGCCAAGCGCAATCCAGTAATCGTCGCCGTGCGGTTTCGCGACATCATCAGCCCGGCCAATTACAAGCGCTTCCGGTGGCGGTTTTTCCGCGTGCATTTCCAGTTCGTCATGGCGAATGAGCGGCCGCATGCCTACGATTTCTTCATGATCGCCTGCGGCCCCCTGTCGCTGCAGAAGCGCGTCTTTCATCCGACAGCAGCGCTCGATCTCGCGACCGGCGACCCTCTGACGCGGGCGAGAGCCTGGAGCCAGTTCGAAAGCCACCCGGCGGGCACAATCCCACCTCGCGGAACCGCGCTGATGGAACATGCACGCCGGATCGCTCGCTAATCTTTTGAACCGAAACGCTTTTCGGCAAGACATTGCCGGAGGTTGTGCCGCGGGAGGTTGGCTTTAGTGGCTTGTTTGGTGTAAAGCGACGGCAGTATTGCGGACGAAAGCCCGTCCGCTGCCTATTAAGGTTGATAAGCGCTTCAAACGGCTCAGAAAAATGTTCGACAGAACAGGGCGGTAAAGAGTGTTAGTTATCACAGCAATCGACCGAAGTCTGTTTTAGGGCTTCAAATCATCAGGCTTCCCAGTTCACGGGGAAGCCGGCAGGGACTGGCGCTTTGGGAGCGCTACGGTCCGATGTCTGGCCACCGCCGTGAACATGTAACATTGGAAATGACGCCGTGACCGATTTTAGCAAGACACCGCTGCTCGACACCATCCGCACCCCTGACGACCTGCGCAAGCTGAAGGTCGAACAGGTCCGGCAGGTTGCCGACGAGCTGAGGCAGGAGACCATTGACGCCGTGTCCACCACAGGTGGCCATTTTGGGGCAGGCCTCGGCGTCGTCGAATTGACCACCGCTTTGCATTACGTGTTCGATACCCCGCGCGATCGCCTGATCTGGGACGTCGGCCATCAAGCCTATCCGCACAAGATCCTGACTGGGCGCCGTGATCGCATCCGCACGCTGCGCACCGCCGGTGGACTTTCCGGCTTCACCAAGCGTACCGAGAGCGATTACGATCCTTTCGGCGCAGCGCATTCCTCGACCTCAATTTCAGCCGGCCTCGGCATGGCCGTCGCCCGTGACCTCGCCGGGGCTAAGAACAACGTTATCGCCGTGATCGGTGACGGCGCGATGTCAGCCGGCATGGCGTATGAAGCGATGAATAATGCAGGCGCGATGAATTCGCGCCTCATCGTCATCCTTAACGACAACGACATGTCGATCGCACCGCCGGTCGGCGCGATGTCTTCATATTTGTCTCGGATGTATTCGGGAAAGACATATCGCTCGCTGCGCGAAGCCGCCAAGCAACTCGGCAAGCACCTTCCGAAAGCGATCGCGGACCGCGCTGAGCGCGTCGAGGAATATTCGCGCGGTTTCATGGTCGGCGGCACGCTGTTCGAAGAACTCGGCTTCTATTACGTCGGCCCGATCGACGGCCATAACCTCGACCATCTGCTGCCCGTGTTGCAGAACGTTCGCGACATGGAGACCGGCCCGATCTTGGTTCATGTCGTCACGCAAAAGGGTAAGGGCTATGGCCCGGCCGAAGCAGCAGCGGACAAGTATCACGCCGTCGTCAAATTCGACGTTGCCACTGGCGCGCAGTCGAAGTCCAAGCCAAATGCGCCTGCCTATCAGAACGTGTTCGGCCAGAGCCTCGTCAAGGAAGCCGAGAAGGACGACAAGATCGTTGCAATCACGGCAGCGATGCCGTCCGGCACCGGCGTCGATATCTTCAACAAGGCGTTTCCGAACCGCACCTTCGACGTCGGCATCGCCGAGCAGCATGCAGTCACTTTCGCGGCGGGGCTGGCAACGGAAGGCTACAAGCCGTTTGTTGCGATCTATTCGACCTTCCTGCAGCGCGGTTACGACCAGATCGTGCATGACGTCGCGATTCAGGGACTGCCAGTCCGTTTTGCGATCGATCGTGCTGGTTTGGTCGGCGCTGACGGCGCGACGCATGCTGGTTCGTTCGATAACGCCTATCTCGGCTGTCTGCCCGGTTTCGTCATCATGGCGGCGTCGGACGAGGCTGAACTCGTCCACATGGTTGCGACGCAGGTCGCGATCAATGATGCGCCAAGCGCGCTGCGTTATCCGCGCGGCGAAGGCCGTGGCGTGGAAATGCCGGAAGTCGGCATCCCGCTTGAGATTGGCAAAGGCCGTATCATTCGCGAAGGCAGCAAGGTCGCTTTGCTATCGTTCGGCACTCGTCTTGCCGAGTGCGAGAAGGCCGCCGACGAACTCGCCGCGCACGGCCTCTCCACGACAGTTGCCGATGCTCGCTTCATGAAGCCGCTCGACGTTGAGATGATCAGTAAGCTCGCGCGCGAGCATGAAATTTTGCTGACGATTGAAGAAGGGTCGATCGGCGGATTCGGCTCGCATGTGATGCAGACGCTGTCGGATATGGGCCTGCTCGATGGCGGCGTGCGGATGCGCTCGCTGATCCTGCCCGACGTGTTCCAGGATCATGACACGCCGGCCGCGATGTACGGCCGCGCTGGTCTCGACGCCAAAGGCATCGTCGCCAAAGTGTTCGAGACGCTCGGCAAGGATTTCAAAGCCGAGACAGTGAAGCTGGCTTAAGCTGGTTATCGCGCCACAAACTAGTTCGTCATTGGAAGGCCGCTTGTGACGAAGCAATCCAGTCTTCCCTTCTCGCTCTGGATTGCTTCATTCAGCATAAAGGTTGCAAGAGCCACCTTTCCTGCGAGCTCGCAATGACGCCGATAAAAACTATCTACCTTGCAGGTCCCGACGTCTTCCTGCCCAACGCAATCGCCATTGGTCGGAGCAAGATGGCGCTCTGTGACAAGCACGGGTTAACAGGGCTTTTCCCGCTCGACAATGACATCGACCTGGCCGCCCCCGACGCCTCCCGACAGATTTTCCTTGCCAATCAAGCGATGATGGATCGCGCCGATGCAATCATCGCCAATTTGACGCCGTTTCGCGGACCGAGTGCCGATGCGGGCACGGTGTATGAACTCGGCTACATGGCCGGCAAAGGCAAACGCTGCTTCGGCTATTGCAACGACACCCGAGACTACGCGGACCGCGTCACTGATAATCCGGGCATCAAGAGCCTCCGCCGCCCACTCATCGACGTCGAAGGCCTGATGGTTGAAGATTTCGGCCTATCCGACAATCTGATGATCGTTCACGCACTCGAGCTTTACGGCTGTCCACTTGTCGTCATCAACGACCAACCCCAGGAGAGATGGCACGACCTCGACGCATTTGAGCAATGCCTGAAACTGGCGGCGGCGCGCTGATGGATACCAACCGCAAACGTGCGGATATACTGCTGGTCGAACGCGGGCTTTTCGAAAGCCGCGCCCGCGCACAGGCCGCCATCGACGCCGGGCTTGTCACGGCCGATAACAAGATTGTCGCCAAAGCCTCTGAAAGCGTGTTGATCTCTGCCGCAATCGACGCGCAACCCGCGCATCCATGGGTCTCGCGCGGCGGCGTCAAACTTTCAGCCGCACTCGATGCCTACTCGATCGAGATCGATGATCACATCTGCCTCGATGTTGGCGCGTCGACCGGCGGTTTCACCGAGGTTCTACTCGCAAATGGCGCGTCCCTCGTGTTTGCGATCGATGTCGGGCGCGATCAATTGCATCCGTCACTGGACGGCCATCCGCGTATCGTGTCGATGGAAACTACCGATATCAGATCGCTGTCCGGCACACGCCTGCCGCAGCGGCCGGATGTCGTGGTGATCGATTGCAGTTTCATTTCGTTGAAAGCGGTGCTGCCGGCAGCTCTCGAATTAGCGGCATCACCGACGTCTCTGCTAGCGCTCATCAAACCACAATTCGAGGCGACGCAAAAAGTAGCCAAGAAGGGCGTCGTCCGCGACGCCACCGTGCATCGAGCGGTGT
The DNA here is from genome assembly GCA_043739005.1 of Tardiphaga sp. Lineage (GTDB taxonomy): Bacteria > Pseudomonadota > Alphaproteobacteria > Rhizobiales > Xanthobacteraceae > Tardiphaga. The sequence continues at coordinate 5,939 of JAYUEY010000158.1, forward strand.
GCGACGATATTGCGGCCTATGTGGAATCGCTCGGCTGTACTGATATCGAGGTGTTTCCGTCTCCAATCACCGGCGGCGACGGCAATGCCGAATTCTTTATCGGCGCGCGGCGAGGATGACGGAATTGAATGAATCTCTGACTATCGATCACGTCGGTCAGCGCGGCGACGGCGTCGCTTATGCCGATGGCGTGACCGCCTTCGTGCCGTATACGCTACCCAATGAAGCGGTCACGACCGAAGCGATGCCGGGCCATGCCGATCGCCGCAAACTCATCAGCATCCAGACACCGAGCTCCGATCGTGTCGATCCGTTTTGTGAGTATTTCACGCACTGCGGTGGTTGCGCGATTCAGCACTGGCAGCCGGATCATTATCGCGCGTGGAAACGGCAGATCGGCGTCGATACGCTCCGCCATGCCGGTATCGATTGCGCGGTCGATGATCTGATTGACGCGCATGGCGCGGGCCGCCGCCGCATCACCGTTCACGCGCGACGCGAAAATGATGGCACGCTGCATGTCGGCTTCGCGGCCGCAGGTTCACACGCGATCGTGCCCATCATGCATTGCCCTATCCTCGATCCGGCGCTGGCCGGGGCGCTCGATGTCGCGCGCGTGCTTGCGGATGTGCTCAAGCCGACCGACAAGCCGCTCGACATTCAGGTGACGGCCGCGAGCAACGGCCTCGACGTCGATGTACGTGGTACCGGACCGTTGCAGACGGCATTGATCGCGACGCTGTCTCTAATCGCCGAGCAACACAAATTGGCGCGGCTGACGCGGCATGGGGAACTCGTGCTCATGCGGACGCCGCCTATGATAACGATTGGCCCTGCGCAAGTGTTGCTACCGGCTGGCTCTTTCCTGCAGGCGACGACGGCGGGCGAGGATGCGCTTGGCGCGCTGGTGGTGAAGCACGCCGGCAAATCAAAACAGATCGCCGACCTGTTTTGTGGGGTTGGGCCGTTTGCGTTACGGCTGGCAGCAAAGGCGCGTGTTCTGGCCTGTGACAGTCAGGCAGGCGCGATCGGTGCATTGCAGATCGCCGCGAAGTCGCCGGGGCTGAAGCCGATCACGGCGGAGATGCGCGACCTGTTCCGCCGACCCATGGTGCCACAAGAATTGCGCGACATCGATTGCGTCGTGTTCGATCCGCCGCGACAGGGCGCACAGGCGCAGGTCACGCATCTCGTGAAAAGCAAAGTGCCGATGGTGATTGCCGTGTCGTGCAATGTGCAGACGTTCGCGCGCGATGCGCGGGTGCTGATCGATGGCGGTTATCGCATGGGCAACGTCACGCCGGTCGATCAGTTTCGCCACACGCCACATGTGGAATTAGTGGCGAAGTTCGTGAAAAGATGACGGCAAATTCATCGTCCCCATCGATCCTGCCAGATTTTCTCGCCGATGGTACAGGAGACGCGCGGTTCGCGGCCGGCGACGGGCACGACCCAGCGCTCCGGTAGTTTTTCCGCAACTTCCAAAACCATCTTGGTCCGAATCGCTTCCTTGAATTTCTCGCGATCCTTGATTGTCACAACGAACGACCCCGGCCCGCCGATGACACAATCTTCGTAATAGTAATCGAGGTTCTCGATATCCATCGTCGAGTAATTCGTCTCCTTCACCATGATCGGCAGACCGTTGATGATGATGCCTTTCTCGATCGCTTCGTCCCGTGCAATGGTGACGAGCGTGCCGTTATTGTTCGGCCCGTCGCCGGAGATATCAATGACGCGCCTGATGCCGCGATAGGCGTTTTGTTCGAACAGCGGCATCGCATAGTTGATCGCGCCGGAAATAGAGGTGCGCGAGGCGCGGCGGATCGGGGCTCTCAAGATTTCGGCGGCCACCGCATCGGCGGATTCCGGACCGTCGATCACGTGCCACGGGATCACCATTTTCTGGTCGTTCGCTGCCGCCCATTCAAAATAAGTCACGGCGATCTTGCCGTTCGGGCCGGTTTTCAACGCCTGTAAAAATTCCTTGGAGACGATCGCCTGCGCATAGCCTTCGCGCTGGAGGGCGAGTTCGTCCATGTCCATCGAATAGGAGACATCGACGGCGAGGACGAGTTCGACATCGACGGTCGCCTCCCTAGCCTCCGCGATACGCGCTGCATAAGGAGCAGCCAGACTGTCGCCGCCCGCAATCGCTCCAGCGATCAGAACCGCCCCGATCGAGACACACCACCGCATCGGCTGCCCTCCCGTCGAACTATGTCGGAGCATCGTGACATGCAATCGGCATCGCGCAAGATGGAACTGCAACCGCATTTGCCCTAATCGACAGCGCGACATGGCGGGATTATAAGCGCCGACAACCCCGAAACCCGGACGCGACGTTCATGCCCGATACCGTCACGACGCCGCGTATCAACCCGACGCTGAAGGTCGAGCGGCCGAAGCTCTATAAGGTGATCTTGGTCAATGACGACTTCACACCGCGCGATTTCGTCGTGCGGGTGCTGAAATCCGAATTTCGCATGACCGAACATCAGGCCGCCAAGGTCATGATGACGGCGCACAAGCGCGGTGTCTGCGTCGTAGCGGTGTTCACACGCGATGTCGCCGAAACAAAGGCAACCCGCGCCACGGATGCCGGCCGCTCCAAGGGCTATCCGCTTCTATTCACGACGGAGCCCGAGGAGTAGGCGTTCCGCGAACGTTCGCTTAACCCACCTGCCCGCGATGGCGGAGATAATGGTCCGCGATCACGCAGGCCATCATCGCTTCGCCGACCGGCACTGCGCGGATGCCGACGCAGGGGTCGTGACGGCCCTTGGTGAGGATATCCGTGTCGCCGCCTTGGCGGTCGACCGTCTTGCGCGGCGACAAGATTGAAGACGTCGGCTTGACCGCGAAACGCGCGACCACAGGCTGGCCTGTGGAAATGCCGCCGAGAATGCCGCCGGCATGATTGCTCAAGAATGACGGGCCATGATTGCCCATTCTCATTTCATCGGCGTTCTCTTCGCCCGACAAAGCCGCTGCTTCGAAACCGTCGCCGATCTCGACACCTTTGACCGCGTTGATGCTCATCAACGCTGCCGCAAGATCGCCGTCTAGCTTGGCGTAGATCGGAGCGCCAAGCCCCGCTGGCACGCCTTCGGCGACGACCTCGATCACCGCGCCGATCGACGAACCGGATTTACGAATGCCATCGAGATAATCCGCATAGAACGCGGCTTTGTTCTTGTCCGGGCAGAAGAACGGATTGTTGCCGACTTCGTCCCAATCCCACGTGGCGCGATCAATCTTGTGCGGCCCCATCTGCACAAGTGCGGCACGCACCACGAGGCCCGGCACGATCCGTCGTGCGATGGCACCGGCGGCGACGCGGCTTGCGGTCTCGCGCGCCGACGAGCGCCCACCGCCGCGATAATCGCGCAGGCCGTATTTGGCCTCATAGGTGAAATCGGCGTGGCCCGGCCGAAACTTGTCCTTGATGTCGGAATAATCCTTCGAGCGCTGATCGGTATTGGCGATCTCCAGCGCGATCGGCGTCCCGGTCGTGACCTGTTGGCCGGTCGTGTCATCGACCATCACGCCAGAAAGAATTTTCACCGTGTCGGCTTCCTGCCGCTGTGTGGTGAATCGCGACGTGCCGGGCTTGCGGCGATCCAAATCAAGCTGGATGTCCTCGACATTCAACGGGATGCGCGGCGGGCAACCATCGACAACGCAGCCGATCGCGACGCCGTGGCTCTCGCCGAAGGTCGTCACGCGAAACAGGTGGCCGAAGGTGTTGTGGGACATGGTTGCCTCGTTGCGGGGCTTGGTAGCGCGGGCATTCCAGACGGTCAAATGGACATCAAAGCCGATGATCCCGTTGAAACCGCGCGATGGTGGCGTCGGCGATCGCATTGAGGGCAACGGAGTCCAATGGAAAATCTGCGGCCAGCCAGGCATCTTCGGCCAGAGTCAGCACATGGCCGAGCCCCGGTCCCGCCGAGATGCCGCGCGCAATGAAATCCGCCGCTTTCAGAGGAAACGCCGGCGCGATCCAGCGCTGTGGCAAGGTCACACGTGCGCGCCATTCCGACGTGTCAGCTTCGCGACCCGCCCGCGCCCAGGCCAGCAGGTTGCGATCGCGATAGCGCGCCTCGCCGAGCCGATAGAGCCTTCGCTTGGCGGTGGCCTCGTCCATATGGCCAAGCCGCCACCAGCGATGCCCCATCGAATCGAGCGTCTTGGTTTCGGCGTTGGTCAGCCGCAATCGCACGGACAAACGCCTCGCATCTTCCGTCACGGCAACACACAGCGCCCCGAGCCGCCGCATCGGATCGGGCGCAAGGCTCAATTCGGATTCAGCATCGATCATTGCGGCGAACACGCCGTGATACGTCACGCCGCCGGTGATCGCGAGCAGCAAGCCGCCATCACCCATCGCCTCAATCGCTGCGAGCGCGCCCTTGGCGACCATCAACCTCAGCATCTCCATACGCAGCCGTTCGGCGGACAGTAAAGCGATACCCTGCCGGGCCCGAATGCAGGCCAGCAACGCATCGCGATCCGGCTCGCCGTCGCCATACGCTGCATGGATGCGAAAAAACCGTAGAATGCGCAGATAGTCTTCGGCAATGCGGGCATCGGGATCGCCGATGAATCGCACGCGCCGTGCCATAATGTCAGCAAGCCCATCGACGTGATCGTGCACGATTCCATCAGATGACACTGACAAACCGTTGATGGTGAAATCGCGCCGCTGTGCGTCGGCGATCCAGTCGCGACCAAAGGAGACATTGGCCTTGCGGCCGAACGTTTCGACGTCCTTTCGCAATGTCGTCACTTCAAACGGCTCGCCGTCAATAAAGAGCGTCACCGTGCCATGTGCAAGTCCCGTCGGCACGGCCTTGATGCCAGCAGCCTTGGCGCGACGCATCACCTCGTCGGGAGTGGCCGTCGTCGCAATATCCTTCTCGCTGACAGGCAAGCCCATCAACGCATTGCGCACGGCCCCGCCGACGACTCGCGCTTCTTCGCCGCCCGTGTTGAGCAGATCAAAAAGCCGCCGCAACGGCTTCTCGGCTAGCCATAACGCATCACGCATGTTTGGCGCGTCGCGCAGGCTCGGCATTGCCGTCATTTGTCGCTACCCGGAATGAAGTTGCCTTTGTCATCAACGCGCGCGGGCGTGTAGGTCGCATTCGGCGCAGCACCGGAAAAATGCGCCAGAAGAATAAAGCTGATGATCGTCAGCAGTAGCGATCCGAGTACGAGTTTGGCAACGACATGCGTCGGCCAAGAGGCACCGTCAAACATCCCATTGCGGCTGGCGATTAGCCAGGCGGCGTAGAGCGCGAACGGAATTAGGAAGATGCCGACCTCGGTCAGAACGGGACGAATCATGCGAGGTAAATCCGTTCATAAAGTACGCGCAGAATGCCGGCGGTTGCGCCCCAGATATAGCGTTCGGCAAACGGCATCGCGTAATAGGACCTCGCGACGCCGCGAAATTCCTTGCTATGAATCTGATGGTTGGCCGGGTCCATCAGAAATGACAGCGGCACCTCGAAGGCATTATCCACTTCGTTTTCGTTGATGCGCAGGTCGAAACCCGGTTTTACCCTTGCCACCGTTGGCAGGATTCGAAAGCCGAAGCCGGTGCCATAGAGATCGAGATAACCGATCGGCTCGACGAAACTGCGATCAAGCCCGATTTCCTCCTCGGCCTCGCGCAGCGCCGCATCGAGCGGCGAGGCATCAGTGACGTCGATCTTGCCGCCGGGAAACGAGATTTGACCCGCATGGTCGTTCAGGTGGGCCGCGCGCTGGGTCAGAATTATCGTCGGTTCAGCATGCGCAACGACGGCGATCAGTACCGCAGCCGGGCGGATCGGTGTCTCTTGGGCAACGATCTGAAGCATGCGGTCATTGCCAGCATCGCTACTAGCGGGAATGACCGATGCATCTGTCAATGCCGGGGGCACATCAAATCGCAACCTATCGCGCGCGCGCGCGAAGAACTCCCGCGACGTGATGTCGCCACCAGTGGCATCGGCGTCGATGTCGGGTTTTCTTTGAGCCTCCGTCAACGCGCCGCCCTCACCTGTTCGGCATCAGCCATTGCGAAGAAATTTGCGCCAGACGCCACACCGAACACCGCTTTACCATCGACGTGCCGTTCCTCGCCCATCTCGACAAGATCGTAATACAGCGCCCGTGTCACCTTGGCCCAGAGATCAGCGCGAACATGCAGATAGGGCATCAACCCGTCTTCGGCGCCGGGCGCGAAGCGCAATTTATGATCGGCGTTACAATCGACCCAGTCATCGACATTGGTGCGAAAACGCAGCCGCGAAAGGCCCATCTCATCAGTATCTTTCGCCATTTCGACCGCAAGGAATGGAGCATCATCCACCGTAATGCCGACTTTCTCGACCGGCGTAACAAGGAAATACTTGCCGTGTTCGCGCTTGAGAATTGTCGAAAACAGCCGGACCAGCGCGGGGCGGCCGATCGGGGTTCCCAGGTAAAACCAGCTGCCGTCTGCCGCGATGCGCATATCGAGATCACCGCAGAATGGCGGATCCCACAGATGGACCGGGGGTAGCCCCTTTCCCTTCACCGCCTGCGCGGCGTCTTTTGCTGCCGTCGTCAGCCCGTCGAGACTGTGCGCTAACGCGCCATTGGCCGCCTGCTGCCCTTGCTTCGCCATTGTTATCCTCAACCTTGCCTCGTGCTGGCACGATCGATGCAACGTTTCGGTTGCATGTTGGGTACCATCGGCCTCGCACCATCGTGATTCCGGCTCATGTGCCGGAGCTGTAGTGTCAGACAAGTATATGGGGATTGTTGAACGCAACAAATCCGCCAGTTTGAATAATGTGTCTCAATGGATGATCGACGCCACACCTGGCGTCGCAGGCAAGGAGTGACGATGGCCGGCGCAGAACCTGTGGAAAAGCTAGAAGACGGCATCGTCCGCTCCGCCGAGACGCTCTCGGCCACAATGCGCGCGGCGCGTGACGCGATTTCCACAGTCATCTTCGGCCAGGAGCGCGTCATCGAGAACACGCTGGTCACGATCATGTCCGGCGGTCATGCGCTGCTGATCGGTGTGCCCGGCCTCGCTAAAACCAAACTCGTCGAAACGCTTGGCACCACGCTGGGGCTAGACGCCAAGCGGGTGCAGTTTACGCCGGACCTGATGCCATCGGATATTCTCGGCGCGGAAGTGCTGGATGAAAGCGTGGCCGGCAAGCGCTCGTTCCGTTTCCTGTCCGGACCGATATTCGCGCAATTGCTGATGGCCGACGAAATCAACCGCGCCTCGCCGCGCACGCAGTCAGCTTTGTTGCAGGCGATGCAGGAGCAGCACATCACGGTCGCGGGCGCACGGCACGATCTGCCGAAGCCTTTCCATGTGCTGGCAACGCAGAACCCGCTGGAACAGGAAGGCACCTATCCGCTGCCGGAAGCGCAGCTCGATCGCTTTCTGATGGAAATCGATGTCGATTATCCCGATCGCGACGCCGAGCGCCGCATCCTGTTCGAGACCACCGGCGCAGACGAAACGCTGGCCAAGGCCGCAATGTCTACCGAAACGTTAATCGCGGCCCAGCGGTTGGTGCGACGTTTGCCGGTCGGTGATTCGGTCGTGGAGGCGATTCTCACTCTGGTGCGCTCCGCACGTCCGGGACCGGACGCAGGCGATGCCGGCAAATGGATCGCCTGGGGTCCAGGGCCGCGCGCCAGCCAATCACTGATGCTGGCAGTGCGCGCGCGTGCGTTGCTCGACGGCCGCCTGGCACCATCTGTCGATGACGTGCTCGATCTCGCCGAACCGATTTTGAAACATCGCATGGCGCTGACATTCTCGGCGCGCGCCGAAGGAAAGACCATCACCGAGGTTATCAAGCAACTGAAGTCACGGATCGGCTGATGGCCGATCTGACGCGCAACAAGACCGAAAGCGAAGCCATCACTGCGGGAATTGGCAAAAGCCAAAAGCTCGCGGCACGCCTGCCTCGGCTGATTCTCGAAGCCCGGCGCGTGGCCGCCACGATCATGCACGGTCTGCACGGCCGCCGTCGCGCCGGCTCCGGCGAAAATTTCTGGCAATATCGCCGCTTCGTCAGTGGTGAGCCGTCGAGTAATATTGATTGGCGGCGCTCGGCGCAGGACGACCATCTCTATGTTCGCGAACGCGAATGGGAGGCGTCGCATACGATCTGGCTATGGCTAGATCGCTCCGTGTCGATGAATTTTAGCTCTCACCTGAGCGAGTGGAGCAAGCTCGATCGCGCTATCGTGGTGGCGTTTGCGCTGTCGGAAGTGCTCGTGCAGGGTGGCGAGCGCGTCGGCCTTCCGGATCTGATGCGGCCAAGCGCCAATCGCAACATCATCGAAAAGATGGCGCAGGTCATTCTGCACGACAGCGCCGAGCGAACAAGCCTGCCGCCGAATTTCGCGCCAGCGCCGTTCTCAGAAGTGCTGTTGCTGTCTGATCTGTGGAGCCCTGTCGACGAGTTTCGCCGCACCATCGATCAGCTCTCTGCCAAGGGCGCGCGCGGACATGTCGTTCAGATCGTCGATCCCGCCGAGGAAAGCCTGCCCTATTCGGGCCGCGTCGAATTTGTCGAGCCTGAAGGTCTTGGTAGTATTACTGCGGGACGCGCGCAGCTCTGGCGGACGGACTATCAGACCCTCATCGCCAATCATCGCGCCGCATTGCGGGCGGCCGCCGAACAAGTCGGATGGAGCTTTACGGTCCATCGTACCGACCGGGGCCCGACTGAACTCCTGTTTGCGATCCACGCCCGCATGGGTGCCGGCGCGCTGACCGTCGGACATCATCATCAAACGGGGCAAAGCGGATCGGACGCACGCGCATGATCCAAATCTCATGTTAGGTTTCTTCCCACTCAGTTTCGCGCAACCGTTGATGCTGCTCGGCCTCGTCAGCCTGCCGGTGTTGTGGTGGCTTTTGCGCGTGATGCCGCCGCGCCCGCAGCGCATTGCGTTTCCGCCGACACGGCTGTTGTTCGACATCGTGCCGAAAGAGGAGACGCCATCGCGTTCGCCGTGGTGGCTAACGCTGCTGCGCCTGCTCGCGGCCGCTCTTGTCATTCTGGCCGCCGCCGGGCCGATCTGGAATCCGCAGGCCGGTGCAGCCGGCAAATCAGGCCCGCTGGTAATGCTGATCGATGATGGCTGGAGCGCGGCATCCAGCTGGGACGCACGCATCAAGACTGCGGATGAATTGATCGCGACAGCCGACAATGACCGCCGCGCCGTCGCGCTGATCCCTTTGTCCGAACCAGCAAAGGATATTGCGCTGATGCCGGCCGGCACAGCGCGCGTGGCCCTTCGCCAGTTGTCGCCAAAGCCTTACGCGGTCGAGCGCGTCGAGACGCTGCCGGCGATCGAACGGTTTCTGAAGGCGACGGGCAAAAATACTGGACTTGGCGATCTGGTCTGGCTGTCGGATGGCGTCGACACCGGGCGTGGACCTGATTTTGTCGAAGGGCTTGGCAAGATCGTCGGCGACCGCGCCTTAACGATCATCGAAGGTGGCGCGGCGCCTGCGCATGCGCTGGTAGCCGCCGACAACGCAGCGGCGAAGATGACAGTGAAGGTCTTGCGCGCGCAGGCGGGTGGTATCGATACGGGCGTCATCCGCGCGCTTGATCAAAAAGGTGCGCCGATCGCGGAAGCAACCTTTAATTTCAGCATAACCGATCGCGAGACCGAAGCGGCGTTCGACCTGCCGGTCGAATTGCGCAACGACATTGCAAGACTTGAGATCGCAAATGAGCGCTCAGCCGGTGCCGTGCAACTGCTCGACAAACGCTGGCGTCGCCGTGCCGTCGGCATTGTGTCCGGTGCGACCAGTGACACTGCACAGCCACTCTTGGCTTCGACGTTTTATCTGACGCGCGCGCTTGCCCCCTTCGCCGATGTGCGGCTCGGCGATCGCGGTTCGGTAACGCAGACGATCGCGCAATTTCTCGATCAGAAGCTCCCGATGATCGTGCTTGCGGATGTCGGCGCGCTCGCCCCCGAGATCCGCGACCGCCTGACGGCATGGGTCGATCAAGGCGGCGTGCTGGTGCGCTTCGCCGGACCGCGTCTAGCCCAGGCAGATGATGAATTCGTGCCGGTCAAGCTGCGACGCGGCGGACGTAGCCTCGGCGGCAGCCTGACTTGGGAAAAGCCGCAAAACCTCGCTAGCTTCGCACCCGACGGTCCATTCGCCGGGCTTCCTGTGCCAAAGGACATCACCATCACCCGTCAGGTGCTGGCCGAGCCGGACGCCAAGCTCGCGACACGAAGCTGGGCTTCGCTGGTCGACGGCACGCCGCTCGTCACCGGCGAGCGGCGTGGCAAGGGCGTGGTCTCGCTATTTCATGTCAGCGCCGACATGCGCTGGTCGGATCTACCGCTGTCCGGCACTTTCGTCGAAATGCTGCGACGGATCGTCGATATGTCCGGCTACACCTCGACGCCAGGCGCGGGCGTTGCCGGCGAGGTCAAGGCCGAGACGGTCGCGCCGCTGCGGGTCCTCGACGGCTTTGGCGCGTTCGGCCCGCCGCCCTCGACCGCAAAGCCTTTGGCGACGGATTATCGCGACCGCTCTACGCTCGAACACCCACCTGGCTTCTACGGGCCCGCCGACGGTCCGCTCGCGGTCAATACGCTTGCGGCCGCCGACCGCATCGCGCCGCTGGATTCCTCTGCGCTGAAGGCGCAGCGTGCGGGGTATACGTCCGGCGAACCACGGGATTTGCGCGGCATGTTGCTGTCGTCGTCATTGGGTTTATTTCTAATCGACGCGATCATCGTCGCTCTGCTCGGCGGCGGTATCGCCTCGCTGCTGCGCCGACGCCGTCCCGCGACGGCCGCAGTGCTGATGGCTCTCGCATTTTCGACCGTCATCGCGATGCCATCACGATCGCACGCACAAGCGCCGAAGCAATCCGCGAAACCTGCGCAAACGCAAAAGCCGACGTTACCGCCGCCTTCGAGCGCCAGCGATGATTTCGCTATCAAGGCGACATCGCAGACACGATTGGCCTATGTCATCACCGGTAATGCCGATGTCGATTCTATCGTCAAAGCGGGCCTTTCCGGCCTGACCTTGTTTCTTGCGCAACGTACCGCGCTGGAAGCCGGCGAGCCAATCGGCATCGATCCTGCAAAAGACGAATTGGCATTCTTCCCGCTGATCTACTGGCCAATTGTGCCTGGCGCTGAGAAGCCGTCGGCCGACGTTATCAACCGGATCGACGTTTATATGAAGCAAGGTGGCACGGTGCTGTTCGACACCCGCGACGCGATCGAAGCGCCGCCTGGCCCAGACGGTCAGTCGCAAACGCCAGGCATGCTAGCGCTGCGCGGTATCCTTGCCTCGCTGGACGTGCCGGAGCTTGAACCCGTGCCGCGCGAGCATGTGCTGACCAAAACGTTCTTTTTGCTGCGCGACTTCCCCGGCCGCTTCAATGAGGGCCAGACCTGGGTCGAGACGTTGCCGCGTGACGAGAACGAGGACGACAGCAATGCCCGCCCGGTGCGCGGCGGCGACGGCGTGTCGCCTATCATCATCACCTCGAACGATTTCGCCGGAGCATGGGCGATGCGGCCGGATGGCCAGCCGATGCTGCCGCTGACGCCCGGCGAACCGCGCCAGCGCGAGTTCGCTTTTCGGGCCGGCGTTAACATCGTGATGTACACGCTGACCGGCAATTACAAAGCCGATCAAGTCCACGCACCCGCGCTGATCGAACGGTTGGGGCAGTGATGATCACGGTCAACAAAGCTATCAGCCGTCATTGCGAGCCGGCACGAAATCGGCACCGCCGACTTGGGCCCAGCGAAGCAATGCAGAAGACAACAAAGCAAGAGCGGATTGCTTCGTCGCAGCGGGTTTTCGAAAATCGAGAAACCGCGGTCCTCGCAATGACGTGGAAGTTCTAAATGCAATACGGCATTGTCTTCGCGCCCCTCGTCCCGACGCTAGTTCTGTGGATCGGCCTCGCCGCCGTGATCGTCATCGCGGCGGTCTTGTTGCTTGGCCGCACGCGCGGCACGCTGATCCGCGTCGCGGCACTGACGCTGATTTTGTTGGCGCTCGCCAATCCATCCTTCACGCGCGAAGACCGCGAGCCTCTGTCGTCAGTCGCTGCTGTCGTTATCGACAAAAGCCCGAGCCAGAATTTCGGTGAGCGCACCAAGGAAACCGCGCAAGCACAAGAGCAACTGGTCAGCCGCCTTAAGGAAGTCAAAGGCCTCGACGTTCGCGTGGTCGAAGCGGGACAAGCCGATGGTGAGACCGACGGAACTCGATTGTTTGGCGCGCTGTCATCAGCTCTATCTGACGTGCCGACCGACCGCGTCGCTGGTGCGTTTCTCATCACCGATGGCCGTGTCCACGACATTCCGGCCAATGCGGCCGCGCTCGGATTTAGCGCGCCGGTCCACGCGCTAATTACCGGTCGCAAGGACGAGCGCGACCGCCGCATCGCCGTCACCGCCGCGCCAAGATTTGGCATCGTCGGCCAGAACCAGACCATCACCTATCGTTTGGATGATCAAGGCGTGTTCGGCGAGCGCGCCAAAGTGATCGTGCGCCGCGATGGCGATGTGATCGGCGAACGCACAGTACTGTCAGGCGAGACCGTCAATGTTGAGATCAACATCAAACATGCGGGCCAGAACATCGTCGAGATCGAGGCCTCACCACTCGACAACGAATTGACGCTTGTGAACAATCGCGCGGTTGTCGTGATCGAAGGCGTGCGCGATAAACTGCGCGTATTACTGGTGTCCGGCGAGCCGCATTCCGGCGAGCGGACCTGGCGCAATCTGTTGAAATCCGATGCCAGCATCGACCTTGTGCATTTCACGATCCTGCGCCCGCCAGAAAAGCAGGATGGCACGCCGATCAATGAACTCTCGCTGATTGCATTTCCGACGCGCGAGCTGTTTCAGCAGAAGATCAACGAGTTTCAGCTCATCATCTTCGATCGCTATGCGCGACAGGGCGTATTGCCGGTATCCTATTTCGACAACATCGCGCGCTATGTCCGCAACGGCGGTGCGGTGCTGGTCTCGGCTGGGCCGGACTATGCGTCGTCGACGAGCATCTGGCGCACGCCGCTGGATTCGGTTCTCCCGGCCGAGCCGGTCGGGGTCACCGAGAAGCCGTTCTACGCGCATCTATCAGACATCGGCAAACGCCATCCGGTGACGCGCGGCCTTGAAGGCTCGGCCTCCGAGCCACCGAAATGGAGCCGATTTTTCCGCAGCATCGAAACCCGTAACGCGACGACGCCGCCTGTCATGACCGGCGCGGACGGCAAGCCGTTGTTGTTTCTCGCACGCTATGGCGAGGGTCGCGTCTCGCTACTTTTGTCGGATCATATCTGGTTGTGGGCGCGCGGTTATGAAGGCGGCGGCCCGCATCTGGATCTGTTACGGCGGATGTCACACTGGTTGATGAAGCAGCCGGATCTCGACGAAGAAGCATTGCGCATGCAGGTTCAGGGCCGCGAGCTGGTGGTGGTGCGGCAGACCATGGCCGACACCGTCGCACCGGTGTTACTGACCTCGCCGTCAGGCGTCACGAAGCAACTCACGCTCAGCGACGGCGAGCCGGGCCTATGGCGCGCAAGCGTCCCGGCGGAAGAACTTGGCCTGTGGCAGGCGACCGACGGCACGCTGAAGGCGCTCCTCAATGTAGGGCCGACCAATCCGCGCGAATTCTCGGAAGTAACATCGACGATCGATGCGCTGAAGCCGCTCGCACAAGTGACCGGCGGCGATGCGGTGCGGATTGCCGACAATGGCAGTGTCAACGTTCCGCGGATCGTGCCGGTGCGCGCGACATCCGTGTTTCGCGGCGACGGCTGGATGGGGGTGCGGATGCGCGATGCCAGCGTCGTGCGCGGCGTCGGCGTGTTGCCGGTATTCGCGGGGCTTATCGGACTGCTGTTGCTGCTCGGCGCGTTTGCTGCGACGTGGATTCGGGAGTCGCGGTGAGATTACTTTTCCCGTCTGCGAAGAAGGACAAATAAGAGAGCGTTGCCATAATCCCACACAGCGCCGCATTCAAATCTCCGACGCCGCTGCAGCGTTGACTTCGATCCTCCATCCCGCCGATGTTATAATATAACATCGTAAAATGGCGTCGGCGTTTGAACCGATGTGCTGCGGTGCGGGACGCATTTGCATGGATTGGTTTCGGAAGCACATCGCATCGGGATCACGACTGGCGCTGGCGGCGCT
>JAYUEY010000159.1:0-4360 GCA_043739005.1 Tardiphaga sp.
GCCTCAGAACTGGATTGCTTCGCTGCGGTAAAATTGGCTAAAGCCAATTTCTCCTGCGCTCGCAATCACGGTCCTCATCGATGTCCCCCCGTACCGCCACGCTGATCGGCCTAACCGCGATCCTGATGTGGTCGCTGCTCTCGGTCATGACGGTCGCGACCGGACAAATCCCCGCCTTTCAACTGATGGCGATGACGTTTGCAGTCGGCGCGTTGGTGGCCTTCGCAAGTTTTCCATTTCGCCCTGGCGCAATGGCTACGTTGAAGCAATCATCGAAGGCGTGGCTCGTCGGTGTCGGCGGGTTGTTTGGTTATCACGCGCTGTATTTTTTAGCGCTCCGCCTCGCGCCACCTGCCGAAGCCGGCCTGCTGAATTATCTGTGGCCACTGCTGATCGTACTGTTCTCGTCGCTGCTGCCTGGCGAACATCTCAAGCGACATCATGTGATCGGCGCGCTGCTCGGCCTTGTCGGTACAGTTTTGCTGCTCGCTGGCAATATCGATCTCATGGCGACGCCATCGCACCTCGCGGGGTTCGCGGCAGCATTAGCCGCCGCTTTCGTCTGGGCCGGCTATTCGGTGATGTCGCGCCGCCTGAAAGCCGTGCCGACCGACACGGTGGCGGGTTTCTGCGCGGTGACGGCCCTGCTGGCCGCGCTGATTCACGGTGCGATTGAAAAGACAGTTTGGTCCGACACGCCGATTGCGTGGCTATCGGTGATTGCGCTCGGCATCGGCCCCGTCGGTGCGGCGTTTTATGCATGGGACATCGGCATGAAGCGTGGCGACATCCGCGTGCTGGGCGCGGCATCCTACGCGACGCCGTTGTTGTCCACGGGATTTCTCATCGCCGCAGGCTATGCGCAGCCGAGTGCGAATATCACCATTGCCGCCGTGCTGATCGCAGTCGGTGGCTTGATCGCGGCGAAGGATATGCTCGGGCAAAAAGAAGCGGCTTAACTGATCGGCTCCCAGCCCGGCTCGGCCAGTTCGAACGTTGCAAAAGCGAAGCCTGGCGACACCGTGCAGCCGACCAGCGTCCACTCTCCGTTTGTTTCCGCCGCCTGCCATGCATACGCAGGAACGGTCGCCTGCGGGTGGGCACCTGCGAAAATCTCGTCGCCGAGCGTGACGCTGCGCGATCCGGTACCATCGGCAATCTGCAGCGTCAGTGAATCTCCCGCATAAAAGTGCCAAACCTCGGCGGCATCAATGCGATGCCAGTGCGAGCGCTCGCCACGCGCGAGCAGGAAGTAGATTGCCGTCGAGGCCGCACGGCCGCTCGCATCCGTCCGCGCGTCTCGGAATGTCTCGCGATAATGCCCGCCTTCGGGATGCGGCTTCAGGTCAAGCTGCGCGATGATCTCGGCGGCGGTTGCTCGCAAGATGGTCAGCCCTTGTTCTTGCGCTCGCGCAATTCGCCGAATACCTCGTCTGCGCTTTTTCCGGCGAGGCCGACGGCTTCGGCAACAGAGGCGACATCGGCGCGCAGAAAGGTGTTGGCCTTTTTCTCGTCGCCGATGGTGACGGGAATCGTCGGCTTGCCTTCGGCGCGGAGTTTCGTGACTTCCTCGGCGCGCGCCTTCAACGTGGCATTGTTCGGCTCGATGCCGAGCGCAAATTTGACGTTTGACGCTGTGTATTCATGACCGCAATAGACGCGCATCGTGTCTGGGAGTGCGCGCAGCTTCTTCAGCGAGTCCCACATCATCGGATAGGTGCCCTCGAAGACGCGGCCGCAGCCCATCGAGAACAGCGCATCGGCTGTAAACGCGGCTTTGTCGTCATCGAAGATGTAGCTGATGTGGTCGAGCGTATGACCGGGCGTCTCGATGACGCGCGCGGTCAGGCCGCCGACCATGACGCGGTCGCCCTCTTTGACGCGCAGATCGACCTGCTTGATCTCGGCCTTTTTGTCATGCGGGGCGACGACGCGGCAGGTATATTTCTGCTTCAACTCGGCAATGCCGCCGACATGATCGCCGTGATGGTGCGTCACCAGAATGTCGGTCAGCGTCCAGCCTTCTTTTTCCAGTGCAGCAATAATCGGACTGGCCTCCGGCGCGTCGATCGCAGCGGTTGCCTTGCTGACAGGGTCGTGGATGAGATAGCCGAAATTGTCGTCGAGGCAGGGAAACAGGCGAATTTCGGCGGCCATGAGCGAACTTTCTGTAAGTCTGAAAACGTTGACCTTCAAATATGGGTTTCGCGGCCCGGCGGCAATGCGCATCTGGCCTTTGAGGAACGGGTCGTCTTTCAAGATTGGTGGCCTTTCCGGAATGCCGGGTCGGCGTGCTAGCATCGCTCCATGACCATCGACGTCATTGATCTCAGGAATTTTTACTCGCAACGCCTCGGCATCGCGGCGCGGCGGCTGATCAATCGCGGCATCGAGGCACGTTGGCCGCAAGCCGATGGCCAGCGCGTGCTCGGCATCGGCTATCCGACACCCTATCTCGGCTTGTTTCGCGACACCTCCGAACGTTGTCTCGCTTTCATGCCGGCGGCTCAAGGCGTGCTGAAATGGCCGACCGAGCGTCCGACTTTGGCTGCGCTGGTCGATCAAATGTCGTTGCCGCTGCCGGATGCGGCGATGGATCGCATTCTGCTTGTCCATGCCGTCGAGATGGCGGACAATCCTGAAGCGTTGCTGCGCGAGATCTGGCGCGTTCTGGCTCCGAACGGCCGGCTGCTTGCGGTGATTCCGAATCGGCGCGGCATCTGGACACGAACTGACAACACACCGTTCGGGCATGGCCGGCCTTACTCGCGTTCGCAGATCACGCAATTGCTCAGGCAGACCTGGTTCACGCCGTCGTCCTGGAGCGAGGCGCTGTTCATGCCGCCGATCGGTCGCGGCTGGTTTTTGAAGTCGGCGATGGCTTGGGAGCGCGCAGGCGAAGCGATGGCTTTGCCGTTTGCAGGCGTTCATATCGTGGAAGCCACCAAGCAGGTCTATCGCGCGATTCCGGTGCGTCGCGAGCGCACGCGGCTCATTCCGGCGCTGAAGCCAGTGCTGGTGCCGTCGTCGATCGTTTCGATACAAGCGCCGTCATGCCACACTGAGGCGGATGATCCGGTCTTCCGCGATCTCACGAGTTAGTAGCTGACGTGCCGGCATGTTGAATCATCCGGCGGCCGCCAGATTATCGGAAAAACCCGGAAAATCCTGTCGATGGGGCGAAGCCGGGTGGCTGGCGTGTTCCGGCATTGGCGCGCGGACGTTGCTGCGGCTGCGGTTGGGCCTGCTGACCCCCAAAATTGAAAAAGCTGGGAAACGCCGGCTGCTGTTGCTGGACGACCTGTGGCCGTGGCCGTGGTTTGGCTTTCTGAGCTACGGGGCCTGCCAATACTGAACTGATATTGGCATCCGGCGATGCTGCTGCGACCGGCATGTCGTCGCCACGCGGTGCGGTCTCGCGGCCGACCTCACGACGCGGCCATGCGGCGTCGTCGGCCCTTCCCGGAGGCGCGTCCAACGCCTCGCCGCGCACCATCAGGCGCGTCGCAATTGCGTCGGCGGCAACTGCACGCGCACCGGGGCCGCCAAGCAACTGATCGGTGCTGACCGATGCCACCGTCAGCGGCAGGATCGGTCCCGCCAGCGGGCGCGGCGCAGGACCATCCGGCTTGACCTCGACCTCAGGGCCGGTTGTCTCGCTCGGCAGCGTCACCGGCCCGTCGCGAGACGCCAGCAGCAGCCGCGAAATCTCGCGCTCGGTATAATGCGCGAGTTTGCGAGCGCCGGCCTTGGTGAAGTAGACGCCGTCATAGGAGCGCAGGCGCCGATTCTGGCCCTCGAAATCCGGACCCTGCTGCACATAGCGGCCGGCTTCGTCGACAAAACCGTCCCAGACATCAACAAAGGTGATCCCGGCCTTGTCTGCGGCAGCACGATACAGACCGTTGAGAAACAGCATGTCGGAGGTCGCTTTTGTGCCGCGCACGGAAGGCAGCCCGACCCAGAGCACCGGAACGCCCTTGGCTTTGACGACTGCGATCATCTCGTCGATCTTCTTGGTATAGAGTTCGATCCACCGCTCGTCGCGGAAGTCGATGGAATTAGCGGCCGGTGTCCGGCTGCCGCGCTCCGGCGCGATGATCGGCGAAGGATCGGCAATATCGTCGTCGCTCGCATCGGCATCGGGCTTGTCGTCCGGCTTGCCGGCGCGAGTGGATTTCTTGTCAGTGGTCGGTTCGCGCAACGAGACGCGGTCATGCAGGCCGAGCATCACGACGATCACGCTAGGATTTTCCTGCGCCAGAATGCCCTTCGCGGCCGCAGTCCAATCGACCGGGTCGCCCTTGGGCTGATACCGGATCAGGCCCGACACAGTCTTGTGCTTGCGGATGACGCCCAT
>JAYUEY010000160.1:0-8352 GCA_043739005.1 Tardiphaga sp.
CGGGCGCGTCGCCGTCGTCGAAGCCGGCGATCTTTCCATCCGCCATCGCGATCCAGCCGCGTTCGATAACGCGATCGGCGAGGATGATCTTGGCATTGCCGATGATGGTTTCGGATTGGCTCATTGCTTTTCTCTCAGGCAGCAGCAGCGAAGGACGTGACGTCGATCAGCCGATCGGCGATGGCATCGCGCAACTCGTCATCATGAACGATCGCGACGATCGCCACACCATCGCGTTTCTTGGCGGCAACGAGTTCGAGCACCACGGCGCGGTTATTTGAATCCAGCGACGCGGTCGGCTCGTCGAGCAACAAGATCGGCCGCTGCGATATGAAGCCCCGCGCGATGTTGACGCGCTGCTGCTCGCCGCCGGAAAAGGTCGCGGGCGGCAGGCCCCACAGGCGTTCGGGAATGTTCAATTGGCCAAGCAGATGCGAGGCGCGTTCACGGGCCTCCTCACGCGCGACACCGTCCGCCAGCACCGGCTCGGCAACGACATCGATCGCGGCGACACGCGGCACCGCGCGCAAAAACTGGCTGACATAGCCAATCGTTTGACGCCGCACGCCGAGGATGGCGCGTGGTTCAGCGCGCGCGATGTCGATAACCGCGCCGTCATGACGCACGACGATCTCGCCGCCGTCGCAGCGATAATTGCCGAAGATCATTTTCAGAATCGAGGACTTGCCGGCGCCAGACGCCCCGGCCAGCACGACGCATTCGCCGGCCGCGACTTGGAACGAGACGCCGCGCACCACCGGCAATTGCACGCCGCCCTGCAGATGCATGACGAAGGTCTTTTCCGCGTTGCGGATATCGATCATCGGGATCATCGGTAGCTCATGCGGGCAAAATGGAGGAGACGAGCAATTGCGTATAGGGCGCGTGCGGATCGTCGAGCACCTGATCGGTCAAACCGGTTTCGATCACGCGGCCGCCCTGCATCACCATCACACGATGCGACAGCAGCCGCGCGACCGCGAGATCATGCGTCACGACAATCGCCGCGAGACCCAGCTCCGAAACGAGGTTGCGCATCAGATCGAGCAAGCGCGCCTGCACCGAGACATCGAGGCCGCCGGTCGGCTCGTCCATGAACACCAGACGCGGCTGCGTGACGAGATTGCGCGCGATCTGCAGTCGTTGCCGCATGCCGCCGGAATAGACGTTTGGCGTATCGTCGATGCGATCGACGGCGATCTCGACGCGCTCCAGCCATGACGACGCCGTATCGCGAATCTTGCCATAGTGATTCCAGCCGACCGCCATCAGCCGCTCGCCGACATTGGCCCCTGCAGAAACATTCATGCGCAGGCCGTGCGCCGCATCCTGATGCACGAAACCCCAATCGGTGCGAAACAGCAGGCGACGTTCGGCCTCGCCAAGATTTGCGAGGTCGCGCAGTACGCCGTCTCGCATCCGATAGGCAACGCTGCCACCGCTCGGCGCGAGCTGCGCGGACAAAAGTTTGAGCAACGTCGATTTGCCGGAGCCGGATTCGCCGACGACCGCCAGCACTTCGCCGGCATAAAGCTGAAACGATACATCACGGCACGCAATAAGCCGGCCAAAGTCCTTGCCGAGCCCATTGACGACCAGCAGCGGCGCGTCGCTGTCTTGCATCGGATCACGCATCGACCACTTCCGTGAGAGAGGTTGCATTGTCCGCGCCGCGATGGCCCTGCGCCTGCCGCGTCTCGCAGAAATCCGTATCCGAACAGACGAACATCCGGCCACCTTGGTCGTCCATCACGATCTCGTCGAGATAGGAGTCAGTGGCGCTGCAAAGACCGCAGGGCGCGTCATGACGATAGCGCGTGAACGGATGGTCCTCGAAATCGAGCGACACCACTGGCGTATAAGGCGGGATCGCATAGATGCGCTTTTCGCGGCCAGCGCCAAACAGTTGCAGTGCCGGACAATTGTCCATCTTCGGATTGTCGAATTTCGGCGTCGGCGACGGATCCATTATATAGCGCGCATTGACCTTGACCGGATAGGCATAGGCGGTCGCGATGTGGCCGAAGCGCGCGATGTCTTCATACAGCTTCACATGCATCAAGCCATATTCGCCGAGCGCATGCATTCGCCGCGTCTCGGTCTCGCGTGGTTCGATGGCAATCCCGCTTCATTCACGCGCGGTGCAGCGGAGTTGGTCATATCTCTGTCATCGGATCGTCATGGATCGACGAAGATCATCGGGTGGCTCTCTTGCATGATCTTGCTAAAGTCATGCGATGACAGAGACGCCGCGCTTCGCGATCTATTATGCGCCCGATGCCGATACCGCGCTGGCGCGCTTCGGCAGCAGGATGCTCGGCTATGATGCCGTCAGCGGCGACGATGTCACGTTTCCGGCGGACGTCATCGCGCCGGCTGCCGGGTGGCAGACCAATTGGCAGGACATCACGGCCGATCCGCGCAAATACGGTTTTCACGCGACGTTGAAAGCGCCGTTTACGTTGGCGAATGACATGGACGAGGTCTCGTTGCGTGACTCATGCGCGCGCTTCGCGGGCGTCGCGCGCGCCATTCCCGTGATCGCGCCGGTCGTGCGAAGTCTCGACGGGTTTACGGCTGTCGTTCCGGCCACGCCATCACTGGAGTTGAACGCGCTGGCGCAAGATTGCGTCGAGGCCTTCGACGAATTTCGCGCGTCGATGACACCGGCCGATCGGGCGCGACGCAAACCAGAGCGGCTCACCGCGCGGCAGGTCGCGCAGCTCGATCGCTGGGGTTATCCCTATGTGGGGGATGACTTTCGATTCCATATGACGCTGACCGGGCGACTGCCGCCGGAGCGTCGCGAAGCCGTCGCGGCAATGCTGCAACGGCATTTCGCCGCGCTCGATCTGACGTCGCTCGCGATTGATCGTATCGCGCTGTTTCGACAGGACACGCCGGCGTCGCGGTTTCGCGTGATCGAGAGTTTTGCGCTGCGCGGGATTCGATGAGCGCAGCTCGATAGCAGCGCTGCGACATAACCGATGCATAAGCACTTTTACATGGGCAAATCGAAAAATGGTCCCCCGAGGCCTGAGCCCCGAGAGACCATATTTTGTGCTTTGAAAAGCTTGTTAACGGGAGGCCCTCAATCACCAGTCCGCTAAAACTGACGAAGTCTTACGAAAACAACTCTCTTGCACGTGTAGATTGTGTCGTGATTGACTATCGCCGTCAAGACCGTGGTCCAAAAATTTCGAGATCGGGTCGGCGGAGGAAATATGCTGGACAAACCGAAACGTCCCTACCGCCTCGGACTAGATCTCGGATCAAACTCGCTCGGCTGGTTCGTCGTCTATCTCGAGAAGTGTGGCAACCGGTTTGAGCCGGTCGATCTCGGCCCCGGCGGCGTTCGCATTTTTCCAGATGGTCGCGATCCGCAGAGCAAGGCGTCCAACGCGGTCGATCGGCGGATGGCGCGCGGCATGCGCAAGCGGCGCGACCGCTTTCTGCAGCGCCAACGGCTTTTGCTAAAGGCGCTTGTGAAACACGGCCTGATGCCACCCGACGCCCGCGAACGCAAAACGCTGGAGCGCCTTGATCCGTACAGACTGCGCCGCGATGCGTTAGCCACCCAGCTCCCCGCATATTATGTCGGGCGTGCGCTGTTTCATCTCAACCAAAGGCGCGGCTTCCTATCCAACCGAAAGACCGAGCGCAAGGCCGATTTCGAAAAGGGTGCCATCAAGCAGGCCGAGGACAACCTGAAGGCCGGAATGGACGCAGGCGATACGCCAACCATGGGCGCGTTCTTCGCACAGAAGCATTTGCCAGTCGCACTGGTGGAACGTCAGGATATCGTTCGCGCCGAATTGCAACGTCTTGGCAAAGACCACCTGACCGGCAATGCGCGCAAGAAAGCCTGGGCCAAGGCGCGCAAGCGGCTGTTCGGGGACGTCGTTCTTGGTCGGGCCGACGCACCTTCAGGGGTTCGCGCGCGCGCCGAGATCAAGGGTGCGAAGGCCAGCTACGAATTCTATCCGACCCGCGAATTGGTCCGGACCGAATTCAACGCCATCTGGACAAGCCAGGCGCGACATCACGCCATGATGACCGACGACGCGCTGGCGCACATCGCCCATGTGATATTTTATCAACGTCCGCTCAAGGACGGCATTGTCGGAAAATGCACGCTGTCTCCGGCTCAGGGATCGATCGCCGACGACCCGGATGGCTATCGCACACCGTGGTCTCATCCGCTGGCGCAGCGCTACCGAATCTATTCGGAGGCGCGCAATCTCGAAGTGCGTGAAGGCAACAAAAGCGCGCGCCGGCTTACGAAAGATGAAAGCGATGCAGTCGCGAAAGCGCTGCTCGGACAGAAAGAGGTAACGTTCGACAAAATCCGCACGCTTCTGAAGCTGCCGTCGGACGCCCGGTTCAATCTCGAATCCGACAAACGCGACAGGCTGAAGGGCGACGCGGTCGCCGAACGGCTATCCAACGCCAAGTGTTTTGCGAAAGCATGGCGTGGTTTGCCGCCGGAGCGTCAGGCCGACATCGTCGATCGATTGCAGGAGACGGAAGACGACGACGAGATCATCGGCTGGCTGATTGCCGAGTGCAAGCTGAACGAGGCGCAGGCCCGGCAGGTTGCGAATACAAATTTGCCAGACGGGCATTGCCGTCTGGGCCTGCGCGCGCTCCGCAAGATCATGCCTATCATGGAGGGTGAGTTTTCCGACGACGGCATATCCGGCATCCGGATGTATGATGCGGCGCGGCGGGCCGATCCCGATTATGACCCTGCTCAGGCACCGGACGGCGTGCTGTCGCAGACGGGTTATTTGCCCTATTACGGCGAGTGGCTACGGGATGATGTTGTCGGTACTGCCGATCCTGATGACCCGATCGAGAAGCGCTTTGGCCGCTTTCCAAACCCGACCGTCCATATCGGGCTGGGTCAGTTGCGCCGCATCGTCAACGAACTGATCCGTAACCTTCGCGCACCGCCTGACGAAATTTCAATCGAGTTTACGCGCGGCCTGAGACTCTCTGAAGATCAGAAGGCGGAGAAGCAGCGCTCTCAGGCACGTAACCAGCGTGACAACGAAAAGCGCAAGGCGAAGATTCTTGAGGTGATGGGCGAACATTACGATCCGACGCCGCGCGATCTCCTCAAGATGCGACTGTGGGAAGAATTAGGAAACGGAGACAGCGCCGACCGCAAATGTCCGTATTCCGGCGACTCGATCGGCATCCGACGCCTGCTGACCGGCGACGTTGAGGTCGATCATATTTTGCCCTTCGCGATGACGCTGGATGATAGCGCGGCCAACAAGACGATCTGCACTCGCGCCGCCAACCAATACAAAAAGAAGAAAACACCCTTCGAGGCATTCGGCGAAAGTCGTGATGGTTATGATTGGGAGGCGATCTGTGCCCGTGCACCTAAAGCAAAGCAGTGGCGCTTCGACAAAGATGCGCGCGAAAAATTCGAGGAGAAAGGCGGCTTCCTTGGCCGTCAACTGAACGAGACTGGCTGGCTCGCACGCCTCGCCAAGAAATATCTCGCGGCCGTGACGGACCCGAACCAGATCTGGGTCGTGCCGGGCCGTCTGACCAGCATGATCCGTGGCAAGTGGGGCCTGAACTCACTGCTGCCCGATCACAATTATTCAGCCGTGAAGGAGCGCAACGCCGACTTCGCAGCAGCGACTGGCGACCTGGAGTTCTCCGGCGTGAAAAATCGCGCCGACCACCGCCATCACGCCATCGACGGACTTGTGGCCGCGCTGACAGACCGCTCGCTGTTGTGGAAAATGGCGAAAGCCAACGAAGAACAACGGCACAAGATCGAGATTCCGACTCCTTGGGACAAGGATCGATTTCGCGATAAGCTTGAAAACACCCTTAAGACGATGGTCGTTTCGCACAAGCCGGATCACGGCCCGCAGGGCCAGCTTCACGAAGACACAGCCTATGGCTTTGTTGCTGATCCGGAAAAAGAAGACGGTAAATACTTCGTCCGCCGCAAGACGATCGAAAGTCTCAGCACCAAGGATGTCGCGAACATTCGCGACGAACACCTACGCGATCTCGTGCAGAAACACGTCATCGCGGAAAAGAGCAAAGGCATCGATCTGAAAACAGCATTGCTGTCGTTCAAGGATACGATCGATCCGCATATCCGGCTCGGCCTGCGCCGTATTCGCGTGCTGGTGCCCGAAGACCCCGCCTTCACGGTTGGTATCGCGGACCGTTCAAGTGGACGCGCATATAAAGCTTACGCGGCGGGCAAGAACCTATATGTCGATATCGTCGATATCGACGGACGCTGGACCGGACGTGCGGTCACACGCTTTCGAGCCAATCAGCCTCATGGCGAAAGCGGTTATCTCGAAGGCGTGCCGGTCATGCGCCTCTACAAGGGTGACCTCATTGCGGTCGACCATAAGGGCACCCGAACCGTAATGGTCGTTCGGCAGCTTCGGCAATCGATCTGCCTGCTTGCCGCTCACAACGAGACCGGCAATTTGCAAGCACGCCATGAGAACGAACTCGACCCGTTCCGCTGGGCCATGCCGTCTACAGCACGCTGAAAAGCCTTGGTGCCGAAAAGGTTCGCGTCGATGAACTTGGGCGGGTTTGGCGCATTCAGCCGCGTTAACTTTGCCTGAACACACTCATTGCGTGTATTTTACAACTCGCGCATACTCTTCCTGTCGGGACATTTGCCCGCAGGAGACAATCGACCATGGTCGGCCGCGTCATTGAAATCGCCACTGACGGCCGGCATCTGGCGATCGATCGCGGCTTCATGACCGTCGCCGAGAAGGGCAGCGAACTCGGCCGCGTCCCGCTCGACGATCTCGCTGCCGTCGTCGCCAATGCCCATGGCCTGACCTATTCCAACAATCTGCTGGTCAGCCTCGCGACGCGCGGCGTGCCCGTGGTGTTGTGCGGGCCGAACCATCGCCCGGCAGCCGTCGTCTGGCCGGTCGATGGCCATCACGCGCAATCCGGCCGCATGGGCGATCAGGCGTCCGCGTCGGCTCCGCTGAAAAAGCGGCTGTGGCAGCAGATCGTGCAGGCCAAGATCCTCGCACAGGGCGCGACGCTCGCTACCGTTGGCGCCGAGGCCGGCGGCTTCCGCCTGCTGGCACGAAAAGTCCGCGCCGGCGATCCCGACAATGTCGAGGCGGAGGCTGCGCGGCGCTACTGGCCGCTCCTGCTGGGCCGTGAGTTTCGCAGGGATCAGGACGGCGGCGGGCTGAACGGGTTGCTGAACTACGGTTATGCGATCCTGCGCGCCGCAACGGCCCGCGCGGTGATGGCTGCCGGTCTGCATCCGAGCCTCGGCCTGATGCATTCCAACCGCGGCAACCCCATGGTGCTGGTCGATGATCTGATGGAGCCATTCCGGCCGATCGTCGATCGCGAGGTGCATCGGCTGAAATGCGAGGGCGTCGCCGACGTGACGCCCGATGCCAAAGTGGCCCTGGCGCGGACCATGGTGATCGATCTGCCGGCCGACGAAGGCGTCAGCCCGGTTATGACCTGTCTCGAACGGCTCGCCGGCTCGCTCGCCAAAGCCTATTCCGGCGAGGCGGATCGCCTCGTTTTGCCGAAGCCCGGCCTGCCGCTGGGCTTTTGACTTATGGCCGCCGGCAGCGCGTTGCCGCCGGCTTTGTCAGGCTATCGCATCATGTGGCTCGTGGTTCTGTTCGATCTGCCTGTCGGCACCAAAAAGGAGCGCAAAGCCGCCTCCGGCTTTCGGTTGGCGCTGCTCGATCTCGGCTTCGAGATGACGCAATTTTCGGTTTATCTTCGTTTTTGCGCCGGCAAGGAACAGGCCGAGGCCTATGAGCGGAAAGTGGAACGGGCGATGCCTGTATCTGGCAAGGTCCACATCATCGCGATCACGGACAAGCAATATGAAAACATCCGGACCTATCGGGGGCGAAAACGAGAACAAAGCCCGAAGAACCCGAATCAGTATGCACTGTTTTGAGAGGCGGTCTCATGTTGATATGGCTTACGAGCAAGAAAAAAGGCCCTGTTTCCAGGGCCTTAAGGTGGGTACGAGTTTAGCGGACTGGTGATTGAGGGCCAACCGCAACATCGCACGCTGGCTGATTGATTGCTGGTCAAGTTTAGCGGACTGGTGATTGAGGGCCAACCGCAACTGGGCCAGACGGGCGTAAAGCGCTTGAGCGAGTTTAGCGGACTGGTGATTGAGGGCCAACCGCAACAAGATCGCGCTGAACGGCATCAACGACGCGAGTTTAGCGGACTGGTGATTGAGGGCCAACCGCAACAGACGACATGCAGGATTTGATCGCCGTTGTAGTTTAGCGGACTGGTGATTGAGGGCCAACCGCAACTGTCGTGACGGCTTGGAGGCGG
>JAYUEY010000161.1:0-10990 GCA_043739005.1 Tardiphaga sp.
AGTGAAATCGCGATGCAAAATCTCACGTAATTTCGCGTTGTGTTGCCCGGTGACGCTGCGTCCCACCGTGACAACCGACTCAATATCGTTGTCGCACAGGCATTCGCGCAGCACGCCCTGCCCGACCATGCCGGTGGCGCCGAAAA
Source organism: Tardiphaga sp. (assembly GCA_043739005.1). GTDB lineage: Bacteria > Pseudomonadota > Alphaproteobacteria > Rhizobiales > Xanthobacteraceae > Tardiphaga. Next base: position 147 of record JAYUEY010000161.1, read on the forward strand.
TGATCGTTTTCATGGAGGACATCCTTGAGCAATTTCGTGCGGCGCTCGTCAGCAATCACCGGATCACGCCCGAGACGAAACCCGGCCGGTGCAATGGCGGCTTGATGTCCTTTTTCAGGAAACAGCGCGCATTGCGGCCGACATAGCCGGACCGCGCGAAGGTCCAGGCCCGGCAACTCTGTTCTCCCGCACAGGCCGCCTTGCAGGCCTCGTCTCCGGCATCGTCGTCGGTCTTGACCTCGAAATTCCTGTAGTCGCCGCCAAAGCGGTCGATCGACGGCTCGATCGCTTCCTTACGCGGTTCCAGCACACCCGCACCACGAATGCCGGTGACGCAACATGTGTTCGCGTGACGCTGCGGCACGCTATTTTTCAGCCAGCAGGCTGCGCCGCTGATCGGATCGCGCGGATAGACGAAACTCCATGACCGGCAGCGGCGATCACGCTCGCAGAGCAGCGCGCATTCGGCGGGATCGCCACTTGTCAGCTGGGCCCGCGAATAGTCGCCGCCGAACCGGTCGAAATTCACCTGCGCCTGCGCAGATGGAGACGCGAACCCGGTCAGCACCATCACGAGGACAGCAATGCAGGCGTGGGTCAGGCGACCCCGGATTTGGCCAGACAATCGGCCAGTCAGCATAGGAAACGGCCTTCAGCGACATGACGATGCTGCGCGACACGCGGCATCGCATCTTTATGAATGGTCCGTCATTTGATGGCCCCGGACATGTACGCCAGATGAACGCCGGGGCCGCGAGCTACACGCTTTGGTTAGAGCAAATCCGGATTGAACCGAATCAAGTTCCCCGCCCATTCATAACTGTGGGACTCGCGTGACCCGACTGCCACGCAAACTCAATCCAAAATTGCTCTAGAACGCATACTCGTCATAGGCCGGCTCGACAGAACCGCCCCAAACCCCGTTGAACTTGTCGAGCATCTGTTCGGCAGGGGTCTTGCCCGTCGCTAAAATTTCATCGAGCGGTTCGAGGTAGCGTGTTTCGTCGCGGCCGACATGGTCCGTGAGGTTGCGGCGGCGCAGGCCGGCATGAGCGAGTTTCAGACAATCTTTTGCGATCTCGAACAGATAGCGCTCGCCGATCCTGGACTTAAAACCGAATTTCGGCACGTCGTCGCGCAGCGCCTGACGCTCATGCGCCGTCCAGCGTTTGCAGATGTCCCACGCGGCATCGAGGCTCTGATCGTCATAGAGCAATCCAGCCCAGAACGCCGGATGCGACGGCAACCGGCCCCACGGCACGCCGTCCGAGCCGCGCATTTCGAGATAGCGCTTCAGCCGCACCTCGGGGAAAATGGTCGAGAGATGATTGGCCCAATCCGACAAAGTCGGCCGCTCGCCAGGCAGAATGGTATTGTTGCCGTCGAAGAATTCGCGAAACGAATGTCCGGAGACGTCGATATAGATGTCGCCGCGCTTGATGAAATACATCGGCACGTCGAGCGCGTAATCGACCCAACGCTCATAGCTCATGCCGTCCTCGAACGCCCACGGGATCATGCCGGCGCGGGCATTGTCGGTGTCGCGCCAGATCTCGGAGCGAAACGACAGCAAGCCGTTCGGTTTGCCTTCTGTGAAGGGCGAGTTGGCGAACAGAGCCGTCGCGACCGGCTGCAACGCCACTGAGACGCGCAGCTTCTTGACCATGTCGGCTTCCGACGAGAAGTCGAGATTGGTCTGCACCGTGCAGGTCCGGAACATCATGTCGAGGCCGTATTGACCGACTTTCGGCATGTAGCTCGACATAATCTTGTAGCGGCCCTTCGGCATCACAGGGATCTGCGCGCGCGACCAGGACGGCGTCATGCCGAGGCCTAGAAAACCGATGCCGAGCGGCGTCGCCACTTCGCGCACCTGCGCCAGATGCGCCATCAGCTCCGATTGCGTCTGATGCACGGTCTCGACCGGCGCGCCGGACAATTCGAACTGCCCGCCCGGCTCCAGCGAGATCGCGCCGCCGCCGGTCACATCATAGAGCCCGATGATATTGCCCTGCTCCATGATCGGCTCCCAGCCGAGCAGTAGCTTCATGCCGTCGAGCAGCGCCTGAATGCCGTGCGTGCCGCCATAGGGCACGGGATGATGGCCTTGCAGCGTAAACGGCGTCTTTTCGTGTTCGGTGCCGATGCGGAAATCGGCTTTCGGCTTCTCGCCGGCCGCAATCCACGCCACAAGCTCGTCGCGCGAGTGCAGCGGCGTCATATCGATCTGGTCACGCGCCATGAAACGTCCGGATGGAAAGCGCCGCAGGAAGTTGCGCGCGGTGTCGGGAACGGCCGCAGACCAGGAGGTCAGCGCACCAAACGGGAAGCAGTCCTATCATCGCGCCGCGGCGGCGTCTCGTGGCGCAGAAACCGATGCCGGCGCGGGTGCGCTTTGGCAGGCACAACCGAGACGATCGAGCAGTTCGCACAGCTTGATCGCGTCGGCGTCCGACAGTTTCGAGCCGACATGGGTTTCGATCGCCGCCGAATAGGGCAGCCACATTCGCTTTTGCAGATCGCGACCGGTCTCGGTGATCTCCACGAATTGGCCACGCTTGTCCTTCGGGCAATCGCGCCGCACCGCCAGCCCTTCATCCACAAGCCGGTCGATCAGCCGCGATGTCGAATATTGCGGGATCAGCATCTGCTTCTCCAGTTCGACGGGGCGCAATTCGCCGCTCGGCGCACGCGACAATTCCAGCAGCGCGTCATACCAGGCCAGCGGCGGAAAACCCGCTTTCTTGAGATCGTGTTCGACGGCATCGAGCACACGGCTTTGCAGCCGCGCCAGCCTGATCCAGGCTGCAGTCGCCTCGGTCGATGGTTTGCATGTCATCTCGTGGTCCAGGTCGTCCGACGTCACATTCGCGCAGTAGTCTAACTCACTAAATGCATCTGCATCAATCTTGACATTTCCATGCAACTGCATTCATTTGCCTCCATCGTCACTGTATTGGGAGACACCTTATGAAATTATATTACGCCCCCGGCGCTTGTTCGCTGTCGCCGCATATCACTTTGTGCGAATCCGGCCTGCCGTTCGAATTGGTCAAGGTCGATCTCAAGGCCAAGATCACTGAAGCTGGCGACGATTACACGAAAATCAATCCGAAGGGGTCGGTGCCCGCGCTCGGCCTCGACGACGGCAGCGTGCTGACCGAAGGCCCGGCCATCGTGCAGATGATCGCCGATAGAGTGGCGAGCAAGAACCTCGCGCCGGCCAATGGCAGCATCGATCGCTATCGCTTGCAGGAATGGCTGAATTTCATCTCGACCGATCTGCACAAGAGCTTCGGCCCGTTATTCCAACCGGCGCTATCGGACGAGACCAAGCAGTTCTTCAAGGATCGCATCGCGAAGTATTTCGGCTATGTCGACAAGCAGCTCGCCGGAAAAGACTACTTGATGGGCAAGGATTTTTCGGTCGCCGATGGCTATCTGTTTGTGATGCTGGCCTGGGCCGGACGCATGGCGATCGACGTGTCAGCATTCCCGAACCTGAAAGCCTATCAGGCCCGTGTCGCCGCACGCCCCGCCGTCGTTGCGGCGATGACGTCGGAGGGCTTGCTCAAGGCGGCGTGAGACTTCGATATCCTGATGCGCGAAGGGGCCGGATCGACGATCCGGCCCCTTGAACGTGTCATGCGATCATCCGTTACGCTTTGATGAAGGCGAGCACGTCCGCGTTGAATTTGTCTGCTTCCGTTTCCGCAAGACCGTGGGGCGCACCCGGAAAAACATTCAACTGCGCGCCTTTGACGATCTTCGCCGTTTTTTCGGCCGATGCCTTGATCGGGACGATCTGATCATCGTCGCCATGAATGACCATTGTCGGCTTGTCGATTTTCTTCAGATCGGCGGTGTAATCGATTTCCGAAAATTCATGGATGCAGTCGTAGTGCGCCTTGATGCCGCCCTGCATGCCTTGCCGCCAGAAGTTTTCGCGCAGCCCTTCATTGACCTTCGCGCCGCTCCGGTTGAAGCCGTAAAACGGCATCGTCAGATCCTTGAAGAACTGCGAACGGTCTCCGGCGGTGGCTTTGCGAATGCCGTCGAACACCTCAAGCGGCGTGCCTTCGGGATTGGCGGCCGTCTTCAGCATCAGAGGCGGCACGGCACCGACCAGCACGACCTTTGCAACACGAGCGGATCCATGGCGGCCGATGTAATGCGCAACCTCGCCGCCGCCGGTCGAGTGACCGATCATGACCATGTTTTGCAGGTCGAGTTTGGTGATCAGCTCGGCAAGATCATCCGCGTATTGATCCATCGTGTTGCCGGTCCAGGTCTGATCGGATCGGCCGTGCCCGCGCCGGTCATGAGCGACGACGCGAAAGCCCTGCTGGCCAAAAAACAGCATCTGCTTGTCCCACGCATCCGAGGATAGCGGCCAGCCATGCGAGAACACGATCGGCTGACCCTTCCCCCAATCCTTGTAGAAAAGTTTCACGCCATCCTTGGTGGTGATCTGACCCATCGGCGTGCCGGTGGACGGAGCGGGCGCGGCGGGTGCGGCCGTCTGTGCAGAGGCTGCCGATACAATCAACGGGAGCGACAGTGACGCACCAGCAACGATGGCTGCGCGTCTGCTGAGACCATTCTGATTCAGTGGTGACTTGGACATCCGATCCTCCAATTGCTTATTTATTATTTTGCTCACGATATGATCGTGCGCGATTAATATTCAGCCGATTGAGATCAATGTCAATCGCTTGCGATTTAATCGTCTACGATTTATAGCGATCTCATGACTACCGACATGAAGGCGTCACAAGTGCTGCCGGATCACGCGACAACGACCTTGTCGCTTGACGATTTTCTCTGTTTTGCAATTTATTCGGCGGGACATGCTTTCAATCAGTTTTACCGGCCGCTGCTCGACGCGATCGGTCTGACCTATCCGCAATATCTGGTGATGGTGGCGCTCTGGAGCCGGGACGATCAGACCGTCAAGGCTCTCGGCCAAAAGCTGCTGTTGGATTCCAGCACGCTCACCCCGCTGTTGAAACGGCTGGAAGCGAACGGGCATGTGACCCGTGTCCGCGATGATCAGGACGAGCGGCAGGTCCGCGTGCGCTTGACGACGCAAGGATCGACGCTTCGGGATCTCGCACGCGCGATCCCGAATTGCGTCATCGATGCGCTCAACCTGCCAAAGGAGACGATCCGCGACATCCAGACCAACGTGCTGGACATCCGCGACCGGCTGCTGGCGGCCCGTGCCGCCGACACAGGCCGCCGTGAGGCGGAATCCGATTGATCAGCGGCCGGCTTACGCCGCCGCCAGTTTCTTCGGCGGGAAGCGGCCGTAGAACGTCTCGCCGGTTTTCGCCATGTCTTCCAGCAGCTTCGGCGGCGTGAAGCGCGAACCGTATTTGGCTTCGAGCTTGTGGCACAAAGCGACAAACTCTGTCGTGCCCATGAAGTCGATATAGCTGAGCGTGCCGCCCGTAAAAGGCGCGAAGCCGAAGCCGAGGATGGAGCCAACGTCCGCTTCGCGCACGTCGGTGATCACGTGGTCCTCCACGGTACGCGCGGCTTCGACCGCCTGCACGACGAGAAAGCGCTGCTTCAACTCTTCGATGTCGAGCGTATCCGGATCGACCGGCTCCGGCACCAAAGCGGCGAGGCCCGGCCACAGATGTTTCGAGCCTTTGCCCTTCGGCGGATACTCGTAGAACCCCTTGCCGTTTTTACGGCCCATGCGGTCCTGCTTTTCGACCATTTCGACGATCAGCTTCTTTTGCGCCTGATCGACGGCCTGCGAGCCCAAATCAGCCTCGGTCGCCTTCATGATCTTGAGCACGAGATCGAGCGCGATCTCGTCCGACAGCGACAGCGGCCCGACCGGCATGCCCGCCATCTTCGCAGTGTTCTCGATCATCGCGGGCGGCACGCCTTCCATCAGCATCTCAAGCCCTTCGGCGGTGAAGCGCAGCACGCAGCGATTGGCAAAGAAGCCGCGTGAGTCATTCACCACAATCGGCGTCTTGCCGATGACGCGGACGTAATCCAACGCGGTTGCCAACGCGACATCGCCGGTATTCTTGCCGACGATGATCTCGACCAGCATCATCTTCTCGACCGGCGAGAAAAAGTGGATGCCGATGAATTTCGACGGGTCGGTGAATTCCTCCGCCAGTGAATTGATCGGCAATGTCGACGTGTTGGACGCGAAGATCGCGCCTTCTTTCATCAGGGGCTGCGCCTTCTTGTAGATCTCGGCCTTCACCGCGCGGTCCTCGAACACGGCTTCGATCACGAGATCGCATTCTTTCAGCACGTTGAAATCCGATGTCGCCGTGATCTTCGCCATCAGCTTCTCGGCATCGTCAGGCTTGGCGCGACCCTTGGCGACGAGCGCATCGATCGCCGCCTGCGCGTGGCCACGGCCCTTGTCGGCGGCGGCCTGATCGCGGTCGATAAGCACGACGTCGATGCCTGCACGCGCCGAGACAAAACCGACGCTCGCACCCATGAAGCCCGCGCCGATGACGGCGAGTTTTTTCACTTTGGTCGGCGGCACGTCCTGCGGACGCCGCGCGCCCTTGTTCAATTCCTGCATCGACATGAAGAGGCTGCGGATCATCGCCGCCGCTTCCTTGGTCTGCAACACATTGGCGAAGTATCGCGATTCGACGCGCAGCGCCGCGTCCATCGGCAATTGCAGGCCTTCATAGACGCACTGCATGATCGCCCGCGCCGCCGGATAATTATCGTAGGTCTGGCTGCGATAGAGCCCGTTGCCGGCCGGAAACAGTTGCATGCCCATCTTGGAATAGACCGGCACCGGCAGCTTGAAGCCCTTCTCGTCCCATGGCGCGACAGCCTTGCCGCCGGCCTTGATCCACTCTTTCGCCACCGTGATGAGATCGGCGGCCGGCACGACCGCGCCGACGATCTTTTGCGCCAGCGCCTTTTTCAGATCGATGGCATCGCCCTTGAGCAACATCTGCATCGCGCTCTGCGGATCGAGCATGCGCGACAGCCGCTGCGTGCCGCCGCCACCGGGAAACAGGCCGACCTTGACCTCAGGCAGGCCGAGACGTGTTTTCGGATTCTCGGAAGCAACGCGGTAATGGCAGGCCAGTGTGACTTCGAACGCGCCGCCGAGTGCGAGGCCGTTGATCGCGGCGACCCACGGTTTGCCGGAGGTTTCGATCTTGCGCAACGTCAGCGACAGCTTGCGCGACTCGTCAAATAACATCTGCTGCGCAGCGTCTTCACCTTGGGACTTTTTTGCGTCCGCGAAGGTCTTGTTCATGCCGTCGAGCATCGACAGATCGGCACCCGCCGAGAAAGCGTCCTTGCCGGAGGTGATGACGACACCCTTGATCGCCGCGTCGGCCGACGTCGCATCGACGATCGCACCGAGTTCGTCGATCGTCGTGGTGTCGAGCACATTCATCGACTTGCCCGGAATGTCCCAGGTGACCAGCGCAATGCCGTCGGCGTCGGTCTCGTATTTGAAGTTTTTATAGGTCATTGGAAGCTCACTGTTTCTTTTTTCCCTCTCACTTTGTGGGAGAGGGTGGCGCGACCGATGGCCGTGCCGGGTGAGGGATCATGTTTTGAAACGTGAGGGCTGAACCCCTCACCCGCCTTCGCTTCGCGCATGCACCCTCTCCCGCAAGGGGAGAGGGAAGACAGCAAGCTAAACCCGCTCGATGATGGTCGCGGTGCCCATGCCGCCGCCGATGCACAATGTCACCAGCGCGGTCGATTTGCCGGTGCGCTCCAGCTCATCGAGCACGGTGCCGAGGATCATCGCGCCGGTTGCACCGAGCGGATGGCCCAGCGCGATCGCGCCGCCATTGACGTTGATCTTGTCGGCATCGATGTCGAAGGCCTGCATGTAGCGCAGCACGACAGAGGCGAACGCTTCGTTGAGCTCGAACAGATCGATGTCGGATTTTTTCATGCCCGAGCGCTCGAACAGTTTCTCGGTGACATCGACCGGGCCGGTCAGCATCATCGCGGGCTCCGAGCCGATATTGGCAAACGCGCGAATTTTTGCACGCGGCTTCAGGCCATGCTTCTCGCCGGCTTCCTTGCTGCCGAGCAGCACCGCTGCCGCGCCATCGACGATCCCCGACGAATTGCCGGCGTGATGGACGTAATTCATTTTCTCGATTTCGGGATGCGACTGGATCGCAACGCCGTCGAAGCCGCCCATCTGCGCCATGCCTGCGAAGGACGGCTGCAACTGGCCGAGCGACTGCATCGTGGTCGATGGACGCATGTGCTCGTCCTTCGCCAGAATGGTCAGACCGTTGATGTCCTTCACCGGAATGACGGAGTTCTTGAAGCGGCCTTCGTCCCACGCTTTCGCCGCGCGCTGCTGGCTCTGCACGGCATAGGCATCGACGTCGTCGCGCGAAAACCCGTATTTGGTCGCGATCAGATCGGCGGCGACGCCCTGCGGCATGAAGTAGGTCGGCACCGCCATCGACGGGTCCATCGGCCATGCCGTACCCGACGCCAGAATACCGACGCGGCTCATCGATTCCGCGCCGCCGCCGATCGTGAGTTCATGTTGCCCGGACATGATCTGCGCGGCAGCGAAGTTCACCGCATCAAGACCCGACGCGCAGAAGCGGCTGATCTGGATGCCGGGCACGGCCGTGCCGAGACCCGCTTTGACGGCGGCAAAGCGCGCGATGTCGCCGCCGGCCTCGCCGACCGGATCGACCACGCCGAGAATGACGTCATCGACGACGTCTTCGGCGATGTTGTTGCGCCTCTTGAGGGCGGCGAGCGGCGCGGTGGCCAGCGCCAACGCCGTCACTTCATGCAGCGACCCATCGGACTTGCCGCGGCCGCGCGGCGTGCGAACGTGATCGTAAATATAGGCCTCGGGCATTTCATGCTCTCCCGTTTCGATCCGACTCTGCGAGTCAGACGCTTGTATCGATCATCAGACCGTAAATTTCGTCATTGCGAGGAGTACCGTTTCTCGTCTTCGAGAAAAGGGCGACGAAGCAATCCAGCCTTGCTTGAGGCCTCTGGATTGCTTCGCTCGGGGATAAAGTTGTAAGGCAACTTTATCCCCGGCTCGCAATGACGAACGCTTATCAGAATGCTTCCGCAGGCAATTCCATCGTCGTCGCGGCACCCGTCTGGATGCGCGCGAGATGCACGGAGGTTTCCGGCAGCATCCGCTCCATGAAGAATTTCCCCGTCACCAGCTTGGTGGTCAGATAAGACGTCGCACCATTGGACGCGATCTTGTCCTGCGCGACCTTGGCCATCTTCGCCCACATATAGCCGAAGGCGGTGAGCCCGAACAGTTGCATGTAATCGGTCGCTCCTGCGCCGGCATTGTCGGGCTTGGCCATTGCATTCTGCATCAGCCACATCGTCGCCTGCTGCAGATGGCCCAGCGCGACGCCGAGCGGTGCCAGATAAGGCTTCATCGCCTCGTCGGTGCCGTGTTCTTTCGCAAACGCCGAAACTTCGCCGAAGAACGCCATCACGGCGCGGCCGCCGTCGCGCGGCAGTTTGCGGCCGACCAGATCAAGCGCCTGAATGCCGTTGGCGCCTTCATAGATCATCGCGATGCGGGCATCGCGGACGAACTGCTCCATGCCCCATTCGGCGATATAGCCGTGGCCACCGAACATCTGCTGCGCCGACACGGTGTTGGCGAAGCCGACATCCGTCAGCACGCCCTTCAGCACCGGCGTCATCAGACCCATGTGGTCGTCGGCGGCCTGACGCTCCTTCGCGTCTTCCGAGCGATGCGCGATGTCGCTCTTCAACGAGGTCCATACCACCATCGCGCGCGCGGCTTCGTTGAAGGCACGGATCGTCAGCAAGGTCCGGCGCACATCGGGATGCACGATGATCGGATCGGCCGGCTTGTCGGTTGCCTTGGCACCCGTCAGCGAACGGCCCTGCAGACGCTCGCGCGCATAGGCGACCGCATTCTGATAGGCGACTTCGGATTGCGCGAGACCCTGAACGGCGACGCCGAGACGCGCCTCGTTCATCATGACGAACATGCCCTGCATGCCCTTGTTCTCTTCGCCGATCAGCCAGCCGGTGGCGCTGTCGTAATTCATCACGCAGGTGGCGTTGCCGTGAATGCCCATCTTGTGTTCGAGCGAACCACACGTCACGCCGTTGCGCTCGCCCAGCGAACCATCGGCATTGACGAGCACCTTCGGCACCACGAACAGCGAGACGCCCTTGATGCCCGCCGGTGCGCCTTCGATGCGGGCGAGCACGAGATGGATGATGTTGTCGGTCATGTCGTGATCGCCGGCCGAGATGAAAATCTTGGTGCCGGAGAGCTTGTAGCTGCCGTCCGCCTGCTTCACCGCCTTGGTGCGCAGCAAACCGAGGTCCGTGCCGCATTGCGGCTCGGTCAGGTTCATCGTGCCGGTCCATTCGCCGGACACCATCTTCGGCAGGAACATCGCCTTCTGGTCAGGCTGACCATGCACGATCAGCGCGGCGGTCGCGCCCATCGTCAGCCCGCTATACATCGAGAACGCCATATTGGCCGAGCATTGAAATTCGGAAACTGTCTGCGACAGCGTCACCGGCAGGCCCTGCCCGCCATATTCGACCGGCGCGGAGAGCCCGAGCCAGCCGCCTTCGGCGAGCTGCTTATAGGCGTCCTTGAAGCCTTTCGGCGTGGTGACAATGCCGTCGGCGCTCCGCTTGCAGCCTTCGAGATCGCCGATGCGATTGAGCGGTTGCAGCACGTTTTCCGTGAGCTTTGCGGCTTCACCCAAAATCGCGTCGCGAACATCGGCGGAGGCGTCGGCGAATCCCGCCAGATTGTTGTAGCGGTCGAACTGAAACACGTCGTCGAGCAGGAAGCCGACATCTTC
>JAYUEY010000162.1:0-4458 GCA_043739005.1 Tardiphaga sp.
GAAGTCGCAGGGCCGTTCGGGCAGCTATCAGCGGCTCGAATTTCTCGGCGATCATGTGCTCGGGCTCGTCGTCTCCAACATGCTCTATCGCGCATTTCCGAATGCAGATGAGGGCGAACTCTCCAAGCGGCTAGCTGAACTGGTGCGCAAGGAAACCTGCGCCGATGTCGCGCGTGGGCTCGATCTGATCGACGGCATCAAGCTTGGCACCGTCGGCGCAGGCGCAGGCGCGCGGTTGCGTAAATCGGTATTGGGCGACATTTGCGAAGCGGTCATCGGCGCGATCTTCATCGATGGCGGCTATGTCGTGGCGACGGATTTCGTGACCCGCAACTGGACCGAGCGAATGCGCACGCCAGTGCGGCCGCTGCGCGATCCCAAGACCGTGCTACAGGAATGGGCGCAGGGCAAAGGTCTGCCGACGCCCGTCTATCGCGAGGTCGGGCGCAGCGGACCGGATCACGATCCGCAGTTTCGTGTCGCGGTCGATCTGCCTGGCCTGAAGCCTGCGGAAGGGGTCGGCGGCAGCAAGCGCGCCGCCGAAAAACTCACGGCATCTGCGATGCTCGCGCAAGAAGGAGTGTCCAGTGGACACGAATGAACATGAAGCCGTGACTGAGATGCCCGTGCGGACCGATCCGCGCTGCGGTTTCGTCGCGCTGATCGGCGCGCCGAATGTCGGCAAATCGACGCTGGTGAATGCGCTGGTCGGCTCGAAAGTGACGATCGTCTCGAAAAAAGTGCAGACCACGCGCGCATTGATCCGTGGCATCGTGATCGACGATAACGCGCAGATCATTCTGGTCGATACGCCTGGCATCTTTTTGCCAAAGCGCCGCCTCGACCGCGCGATGGTCAGGACCGCATGGAGCGGTGCGCATGACGCCGATCTGGTTTGCGTGCTGCTCGACGCGCGAGCTGGTCTGGACGACGAGGCGAAGGCAATTCTTGAGCGCGTCGCGGAGGTCGATCACCCGAAAATTCTGGTCATCAACAAGATTGATTTGGTGCCGCGCGAAAAGCTGCTGTCCTTGACGCAGCGCGCCAATGAGCGGCTGACATTCGACGAGACGTTCATGGTGTCGGCGATGACCGGCGACGGCGTCGAGGACCTTAAGCACGAACTGGCCAAGCGGGTGCCGGCCGGCCCGTTCCATTATCCCGAAGATCAGATGTCAGATGCGCCGATGCGCCAACTTGCGGCAGAAATCACGCGCGAAAAGATCTACCGCCATCTGCATCAGGAACTGCCGTATCAGTCCACGGTCGAAACGGATTCATGGACCGAGCGTAAGGACAAGTCGGTGCGTATCGAGCAGACGATTTTTGTCGAGCGTGACAGCCAGCGCAAGATCGTGCTCGGAAAAGCCGGTGCTACGATCAAGTCGATCGGCGCGGATTCGCGTAAGGAAATCGCCGAGATTGTTGGCGAGAAAGTTCATCTGTTTTTGTTCGTGAAAGTCCGCGATGGCTGGGGCGACGACCCCGAGCGCTACCGCGAAATGGGCCTGGAATTTCCCAAAGAATGATGCCTCCTGTCACGACAATCCGGCCAGTCAACGTCTTTTATTTTGAGGCGGCGCTTTATGCATCGCTGATGCTCGACGCAGTGTCGTTAGCGTTTCAGGACCGCACACCGGATGCGGACCTGTCCGACTCGACGATCATGGTCGCGAATTTGCTCGCTGCATGTTTGCTGCTGCTGTTCGTCTATCTGGTCTGGCTCGCCGCGCATCGCCGCAAAAGCTGGCCGCGCTGGATTTTGTCGATGTCATTGGCGGTTTCCGTGCTGTCGCTGTCACAGCTCATAGGTGCCAACGGGATGCAGTTCGACAGCTTCGTCGAACTTGTATCGTGCTTGCTGACGGGCTTCGGACTGTTTTGCGCCTTCACCGGCGACGCGAAGACTTGGTTTACGGAGTGATGCTCACATAGGCGTGCCGTATGGAATGGGCTGACGAAGGCATCGTGCTGGGCGTCCGGCGACATGGCGAATCCAGCGCAATCGTCGAACTGCTGACACGCAGCCATGGCCGCCATCTCGGCCTTGTGCGCGGCGGCGCGGGCTCGCGGATGCGGCCGTTGTTGCAGCCCGGCAATTCCGTCAGCGCGGTGTGGCGCGCCCGGCTCGACGAGCATCTCGGCTTCTATGTGATCGAGGCGACGCGGATGCGCGCGGCCTCACTGTTGGCGTCGTCTCACGCCGTCTATGGCGTCACGCATCTGGCGTCGTTGGCGAGATTGTTACCGGAGCGCGACCCGCACGAAGACATCTACGACATGCTGCTGAACACGCTGGATGATTTCGACGATGTCGGTACAGCGGCGGTGCACCTCATTCGTTTTGAACTGGCGATGCTAACCGAACTCGGCTTCGGACTGGACCTCACCACCTGTGCGGCGAGCGGCGTGGTTCACGATCTGATTTACGTCTCGCCAAAATCCGGCAGTGCCGTGTCGCGCGCGGCGGGGGAGCCGTGGCGTGACAAACTTTTGCCACTGCCGCCATTTTTACGCGAAAGCGACAGTGGCGAGAACGGATTTTCCGAACTCGATTTGCAAGATGGATTCGCGCTGACCGGGCGGTTCCTGCTGCGCAACGTGCTGGAGCCGCGCGGCCATGCGCATTCGGATGCGCGGGCAGGGTTCATCAATGCGGTCGCGCGGCTGATGGCGGCGGAAGGCCTCGCGGCAAGCATCTCAGGATGACGCTTTCGTCGACTTTACCGATTCGCGCCTTGTCCGATTCGGCCGATCCGGCTAACCCGTTCCGATGGGAAAAAGACTGATTCCACCAGAGCCGGCTGAGATCCACGACGTGATGCTGCGCGATGCGCTCGAAGAGCGCTATCTCGCTTACGCCCTCTCGACCATCATGCATCGCGCATTGCCGGACGCCCGTGACGGGTTGAAGCCGGTGCATCGGCGTATTCTCTACGGCATGCGGCTGCTGCGGCTCGATCCTGGTACGCCGTTCAAGAAATCCGCGAAGATCGTCGGCGACGTGATGGGCTCGTTCCATCCCCATGGCGATCAATCCATCTATGACGCGCTGGTGCGCCTCGCGCAGGATTTCTCGTCGCGTTATCCGCTGGTCGACGGCCAAGGAAATTTCGGTAATATCGACGGCGACAATCCGGCCGCCTATCGCTACACCGAAGCGCGCATGACAGATGTCGCGCGGCTGTTGCTGGAAGGCATCGATGAGGATGCGGTCGAGTTTCGTCCCAACTACGATGGCCAGTCGAAAGAGCCGATCGTGCTGCCCGGCGGCTTTCCAAATCTGCTGGCAAATGGTGCGCAAGGCATCGCCGTCGGCATGGCGACCTCGATCCCGCCGCACAATGCGGCCGAACTCTGCGACGCCGCGCTGCATCTGATCGACAAGCCCGACACGGCCTCCAAGGCGTTGATGCGCTTCGTCAAGGGTCCGGATTTTCCGACCGGCGGCATCATTGTCGACTCGAAAGAGAGCATTGCGGAAGCCTATGCGACCGGGCGCGGTTCGTTCCGCACCCGCGCGAAATGGCATCAGGAGGAAGGCGCGCGCGGCATGTGGGTGGTGGTCATCACTCAGATTCCGTGGCTGGTGCAGAAGTCGCGGCTCATCGAGAAGGTCGCCGAGCTCCTGAACGAGAAGAAACTGCCGCTGATCGGCGATGTGCGCGACGAATCCGCCGAGGATATTCGTGTCGTGATCGAGCCCAAAACGAGGGCAGTCGATCCCGAAATCCTGATGGAGTCGCTGTTTCGTTTGACTGAGCTGGAAAGCAAAATTCCGCTGAACCTCAACGTGCTGGTCAAGGGCCGTATTCCAAAGGTGCTTGGCCTCGCGGAATGTCTACGGGAATGGCTCGACCATCTGCGCGATGTCTTGCTGCGCCGCTCGCAGCACCGCAAGGCGCAGATTGAGCACAGGCTCGAAGTGCTCGGCGGCTATCTGATCGCCTACCTCAACATCGACGAGGTGATCCGCATCATCCGTAACGAGGATGAACCAAAACCCGCTTTAATGTCCGCCTTTAAGCTGACGGATGTTCAGGCCGAAGCGATCCTCAACATGCGGCTGCGCAGTTTGCGCAAGCTCGAAGAGTTCGAAATTCGCACCGAAGACAAGAAGCTGCGCGCCGAGTTGAAAGGCATCAATGCGGTGCTGGCATCGGAGACCGAACAATGGGCCAAGGTCGGTGAACAGGTTCGCACAGTGCGCGAATTGTTCGGGCCGAAGACGCCGCTGGGCAAGCGCCGCACGATCTTCGCGGATGCGCCGGAGCATGATCTGGCGATGCTTGAGGAGTCTTTCGTCGAGCGCGAGCCGGTGACGGTCGTGATCTCCGACAAGGGCTGGGTCCGTACGCTGAAGGGTCACGTCGCTGATCTCGGCAATCTGACCTTCAAGACCGATGACAAATTGGACCGGTCCTTCTTTGCCGAAACGACGTCGAAGCTGCTGCTGCT
>JAYUEY010000163.1:0-2891 GCA_043739005.1 Tardiphaga sp.
GTAAGGCGCATGAACACCGTCACCACCAAAAGGTCAGCGGGCCGCGCATTTTCCGTGCCGAACCTGCTGACTTACTCCCGCATCGCCGCCGTGCCGGTGGTGGTCGCCTGTATCTATTGGCAGTCCATCCTCGAAGGGCCGTTGTGGCTGCGCTGGGTCGCCCTCGCTGTGTTCATCGCGGCGGCCGTGACAGACTTTCTCGACGGCTACTATGCCCGCATCTGGGACCAGCATTCGGCATTCGGCCGGATGCTCGATCCGATCGCCGACAAGTTGCTGGTCGCATCCTGCCTGCTGATGCTGGCGGCGGATTTCAGCATTCGCGGCGCGACGTTGTGGGCCGCGATCGTGATCCTGTGCCGCGAGATTTTGGTTTCGGGCCTGCGCGAATATCTTGCCGTGTTACGTGTCAGCGTGCCGGTCACGAAGCTCGCGAAATGGAAGACCACCGTGCAACTGGTGGCGATCGGTTTCCTGCTGGCGGGTGAGGCCGGCGATCAGGTGCTGCCTTTTACGTCGTTGATCGGAATCGTGTTGCTGTGGATTTCGGCGATTTTCACGATCTATACCGGGTGGGATTATTTCCGAGCCGGCATCCATCACCTCATCGAGGAGGATGCATGAAAGTCAAATATTTCGCTTGGGTCCGCGAGCGCATCGGCAAGGCCGAGGAAATGATTGAGCCGCCGGCTGACGTGACGACGGTCGGCGATCTCATCGCATGGCTGACGGCGCGCGGCGACGAATATGCCCACGCCTTCGACAAGCCCAAGGTGATCCGCGCCGCGATCGATCACACCCATGTTCAGTCCGATGCGATGATCTCAGGCGCGCGCGAGGTTGCATTCTTTCCGCCGATGACCGGCGGCTGAGCGCCGTGACCATTCCGACCACCATCCGCATTCAGGATACCGATTTCGACACCGCCGCCGAGATCGCGGCGCTGTCCAAAGGCCGCACCGATATCGGCGCGGTCGTCAGCTTCAGCGGCGTCTGTCGCGGCGGCGAGACGGCGGCGCTGACGCTGGAGCATTATCCCGGCATGGCCGAGGCCGAGATCGGCCGCCATGTCGCGGAAGCCATCTCGCGCTGGCCGCTGACGGGGTTGACCATCATCCACCGCGTCGGCCGCATCCTGCCAGGCGAGAATATCGTGCTGGTCGTGACGGCGTCGGCGCATCGCAGCGCTGCGTTTCATGCCGCCGAATTCTTGATGGATTACCTCAAAGCACATGCGCCGTTCTGGAAGCATGAGGAAACCGCCGACGGCCACCAATGGGTCGAGGCCCATGAGCGCGATGACGACGCCGTATCGCGATGGAGCAAGGCGCAATGAACCAAAATTCGCCTCGCGCCGGAAAGAAGAAGATGCTCGCCACAAAGATGCTGCCGGTCAAGCCTCTGCCCATCAAGGCCGGCGATCTCGTGACCCTTTTTGATTTCGTGCGCTATGCGGTCAGCCGTTTTGCGAACGCCAAGGTCGTGTTCGCGCATGGCACCACCGATCCGATCGCGGAAGCCGCCTTCATCGTTGGCGAGGTGTTGCATCTACATCCCGACCAGTTCGAGATGTTCGCGCAGGCGCGTGTGACCCAGGCGGAAGCGAAACAAATTCTCGCGGCAATCGACGCGCGCGTCAAAACGCGAAAGCCTGCCGCCTATCTGCTGAACAAGATCTATATGCGTGGGCTGCCGTTTTATGTCGATGAGCGCACCATCGTGCCGCGCTCTTTCATCGGCGAATTGCTCGACACGCATTTCAGCGGTGAAGATGGTTCGCTGATCGACGATCCGCATGCGGTCGACAGCGTGCTCGATCTCTGCACCGGTTCGGGCTGTCTCGGGATTTTGGCCGCGCATCATTTCCCGCAGGCGCGCATCGATGCGGTCGACCTCTCCGCCGACGCCTTGAAGGTCGCGGCGCGAAACGTCTCGGATTATCGCCTCGGCGATCGCATCACGCTCCACAAAGGCGATCTGTTCAGGCCGCTCGGCGATACCTGCTATGATCTCATCATCAGCAATCCGCCATATGTCGATGCGCAGGGCATGGCCGATCTGCCGCGCGAGTGCCGCTTCGAGCCAGCGATGGCGTTTGACGGCGGTGATGATGGGCTCGATATCGTGCGCCGGATCATGGCTGAGGCGGCGGCGCATCTGAATCCGCATGGCGGATTGCTTTGCGAGATCGGGCGTTGTCGTCCGGCGATGGACGCGGCGTTTCCCGACTTGCCGCTGCTGTGGCTCGATACCGAGGACTCCGAAGGCGAAGTGTTCTGGATCGGGGCAGGGGATTTGGCTAAGCCGTAGCGGCTTGTCGCATTTTCGTCGCGCCAATCAATCATAGAGCGCCGATGACCATCACGATGACACATGAATTGGCCGCGCGGCGCGCGTGGACCACAGAGCTGCGCGCGACGTTGGCGCTCGGCTGGCCATTGGTGCTGACAAACCTCGCCCAGATCGCGCTGACCACGACTGACGTGATCGTCCTCGGTCGGCTCGGCGCGCATGAGCTTGCCGCCGGCACGCTTGGGGTCAATCTGTATTTTGCCATTCTGATTTTCGCGATCGGCGTCATCAACGCGACATCGCCGATGATGGCGGAAGCCTTCGGGCGAAAACGAAAAGCCGTGCGCGAGGTGCGTCGCACGTTTCGGCAGGGGTTATGGTCGGCCGTCATCATCTCGGTGCCGGCATGGCTGGTGCTGTGGCATGCCGAAAGCGTATTGCTGCTGTTCCGGCAGGAGCCGCAACTGGCTGCCGATGCGCAGCGCTTCGTGCATGCGGTGATGTGGGGCTTCCTGCCGTCGCTCGGCTACATCGCGTTGCGCTCCTTCGTGGCCGCGATGGAACGGCCGATCTGGGCGGTGGTCGTGACGATGGCGGCG
>JAYUEY010000164.1:0-4982 GCA_043739005.1 Tardiphaga sp.
AGGCACATGATCGAAGCGGCCCATCTTCCAGTCTTGCTTGGCCTGCTCGATCCGCTCCTTGCTCGACGACACGAAATTCCACCACAGATGGCGCGGACCTTCCAGCGCATCGCCGCCGAGGAACATCATCCGCGCAGCACGCACGGCACGAACGGTGATCGCATCGCCAGGCCTGAAAATCAGCAGACACGGCCCGACATGGCGATCGTCGGCGATCTCGATCTCGCCTTCGACGACATAGATCGCGCGCTCTTCATGATCGGGATCGAGCGACACGGTCTTGCCTTCGGCGAGCGCCACCTCGGCATAAAACCACGGCGACACCATCGCGACGGGAGACGTGACGCCGAACGCACGGCCGGCGATCACCCTCGCCGTGAAGCCGGTATCGCTGATACTGGGCAATACACCTGCGGCATAATGCTGGAACGACGGCGCGATTTCTTCGGACGCTTTCGGTAGCGCGATCCAGCTTTGCAGACCGAGCATCATTTGTCCGTCGCGGCGCTGCACATCGGGCGTGCGCTCGGAATTCGCGATGCCGCGCCCGGCGGTCATCAGATTCATCGCGCCGGGCTGGATCTCGCGAACATTGCCTTCGCTGTCGCGATGCATGATCGAGCCGTCGAAGAGATAGGTTACGGTGGCGAGGCCGATATGGGGATGCGGCCGTACATCCATGCCCTTGCCGGACATGAATTGCACGGGGCCGAAATGATCGAAGAAGATGAAGGGGCCGACCATCTGCCGTTTGCCATGCGGCAGCGCGCGGCGGACCTGAAAACCGTCACCGAGATCGCGCGTGCGCGGGACGATGACCAATTCCAGCGCGTCGCAGCTTTGCGCATCACCGAGGGTGGGATCTTGAGATGGCATCCAACTCATTTTGCTTCCTAACGGCTAGACCAATACGCAGTCGTCATCATCCGCGAAAGTGGATGGTCCTGTCTTCCGTGATGTGAGAGTTCAACTTCATCGTCGCGGAATATTGGATCGCTCGGTCCTCGTGCGCAAGTGCGCACGCGGCCGGGCGATGACGGCTGAATAAGAGTCAATCCGCTCGTAGCGACAAGACGCTCGTCACAGCGCCTTGATTTGTACCTTGCGGAATTTGATCGTACCCGCACCATATTGCAAAGCGAACGGTCCGGCCGCATGTTTGGTGTCATGCACATCTGCGGTCTTCTCGCCGTTCATGATGACGACGAGATGGTCACCTTTTGCGGTGATGTCGAACGTGTTCCATTTGCCGACCGCCTTCTGCATCGGATCGACCTTGGCGACATCGACGATCGCGCCGGTGCCGTAGGACGGATCAGGTCGCTTGTCGAAGATGTTGACCTCGTAGCAGCCCTTTGAATCGATCACCTTCGGATTGTCGCAGCGAATGAAGATGCCGCTATTGGCGTCAGCATCCGCCCAGAACTCGGCCTTGATCTGGAAATCCTTGTAAGAGGATTTGGTCACGAGGTAAGATAGAATCTTGGGATCGACGAGTTTGTCGGCGGTAAGCGCGCCGTCCTTCATCTCCCAGTTGGCATCACCGACCCGGTCCCACTCGCCCATCTTGGTGGAGTCGAGCAGCGTTGCAAATCCGGCGTCGCTCTGGCCGAAGGCCGAACCGGCCTGTTCCAGCACGGCAGACCCGGCCGTCAATCCAAAAGATGTCGCGAGCGTGATCGCAAGCAAGCGCTTCATTGTATCCTCCCGGTTTTTATCGTTATCAGGCACGATACGTCCGGGAGTCAGCACCTGTAAACAAGCATTCCGCGCGGCGTTACTGCCGCCCCATCATCGTCGCCGTCGAAACGCGATCGAACGTCTCAAGCGCCATGATGGCGTCCGCGAATGTGTCGGCACGCTTGTCGAGAACGGGACGCGCGAGCAGCAGGAATTTCTGCTGCATCGCCAGCGCGTCCGGGAACGATCCCGGCTCGCCCGAGGGATCGTGATAGATTCGCTCGTGAATGCCGTCATCGGTTTCGATGCTGACACGCGCGCCAAACGGATGCGGCCGGCCCTCGAGGCGATCGTCCTGTACAACGTCAAACTTGTCGGCGAGCGCATTGATCGCCTCGTCGCCGAGCCGCGCATAATCATCCCAGCCGAAACGGCCCTGATCGAGCGCCAGCGCGCCCGTGAAGAACATCGAGAACTGGCCGCCGACAATCGAACTTGGCCGCCGCTTGGTGGCTTCGTCACCGGTCAGCGTAATCCCGTTGCGATGCAGCCCGATCTCGACGCGCCTCACCTGGTCCGGCGTGAGATTGTGCTCACGGCGCATCGCGATCAGCGCATCGATCGCGGCGTGCGTATAACGACAGCTCGGATATGGCTTCACGCCGATCTTCATCGTCTCGTAGACGGAGCCCAGATCAGCAACGGCTTTTTCGGGATGCGCGTCGTCGCTATAGCCGACCAGCAGACCATGCTTGCCCTCGACGGATGCGCTGGAGCCGAGAAAATCATTGCGCGCCAGTGTCGCGGCGATAACGCCGTTCATCGCAGCGGCCCCCACCTGATAGCGCTTGTTCCATGCGCCGTTGACGAGGAATTGCAGCGAACCAGCCGCCTGACTTCCGGACACGCCAAAGGCCGACACGATCTGCTCTTTGGACAGCCCAAACAGTTTCGCCGCCGCAGCGGCAGCACCGTAAGTGCCCGCGGTCGCGGTGGGGTGGAATCCGCGCGCATAATGCGACGTGGGATCGAGCGCGTTGCCGAGCCGGCAGCAGACCTCGTAACCGGCAACGATCGCAGTCAGCACGTCGCGGCCGGACGACCCCATCATCTCGCCGACGGCGAAAGCGGCCGGTACCACCGGCGCGGAGGGATGCAGCGAGGAATCTGCATGGGTGTCGTCGAAATCGAGCGAATGGCCCATTGCGCCGTTCAGCAAAGCCGCGACGGCCGGCGTCCAGGTTCGCGTATCGCCGAACACGGTCGAATCGCCTTTTCCATCGAGTGACAGCGCCTCGACCATCTTGATGATCGATGGCGTCGATTCAGACTCCTTGCGCGCGCGGATGGCGCTGCCGAGGAAGTCCAGCGTCAGCGTCTTGGCGCGGGTCAGCACCTCCTGCGGAATATCATCGAATTTGAGGTTGGCGACATAGGCGGCAAGCGTTGCGGTTTCATCGGCCATGGGTGCCTCGTCAGTGTTACTTTTATTGTTCGGTACGTCCGTCCCGGCAAGACGTCAACGCCCGCTACGGCGCGTCAGACCTTTGCTCTCCATGCGCCAGATCAGCGTATCGATCCGATCCTGTCCGAAAAACGGCTCGGCCTCGAAGACAAAAGTGGGCACGCCCCAATGGCCGGAGGCGGCATGG
Source organism: Tardiphaga sp. (assembly GCA_043739005.1). GTDB lineage: Bacteria > Pseudomonadota > Alphaproteobacteria > Rhizobiales > Xanthobacteraceae > Tardiphaga. Next base: position 3,333 of record JAYUEY010000164.1, read on the forward strand.
TCCTTTTCGTTCTCGCTGATTACGCGCTCGCAATGCTGCGGGTCGGCCGTGATCGCCGCGTCCATGCCAGGCAGATCGAAGCCTGCCGCCGCCGCCGCTTGAACCAGATGGTCGCCTTCGTTCCAGCCAGCAACCTCACCATTCCACAATACGGGTGCGATTGCCGACACGAACTCTAGCGATCGTCCTTGAGACTGCGCCAGTGCGCCAAGCCGCGTCAGCCGGTGGATATGCGGTTGATGCTCCGCGACATCAAGCGTTTCCATGTCCTGCACAATCGGATCAGGACGCGGAAAGCGGAACGGAATATTTTCGCGCTGCGCGACGCGGAGGGAATCGCGCACGATATATTTCGCGAATTGCGGATTGGCGCGCTTGAAAAAGCCGGGGACGCGCACCGCCAGCGGGTAAACTGGACGCAACTTGACCGCAACGTCATAGGTCGCGACCATTTCGCGCGTTTTTGAAAGGGCGAGATAGCTGTAGGGGCTGCGAAACGAAAAAAACAGATCGACGCTCAACGTCATCGTGCACTCCCTCGACTTTTCTTGTTGCCGTCTTGTTGCCGCCAGCAAAGCACGACGCAACAAGATGGTCCATCACGTGGGTTGGTTGCATTCCGCCAGTATGCGATACAGCAGCGATGGCACATGCATGGACACGGCTGCGCGAACTGGCGGATACGCGGCGCAGCGAAATCGGACTTGCGCTGCGGATCACGGTCGCGTCGCTGCTATCTTATGTCGTCGCGCAGGCTTTGCATCTGCATTTGCCGCTTTGGGCCGTGCTGACCTCGATCATCGTCACCCAGATGAGTGTCGGCCGTTCGCTGAAAACCACCGGCGACTATCTGATGGGCACGCTCGGCGGCGCGCTGTATGGCGGCCTTCTCGCGGTGTTCATTCCGCACACCAGCGAATGGGCGCTCCTGGTCGTGCTGGCGCTGGCGATCCTGCCGATGGCGCTGATCGCCGCGATGCGTCCCGGTCTCAACGCCGCGCCCGTCACGGCGATCATCGTGCTGTTGGTGCCGCTGATGTCGCATATCGATCCGGTCGCCTCCGCGATCGATCGCGTGCTGGAAGTCGCCGTCGGTGCTTTCACCGGCCTCGGCGTCTCCTTTATCGTGTTGCCGTCGCGGGCGCATGCGCTTGCCGTTGCCGCAGGTGCCCGCGCGCTCGAATTGATGGCGGTCGCCTTCGAGGGATTGCTGGCTGGCCTCACCGGCGGCATCGACCGCGACGGCCTGCATCAGCTCCAGGACGGCATTGGCCAATCACTCGTCGCGCTGAACAGCGTCGCGCTCGAAGCAGAACGCGAGCGTCGCGTGCGCGTTGCGATGGGTCCAGACACCGGGCCGCTGCTGCGGACGCTGTTACGCTTGCGCCACGATATGGTGATGGTCGGCCGTGCCGCCTCGACGCCTCTGCCAGCGGTCATTTTGTTGCGCTTCGGCCCGTTGCTGACCCAGGCGCGCGAGGCGATATCGGCTTTTCTGCATGATTGCGGCGTCGCGCTCGCCAAACGCGAGGCACCGCCGTCGCGCGATGCGATCCGCGCAGCGCGGAAAGCCTACGCGGCAGAGGTCGTCGCTGCACGGCACGACCATATGACGAGCGATCTGCCGAGCGACGTAGCGGAGCGCTTCTT
>JAYUEY010000165.1:0-6751 GCA_043739005.1 Tardiphaga sp.
GTCCGGGCCAAGGGTGCATCGGGCACCCGGCGTTCCGCACGCCCTCTCAATTGTGAGGGCGGGAATGCAGCATCCCTCGGGCGCATAGCGCCGCGAGAACGCGAGGTCTGTCCGGTGTCCACGTCGCGTAGATTATTTGAGGAGTTCGTCGTGCTCGCACCAACACTCTTTGGTCCGACAAACGCAAGTTATAGTCCGCAGCAAGCGATGGACGGATGGTCGATTGCGACCTCGACTGCAATTTGCAACCTAGGTTTCAAGGATCGCGACCACCTGACCCTCGGTCAGCACATCATCGATCTGCACCAAGACGGATTTGATTTTTCCGTTGGCCGTCGCGGTGACGGGGATTTCCATCTTCATCGCTTCGACGAAAGCAATCTCGTCGCCATCGCTGACGGCATCGCCGACATTGAACGAAAGAGCACAGACGCGACCAGCGACATCGGACACGATTTTGATTTCAGGCATCGTCTCTCCCTTGGACAGCCGCGGCGCATGGGAAGCGCCAGCCCGGATGGCCGACTGAACCCTGCGCTTTTCTGGAAGCGGGCATGCGCCCGGCGGCTTGCTGTTGTCGCCGAGGATTGCCTGATGTAGCGTGATCTGCAAGTGGAATTTTATTTCGCCAAGCGGAATACGCTGAATCTAACAACGCTGCGAGCGCGATCTCGCGGACGGCAAAACACCAAGAAAATTGGGACGAAGCCAACGGGAACGCTCAAATGGGACGACGCTCCGAACGATTGAGTCGGGAAGGCATTCTGGCCAGTGATCTCGCCGGTGAGGGCGATGTCATTCAGGTGGTGTCGCGCGCCTTCGACGTGCTGCGCTGTTTCGAAGGCCACGAAGCACGGCTCGGCAATCTGGAAATTTCAAGCCGATGCGGATTGCCGCGCTCGACCGTGTCCCGGCTGACGCATACGCTGACGCGCATGGGTCAACTCGTCTATTTGCCGAATGACCAGAAGTATCGCATCGGCCCAAGTGCTGTAGCGATGAGCACGTCGTTGCTGCGCGGTCTGCAATTGCGCAATCTGATCCGGATGCGTTTGCAGGACGTCGCCGAAGATGTGCCGGGCACGATCGGCTTTGTGGTGCCGGATCGCTTTCATCTGGTCTATCTCGAATATGCCCGCGCGCCGCATGCGCTTGGGCTGCATTCCTCGACGGGATCGCGCATTGCTATGACGCGCACGGCGGCCGGCCACGCTTATATGGCCGCGCTCGACGTACCGCGCGGTGACGCGCTGATGGCCGATATCGAGCGCGAACTGCCGAAGGAAGCGCCGATCCTGCGCGAGCGCCTCCCCGAAAACCGCATCGCGTTGCGTGAGCAGGGCTACGTCACGGCGTGCGGTTACTGGAGCCCGCATATCAATGGCATCGCCGCGCCATTGTGGTCGCCGCAATACCAGACCTATGTCGTCGTCACGATCGGGCTGTTAGCCACGATGTATGATGAGGCGCGGTTGCGCAGCGAGATCGCTCCGAAGCTATTGGCGTTGTCGCGTGATCTGCAAAAGCTGATCGAGAATGCGGAAGGCGGACTTTACGACGCAAGCCGCAATCGGACCGAGAAGACCTGACTTAGTCGGCGTTCGAACGACACGACTGGCGACCGCGCCGGCGTCCCGACAAGAAACGTCAAAAGTAGCGGAGAAAAAAACGTTATGAGCTGGCAGCCGGAACTGGATGAACTCGCACGCCGCGAAGCCTTTGCGCAGCAGATGGGCGGCGCCGACAAGGTCAAGCGCCAGCGCGATCAGGGCCGGCTCAATGTTCGCGAACGCATCGGTCACCTCGTCGATGCGAAAACGTTCCATGAGATTGGCGCGGTGTCCGGCATTGCCGAATATGATTCCGCCAATGAATTCCAAATGTTGACGCCGGCCAATTGCGTGTTTGGTCGCGGCAAAGTCGATGGCCGCACGGTCGTCGTTGTCGGTGACGACTTCACCGTGCGCGGCGGCTCGGCCGATGCGTCGATCTCGGCCAAGCCCTTGATGGCCGAACAGATGGCGCATGATTTCCGGCTGCCGATCATCCGCGTGATCGAAGGCTCCGGCGGCGGTGGCTCGGTCAAGACCATTGAGACCAAAGGTGCTGCCAATCTGCCGGGCGGCATCGGCGGCACGCAATGGTATATGTATACGACACTCAACATGGCGCATGTGCCGGTGGTCGGCCTCGGCCTCGGTTCGGTTGCCGGCCTTGGCGCGGCGCGTCTTGCAGCCAGCCATTATTCGGTGATGACGACGAACTCCGCAATGTTCGTTGCCGGTCCGCCCGTCGTGGCGCGGCTCGGACAATCGTTGGAGAAAAAAGAACTCGGCGGCTCCGACATCCAGACCCGCGCGGGCGGCGTCGATCATGCCGTCGAGACCGAGGAAGAAGCTTTTGCCTGCGCGCGCAAATTCCTGTCCTATCTGCCGTCGTCGGTATTCGATGTGCCGCCGACGATCGCCTGCCATGACGATCCCGAGCGCTCTGACGAAAAGCTGTTGAAGGCTGTGCCGCGCAATCGCCGGCAGGTTTATAAGATGCGCCCGATTATCGAATCGGTCGTCGACAAGGATTCGTTCTTCGAGATGGGCTCGAATTTCGGCCGCTCGATCATCGCCGGCTTCGCGCGCTTCGATGGCCGTGCAGTCATGCTGCTCGCTAGCGATCCTTATCACTACGGCGGCTCGTGGACGGCGGAGGCCTGCGACAAGGTCATTCGTTATGTCGATCTTGCCGAGACCTTCCATCTGCCGATGGTCTATCTGATGGATTGCCCCGGTTTCATGATTGGCCTCGAAGCTGAGAAGGCCGCAACGATCCGCCATGGTGTCCGGGCGATGGCGGCGGTCAATCAATCCACCGTGCCATGGTGCACGATCATCATCCGTAACGCTTTCGGCGTGGCCGGCGTGGTGCATCAGCCGGCCGGGCGGGTGTCGCTGCGTTATGCCTGGCCGTCGGCGTATTGGGGATCACTGCCGCTCGAAGGCGGCATCGAGGCGGCCTATCGTGCAGACATCGCGGCGGCGGAGGATCCGGCTGCCGAGTTAAAGGCGATCGAGGACCGGCTCAACAAGCTGCGCTCGCCGTTCCGGTCGGCAGAGCGTTTCTGGGTCGAGGAAATCATCGACCCGCGCAAGACGCGCTCGCTGATTTGCGATTTCGCGCGGCTCGCTGAGCCGCTGCGCATACCTGGCCTTGCAACGAAGATGGCGATCCGGCCGTAATCGAAAAAATGTCGTTGAGGCGCGCGCAAAGAAGCGCACGCCTCAGGGTGACAGAACTATGTTGCCGTCACTTTCGGTACCGGCTTCGAAATCATTAGCACCAAGCCGGCCGCAACAACGCACAGCGCACCGGCGACAAAAAACGCCGGCAGATAGCTGTTCAACTCGGTCCGTGACAGGCCGGCTCCAAAGGCCGCCATTGCAGCGCCTAATTGATGTCCGGCAAAGATCCAGCCGAACACGAGTCCCGCGCGTTCAGGTCCGAAGCGCTGCGCCGTGAGACGCACGGTCGGAGGCACGGTCGCGATCCAGTCGAGCCCATAAAACATCGCGAACAGTGATAGGCCGTAGAACGAGAAATCCGTCATCGGCAGGAACAGCAGCGATAGGCCGCGCAGGCCGTAATACCAGAAAAGTAGCCAGCGATTGTCGTAGCGATCCGACAGCCAGCCCGATGCGATTGTGCCGACGAAATCGAAAACTCCCATCGCAGCGAGCAGGCCTGCGGCCTGCACTTGTGGAATCCCGAAGTCGGCGCACATCGGGATGAGATGCACTTGCACCAAACCATTGGTGCTGGCGCCACAGATGAAGAACGTCCCGAACAGAATCCAGAACACGCGCGTCTTGGCGGCATCGCGGAGGGCACCGAGCGCCGCCGCCATAATTGGCGCAGTAGACGGCGGTGGTGCAACGATGGGATCGGTGCTCGTGTCGCCGAACGGACGCTGGCCAAGATCGCTCGGCCGGTCGCGCATCACAAGCAAAACGGCGGCGGCGGCGATGCCGAGCATGACGCACATCAGCGCCATCGCCGAACGCCAGCCGACATGGTCGGTGAGGGCGGCGAGGATCGGCAGGAAAATCAACTGGCCGGTGGCCGCGCTGGCGGTGAGCATGCCGACGACGAGGCCTCGACGCGCATTGAACCAGCGCGCGGCAACGGTCGCCCCGAGCACTAGCGCTGTGAGACCCGTACCGATGCCGACGACGACGCCCCACAGCAACATCAAGTGCCAAAGTTGAGTCATGAAGAGTGAGGCAACCAATGCGGAGACGACAATCAGCAACGCGATCAGCGTGACGTTGCGCAAGCCGTAGCGATTAAGCAGCGCTGCTGCGAACGGGGCGATCAGTCCGAACAGGACGAGGCGGATCGATAGCGCGGATGAAATCTCCGCCGTCGTCCAGCCGAACTCCTTTTGCAGCGGCAGGATGAAGACGCCGGGAGCACCGACAGCGCCGGCGCTGACCAGCGCCGTCAGGAAGGTGACGCCGACCATCACCCATCCATAATGAATGTTGCGGCGGGCGAGTGAGGCGGCGAGCCGATCGGAAATCATGCCATAGTCCTGCCCATTACTTTCGTATCAGTTTGAATGACGAACATCATGGTATGGCGAGCGGCTTATTGGAAAGCTATTTTTTTTGCAACGCAGCGATGTCATCTCTTGCGATCGATAAAGTCTTGCATCAGCCGCTGCGGTTCGCCGGTCAGATAGGCCTGACCGAAGATCTTCACGCTCATGTCGATAGAATCCTTCAGCGGCAGGTCTTCCCATTGTTTCAGCATCGCTTTCTGCGAGCGAAGGGCCAGCGGGGCGCATTCCAGCAGTAATTCGAGTGTTGTCTCGACGGCTGCATCGAGCTGGTTCGGTTCGGCGACGACATCAACGAGGCCCCATTGCAAGGCGGTTGGCGCATCGATCGTTGCCGCTGTCATGATGAGCCATCGTGCGCGGCCCCAACCGATCAGGCGCGGTAGCAATGCTGCGTGGATCACCGAAGGGATGCCGACGCGTACTTCCGGCATTGAATATTTCGAATCATGGGAGGCGACGCGAAAGTCGCAGGCGGCTGCGAACTCCAACCCGCCGCCGAGGCACCAGCCGGGAATGCGCGCGATCACCGGTGCGGGGAAATTGCGGACGGCCTCACACAAATCGCGCAACCCGGAGATAAAGCGCTCGGCCGAGGTCTGGTCGAGCGTCGCCATTTCCTTGATGTCGGCGCCACCGATCATGCTCTTTTCGCTCTGGCCCGCGATGACGAGCGCATGGATCGTATCGTCCTCGGCTAATTGCTTGAGGCCGTCACGAACGCCCTGGATGACTGGCGTACCGAGGATGTTCAACGATCCGGCATTGCAGATCGTCAGCCAGACGACATTGCGAGCGTCGCGGGAAATCCCGCAATGGTGATTCAGCATGTCCATCATTTCAACCTTTTGCGTTTGTCTGGCACTTGATTGCGAGCCTTTCCTTGACTGTCAAGCGGCGACGAAACATCAGAGCGAAGCCATGCTACTCACATGATGATTGTCATATTCACGGCGTGATTGTGATGGCTTGCCGGTTGCGCGTCGGACCTTGCGGCGTTAGATTTGAGACTTCACAACAGATCGAGCCCTCATGCGCTATTCCAAGGAACATAAGGTTGAGACACACGCTCGCATCGTCAAAAAGGCGTCGGTGCGGTTGCGAGAAAAGGGTGCGCACGGCATCGGCGTCGCCGATTTGATGAAGGAGGCCGGTCTCACACATGGCGGCTTTTATTCGCATTTCGAGTCCCGCGAGGCTCTGGTCATCGAGGCCTTTACGTTTGCCATGAACCGCTCGATCGAGAATTGGCGCAAGGTCGCGGACGAGAAACCGCCGGCGCAGCGCCTTGAAACGGTCATCAGCAAATATCTCACACCGTTGCACCGCGATGCGCCCGGACGAGGCTGCGCATTGCCGAGTCTTGGTGCAGATATTGCCCGTGAGAGCCCCAAGACGCGCAAGGCTTTTGCGGCCAAGCTCGACGGGATGATCGAGTTGCTCGCTGAGAACTTTGCTGAGAGCAGCCCCAAGACGGCGCGGACACAAGCGATGGCGCTGCTGTCAACCATGGTTGGGTCGTTGCTGATGGCCCGCATCGCCGGCACCGGCGAGATGTCCGATGCGATCCTGTCCGCAGGGCGCGATGCGGCGCTGGCAATGGGGCAGGCCTCTGTTGGAGCAAAGCGGATTGCCAAAACGTCGGCGTTAAAATCGCCTCGCAAATCGCGATCTGCAGCCTCACTTTCGGTCTGAAGCCCGGCGTTATACCGACGTGTTCGTGCTGCCCGTCAACGCAGGGCTGCGTTGCGCAGCAAGCTACTGTATCGGCTTTGTCGAGCGAGGCCTTTTCAAAACGTTCAAAGCCTGCAAGATGGTGAAAAATCACGTCGGATCGTCGGCCTGTGGAGGATTTTATGCGTTCAATTGGACATTTCATCGGCGGCAAAGAAGTTAAGGGCACATCTGGCCGCACGGCTGACGTTTTCGAGCCAATGACGGGTGATGTTCAAGGCAAGGTTGATCTTGCCTCTAAGGCCGAAATGCGCGCTGCAATCGAAAACGCGATTCAGGCGCAGATCGGCTGGGGCAACACCAACCCGCAGCGCCGTGCTCGCGTGCTGATGAAATTCCTCGAATTGGCGCACCGCGACTACGACAAACTGGCGGACTTGCTGGCGCGCGAACATGGCAAGACCA
>JAYUEY010000166.1:0-8540 GCA_043739005.1 Tardiphaga sp.
GTTGCTTTAATATGGACGCCATCGACAATATTGGCCGCGCTGCCGACGACCGTCGTCGATGTCGACGACGATCTGGCCGTATAACCGGTGGGTTGCTGCAGCACCTGGTTGGCGATCGACTTTGCGGTATCGACCAGCTTGGACAGCGAGGTGATGCCGGTGTTGGCAGCCTGCAGAACCTGCACGCCGTTGCCGATGCCGTCGAGCAGATTGTTGATGTCGCCGGCGCGGTTGTCGAGCGACTGGGCCGTGAAGAAGTTGGTCGGGTTGTCGAGAGCGGTGTTGACCTTCTTGCCGGTCGAGAGGCGGCTCTGCGTGGTCGAGAGCAGTTCAGCGGTGGACTGCAAGGACAAAAGGTTCTGGCGAACTGATGAAGAGAGAACGATACCGGACATTGTCATACCTTTCTGGTGTGAACGTTGGCAAATGCGTAGCGCTGATCTTTTTCAGCGACGTCACGACAATGGGATCAAGAGGCTAAGATTGCGTGAACGGATTTTACCGGCGTTCACCACACCGGTCCGCGCAAACCATCGACCGCGAATCCAATTTCGCCAATAATGACGGCATGATTTGCAAATGATCGCTTTGCGCGCTGCTCCGATCGTGACGAACGATTAACCATCGTCGCGCAACAGTATGAATTGTCTCGACACCCCACCCCATATCTTAAGTTGTGGCGTGTCTTTTTGCATTATCGGAGATTGCAATGGCCCTTAAGGTCGAACTGAAACCGCACGAACGCATCATCATCGGTGCCAGCGTCATCACCAATACCGACCAGCGCGCCAGGTTGCTGATCCAGGGCGATCGCATCCCGATCCTGCGCGAAAAAGACATCATGACACCGGCGACGGCCGACACCCCGGCCAAGCTGGTCTATCTGTCGGTGCAGTTGATGTATCTGTCGCCCGATCCGGTGCAGCATCACCCGACCTACTTTAATCTGGTCCGCGATATCATGATGACCGCGCCTAGCGCCTGGCCGTTTATCGAGGCGATCAACACGCATATTCTCGGCGGCGAGATGTATCTGGCGCTGAAACAAGCCCGCAAGCTGATCGCGCATGAAGAGACGTTATTGGCTGAGGTCAGGCAGTCGGCTTAAAAATTTGTCATTCCGGGGCGGTCGTTGTGCGCAGGCTTGCGCATGACGATCGAGCCCGGAATCCAAACTCCCTGAGAGATTATGGATTCCGGACCTCAGTCACGCATCGGCTGCGCCGACACGCGCTTCATTCCGGAACGACGGCCGCCTTATAAATATTTTGTTAATGTAAGTTGCGACAGCGTGGCGGTCGTCTGATACGACGCCGACAGCGCCGTCTGCAGTGCCAGGATCTGCGTCGCGACTTCGCTCGGCGACACGTTCTCCGCCTGATCGACGATCCCCTGCAAGACGGATTGCGTCTGGGTCTGGCGCGCCTTGGCGTCGCCTATCGTCACCTGCGCGGCGGAGAAATCCGCCTGAATGTCGGTGATGCCCTGCACGCCTGGCTTGCTCGACAGACCCTGCGTGACGCGCTGGCTCAGCGCCGACACCTGCGCGGCCGCGTTCACATCGGTCGGCGACGTCGTCACCGCAGCAAAGGTCGCAATCGCCTGTAACTGATTGCGGATCCCGTCTTCATTGGCACGCGCGCCGAACTGCACATTGATCGACTGATCGATACGCGCCGACGATGACGCCCGCGCCGGGCCGCTGCCCGCTTCGCCTTTGTACCACGACACGGTATTTGCGGCGGTGCCGGCGACGAGCGACGTCGCACTGCCGAGCGGCGCGCCGCCGACGCGCAGCGGCGGCGCACCGAAAAAATTGTTCGAGGCCTGAATCGCGGAAGCTGCCACCAGTGATGTCTTGGCGAGCGTGCCGACGGCGGTGTTAACGGCCGCATTGAGATTGGCCGCTGTCGCTGTCGGCGTCGCCCCGATCGCGAAACTTCCCGCCGGTGTCGGCGTCGCGCTTGAAGCCGTGAGCGAAATCGATTCCGTCGTTCCGTCCGGCAAGTTGAACGAGAAGCTTATCTTGTCGCCGCTGTTCGGGTTGGTCGTACCGAGGTCGACAGATACCGCAGCCGGCGTCCCGGTCGGGCCGGATATCGTCGCGCCGGTCAGCGACGAATTGATGGCATTGAGCTTGAGACCGAACGGCGAACCCGCGACATCCTCCGCGATCGAGACCGATGTTGCGGTCGGCTGAGTGATGGCAACGCGGCCAAGCCCATCGGTGCCGAGGTCCGCCTGCTGACGCTCGGCGATGACGGTCTTCAGGCCGGCGGCCGCGCCACTGCCGTTCAGGATCTGATCGGCCGATGCCACGGGCTCCGTATCGATCGCGCTGCCGGAAAATATATAGCGGTCGCCGGATTGCGTGTTGAGAATGCCGAGTGCTGTCGACAATTGCGCCACAGCACTTTGCTGCGCAATGGTCTGACCGCCGCTGCCGATCGTCTGCGACCCGCTGGCGGCCGCTGATTTCGCCTGATTGCCGATCGTCACCAGCGATTGCAGCGCCGTGTTGGCGACGCCGATCGTGGTGTTGATCTTGGTTATCGTGTCGGTGAAAGCCGAGATGTTCGACAGCTGCGCGCGCGCGGCAATCGCGAATCCTTCGTTGACGCCCATGCCGGCATAGGTCGTCGATTTTTTGCCGGATGCCAGTTGCGTCTGCAACGAGCCGAGTTGATCCGTCAGATTGCGCGTCGATTGGCCGAGGATATAATTGCCGATGGTTACGCCGTTGATTGCCATGGGTTACGTCCTCAATTGACCGTTTGCAGCAGGCTGTTCATCATCTGCTGAACCACCGACATCACATGCGCGTTCGCCGCATAGGTATTTTGCAACGCGATCAGGCTCGACATCTCCCTGTCGATACTGACGCCCGAAGTCGCCTGCATCTTCGCCTGCAATGTCGAGACGACGACGTCCTGTCCTTGTTTCAATTGCGACGCCGTATTAGCGGCATTGCTTTGCAGGCTGAGGAATTGCTGCATGTAGTTTGTGATCGTTGTCTTGAACGGTGACGCTGTCGTGCCAAGGCCCGTCTTCGGCGAATAGCTGAAGGTGCCGGAGGTGAGCTGCGTGTAGAGATAATCCGAACGCTTGGTGTCGCCCGCCGTTGTCGTCGACGTGTAGAGCGACAGTTTCGACGGGTCGGCAAGCACCGCGGAATTGACGTTGATGCGGCCGGCTAGTCCGGTCAACTGCGCGCCGTTCGCGGTGATGCTTGCGCTATAGGCATTGTTGCCGTCGGTGAAGAGCGGCAATTGCAATCCGTTATTGCTTAGCGCCGTTGCCGTCGTTGTCGTCGAGGCCGCATCCACCGTCGCGGTGGTGTTGGTGTTCAGCACACGCAGCGTCGATCCCGACGGATTGGAAAACGACAGCCCTGCCCCGCCCAACGCGGCATTGAGTTGCGATACCACGGACGCCGTGCCGCCCGAAAAATCGATGCCGATGGTCTGCGTGTTTGCAGGCGCGCCGGCATTCGACAATGGCAGCGCGCCGGCATCATCGACGCGCACGATTCGGATTTGCTTTTGCGTATTGGTTGCCGTGTCAGTGTAGGTCAGGTTGATGCTGTTGCCGGCGAGAATGCCGGAGGTGCCGAGATCGAATCCGGACTGCGTGCCAGGCGTCACGGCGGTACCGGCAGTTGTCGTATCGGACAGCGACGACGCCAGCGTTGCCGCCAACTGATCGACCTGCACTTGGGCTTGCACCAATGTCGTGTCGCGCAGCTTGATGTCGGCAGCAAGTTTGCCTGAGGTGATCGATCCGCTTGCGATCAGATCAGTGGTGCTGCCGTTCGGCAGCGTGAGACTGACTGATCCGGTGCCGGATTTCGCAGGATTGGCATTCCATTGCGTATTGGCGTCGATCGAGCCCTGTGCATTGAAGTTCAATTTCGAAGCAGTGTCACCACTGACCAGAGGCAGTCCGGAATTGGTGTAGACCGTCGTCTGGTTGGACGTATCGGTGGTGATCCGGACATCGATCAACCCTGCCAGCGTCGTGATCGCGCTGTCGCGCTGATCCATCAGCGCCGCTGCCGCTGGATCGTGGACACTCAGCCCCTGCAGGCGTCCATTGATGTCTGCGATCTGTGACAGCGCGACGTTGGCGCTCGATACCGAATCCGAAATGCTCTGCTCGGCATTGTTGCGCAGCGTCTGGATGCCCTTTGATGCCGCGTTCAGCGACTGCGCAAAGGATTGCGCGGTGGCCAGAACGTTGACTTGTGCGGACGGGCTGTTCGGACTTGACGACAGCGACTGCAACGCGGTCGTGAAGTTGCCGAAGGTCGCTTCCAGCGTGCCGGCACTGCCTGGCGTGCCATAGACGGATTGCAACTGGCCAAGCCCGTAGGCTGTCTGTGTGGCGTAAGCACCACCGGATGTTTCGGTTCGCAACTGCGTCTGAATAAACTTATCGAGTTGCCGGTCGACGCCATCAACGCGCACGCCGGTGCCAATGCCGCCACTCACGAGCGACGTCTGGTTTGCGGATTGCGCGACATAGCCCGGCGTCTGCGCATTGGCGACGTTCGACGACACGATCGCGATCGACGCCTGATTGGCGCGAAGGCCAGACATTGCGATGCTGAGGGCTGACGTCAAACTCATTCTTGCGTGTCCGCTAAAGTTCGACTGCGCGTAACGCAGTACGTCCTATGTTGCTGCGCTCAACGCAGCACATTCTTAAGCGCTCCGCTTAGCGCAGCACATTGAGCAAATCCTGTACCATGGTGTTGGCGGTGGTGATGACTTTGGTATTCGCCGAATAGGCCTGCTGTGTCACGATCAGCTTGGTGAATTCATCCGCGATATCGGCGTTCGAATTTTCCAACGAAGAGCCGCTGATGCGGCCCGAACTGCCGAGAATAGCCGAACCCGAAAGTTCGGTCGCCGCATAGGCACCGCCATCGAGGCTCTGTAGATAGTTCGTGCCGTTGAATCGCGACAACGTCACCGAGGCCAGATTGATGTTCTGCCCGTTCGAGAAGGTGCCGACGACCAGACCGGAATTGCTGATCGCGATCGACTGCAATTGCCCCGCCGCGTAGCCGGTCTGCGAAATGGAGTTGACCGTCGCCGTGCCGCCGGTGCTGGAATATTGCGTAAGGCCACCGGAGCCGAAATTGAAAGCGACGCTACCGAGCGATGCGGTGCCGACGGTCACGTTGCTCAACGTAATCGCGGCGGTCGTCGGCGAAGTCAATTTGCCCGCAGTGTCGAACTTGAAATCGGTGCCGGCATTTGTCCATGCCGTGTTGGTGCCGGTTGCATTGGCATTGCTTTGATAGAACAAATTCCAAGTATCGGCATGGCCTGCACCGAGGACAGTCGAATCGGTTTTGGCCCAGCGCAACTGCAGATTCACCGGCGCGCCGGTCGCATCATAACCGGTGATCGCACCGCCGCTGATCGTCTGCGCTTGAAAGGTCGCGGAATCATCGGCACTGACAGTGCCGGATCCGCCGACGGTCGGATCGGTCGTAAAGTCGGTCTTGTTCAGGCCACCTGCTTTGGTGATAGTGCCGGCGCTTGCTGTTGCCGAGGCCGTCGTAACTGGCGTCGTCGGCAGGTTGGCAGCATAGGAGATCGATGTCGTCTTCTGCGCCGCGACGAAATTGTTTTTGAACTGCAGCACCTGCGGGACGCTGCCCAGTGGGTTGCCGGTTTTCGGATCGACGGGCACGCCCAGCAGGAAATAGCCGGAGCCGTTGACGAGATTGCCGTCGGCATTGATCTGAAAATCGCCACGACGGGTATAATTGGTGTTGCCGCTGAAGGTCGGCTGGTTGTCGGTTTTGCCGGTCTGTTTCTGCACCGAGAAAAAACCGTCGCCATTGATGGCAATGTTGGTGGCAACGGTCGTCGCGGTGATTGTGCCCTGCGTCGAGATCGTCGCCCTCGCATAGGCTGTGACGCCGCCGGAAACCTGCCGGCTCGGTGAAGACGAGTCGGCCAGCAGATCGACGAAGCTGGTACCGACACTCTTGAAGCCGGTGGTCTGGGCGTTGGCAATGTTGCCGGAGATATTCTGCAGGGCGTAGGACTGCGCCTGCAGGCCACCGACCGATGTATTCAGCGCATCGAAGATACCCATGGCATTTCTCTCCAGCTCGACAACAAGCGGTGTGAGGGCATCGATTGCCGCAACCGCATCCGGCGCTTGTCTCGCAAGCGCCGTGCCACGCTGGAAAATGCTTAATCTATAAGGGTTTCTTTAATTTCAGCGCGATGCAGCGCCGGTGCGGTTTTGCCGGGTGCGGCAGGTTTTGCCGGGCAATCGTCGCGGGCAAAACCGGAAACGTCATCCTGAGGTGCGTCGGCAACAGGCATGACATCAGGCATGGCAACAGGCATGACCTGTCAAACCATCGCAATGTCCTGAGCTTTGACGGATGGCTCTTGAAACGACCATCCGACCAATCAGTCGCGCTAAAAGATACGGGCCGCAGATGCAAACGCAGCTGCGGCCCGTTCGTAAGTGGCGGTCAATAAACTCAGCTCGCCGACGGCGATGCCGGTTTGAAATTCATCGCAAAGCCATTCATGCAATAGCGCAGTCCGGTCGGCTTCGGTCCATCCTCGAAGACATGGCCGAGATGACCGCCGCAACGGCTGCAATGGATTTCCGTCCGGGTCATGCCGAAGGTCGAATCCTTATTTTCACCGACCGCTTTCTCCAGCGGCTGGTAAAAGCTCGGCCAGCCGGTCCCGCTCTCGAACTTGGTCTCGGAGGCGAACAGCGGCAGGTCACAGCCGGCGCAGGCAAACGTGCCCTTGCGCTTTTCTTTATTGAGCGGGCTCGCATTCGGCCGCTCGGTGCCTTCCTTGCGCAGGATTGAATATTGCTCGGCGGTGAGCTGCTTCTTCCAATCCTCGTCGGATTTGGTGACCTCGAATTTTTGTGCGGCCTTATCGGTCGCGGCATTGGCGTTGGACATGCCGAGCCAGCGCAGGAGGGCGAGCGCGCCAAAACCGGCGGTGGTGGCAAGCAGGATGCGGCGATCGAACATGATTCTCTCCAAAACATTCGGATAAATTCGTATGATGATTCAATTACGGCTCAGTCCCGTAAAAGTTACACCGAACTCCAGTTACAACGCTCACTTTTCGCGACGCTCACTTTTTTTTGAAAGTTCCACGCGGCGGGCGATCTCGCGATTGGCGGCCGCACGCCGCGCCTCTCGCTTGCTTTGACGCACCAATGCGCCTTCACGATACCGTGCAAACGCCCCGGCCGTCGCCGATGCACCTCTGTTCCAAATCCCAAGCGCCTGCCCGGCGATCCGGCCGGTCGGCCCGCCCGCCCAGACCAGTTCGAACGGCGAAAACAGCTTCCACTGGTCGTCATTGATGTCGATGCCGCGCGCCACCAGTTGCCCGGCCATCGCCGACGTGTTCAGCCCCTGCCGGCTGAACCCGCTGGCGACCCAGAGACCCTTCCGGATTTGGCCGATTTGCGGCATCTGATGCACGGTCTGGCCGACCGCCCCGCCCCAGGTCTGCGCGATCTCGACCTTGCCGAGGGTGGGAAACACCGCGCGGATGCGGCGGCGAATCGGTCCGGCAAAGCGGTTGGCGCGGGCATCCCACGTCGTTTCCGGGCCGACCCACATCAGGCGGTCGCCGTCCACGATCCTGAAATGATCGATGCCGTCGGAATCCACCACCGATCCCTTGAAGGCAATCACCTCGTGTAACCGTTCGCCGAGCGGCACCGTCACCGCGGCGTGCCGCCACACCGGCAACAGGGTCGCCGCCAGACGCGGCGAGGCTTGGCCGAGATGGACATTGCCCGCGAGCACGACATGCGCGGCGCGCAGCTTCGCGTTCGCCGTGGTGACGCGCTTGCGGATGCCGGAGGCATCGAGCCCGGTCACCGCCGTGTTTTCAAAAATTCGCACGCCAGCCTGTTTCGCCAACGTCGCGAGGCGTTGCAGATAGGCGCGGCCATCCAGTTGGAACGCGCGCGGATAATGCACGGCGTGGAAATAGCGCCGCGTCTTGAGCACGTCGCGCACCCGCTCGATCTGCCAGCCCTCGGCGTCGATGCCGAAATCGGCCAGCAATTGCAGCCGATGGACCAGACGCTCGCCGACATCGACATTGGACACTTCGAGTGCACCGTCGATGATCTCCAGCGGCGGCAAAGCAGGGTCTGCGGCAATGCGGCGGATCGTGTCGCCGCCGGATTGCGACAGCCGCCACAGATCGCTGGTATGGCGCAAGCCGACCCGCGCGATCAGATCGTCGATCGGCAGGTCATAGCCCGGCATCACCGTGCCGAGTTGGTGGCCTGACGCGCCCCAGCCGATTGTTTTCGCCTCCAGCACGACGACGTCATAGCCGGCCCGTGCGGTTTCCAGCGCGATCGTCAGCCCCGCGAGCCCCGCGCCGACGACGCAGATTTCGACATCAAGATCGAAGCCGAGCCGCCGCTGCTCCGCGTTCCGCGCATCCTGTGGACTGTCTTGCTGGGTCATAACTTCGTCTTACGAAGGCTCGCCTTTTTTGTCACCTTGT
>JAYUEY010000167.1:0-3562 GCA_043739005.1 Tardiphaga sp.
GTGGAACGAGTCGAGACATATCCAATTGCGGCAACAAAATGCGCCGTGCGCACGATCTCTTCTTTGATGCAGGTCAAAACGCGACAGGTTGTCTGTTGCTGGACAGCCAATCAGCCGCTTCGATATTGCGCGCTTGGACGTGCGGAGAGATCCTCGATCGCCTCGGTCAAAGCCGTGCCGCAGGGCCGACATTCAAACGACTGTAATTCCGGCAAACCGCCGACCCGGGGCGTGACGCGGGCGAGCTTCATTGGCTGGCCGCAATTCGGGCAGCGAGGAGTGTTTGCGGCTGTGCTCATCGTGTTGTTTTCCGTTATCGAGCCGATTTCGTTGTCCGGTTTATTGTCCTGACGACGGCTCGAGCGGCAACCGATTATGGATACGGTCATCGTTCGAGGGTTTTGAGATAGGCGATAACGTCGGAGGCCTGTCCGGGGTCGAGCCGAAACTCCGGCATGTTCGCGTGGCCGGTGCGAATCCCCTCGACCAAAGCTTCCTGCAGGCTTTCGACCGGATATCGCAGGTGCAACTCACGGAACGGTGGTGCGATCTTGAGCGGGCTTGCGCTTACCTTGTCGGTCGCGTGGCACTTGCTGCAGTTTGCGAGAATGAAGGTTTGGCCACGCTGCTCGCTGGGCGAGGTCTGCGCTGTCGCGATACCCGGCAGCAGGCAAAATGCCACCGCTAAACTGATCAATCGAATTTTCATGGCGCCAACACCTCGCCGCCTGCACCGATGACGACACCGGACATCGGCTCGACCCAGATCAGGTGATCCCGCACATCCTTCACGCCGGCGATATTCTGTGCAGCGACAATGAGCGCTTGGCGCTCGCGCTCGTCGGTGATGCTGCCCCAAAGCTCAACCACGCCTTTCTGGACGACGATATTGAGAAATCCGACCGGTGCCCATTTTTGCCGTTCGAGCTCGGCCAGCAGGCGTTCGCGAATGACTCCGTCCGCCGGGGCGGCTGCCGGCGCGTTCGGCGCCAGGCTCGCCAATGCATGCAACAAGTTCGCGCGACTGACGATTCCGACCAGCAACTTTCCGCGCACCACCGGCAGACGTTTGATCCGGTGCTTTTCCATGAGCTGCACGACATCTTCGAGCGGTGTGTCTTCGGTGACGGTGAATGGATCGGGGGTCATGACCGCAGAGACCTTGCCGGCGTGGGTGTGGACATATTCGTCCGCCAGCCGTCCGGGGCCGACCAGGAATTCGAGCCAGCGTGGTCGCCGCCGCTCCGTCGTCGTTTCCGTCCGGCGCAAGAAATCGCCTTCCGTCACGATGCCGACGAGAGCGCCGCTCGCGTCAACGACAGGCAGCCCGCTGATCTTGTTTTGCAGCATCGAACGCACGGCCTGAAGAACGCTGGCGTCCGGCTCGATCGACAAGACCTTTCGCGTCATGACATCTTTGACTTGCATAGCCTTGTTCCTTCTTCGAAGAAATCTTTGGTTCACTGACGACCTCCCAAAGGCTGGGAGAAAGAGGTCTCCAGATCAGCCATTCAGCCGGCGCAGCGCCGCGCGATTGCGGAGCACGATCCGTCGCGAGCTTGGCAGCGCGATGGCCGAACTGTTTTCGAGGATGGTCAATGTGCGTGAAACGGTTTCGATGGTCAGGCCGAGATAGTCGGCGATGTCCTGCCGCGACATCGGCAATTCGACTTCGGTGGTGGACTTGATGCGCTCGGCCATTTCGAGCAGGAAGCCCGCCACGCGCTCCTGCGCGGTCTTGATGAGAAGCAGGATGTGGTCCTGCATCCG
Organism: Tardiphaga sp.; assembly: GCA_043739005.1. GTDB lineage: Bacteria > Pseudomonadota > Alphaproteobacteria > Rhizobiales > Xanthobacteraceae > Tardiphaga. The sequence continues at coordinate 1,771 of JAYUEY010000167.1, forward strand.
TTGCAGTTCGCGGCCGGTCGTGGCCCACAGTTGCCGGGCAACGTCGTTGTCGCGTGTCGCCAGCGCCTCGACCGCACTGCGCTTGATGACGATGACTTTGGCGTCGGTGATCGCCTCGGCGGAGAATGAATGGTCATTGCCCATTTCGAGGCCGAAGATGTCGCCAGCCATATAGAACTCGCCGATCTGGCGGCGGCCGTCATTCAGGATCTTGGAGGTGCGGACGGTGCCGCTGACGAGCTTGTAGAGGTATTCAGCCGGCTCGTTCTCGCCGTAGATCTCCGCATTGCGGACGAAGGACATCGGGGCGCCCATCATTTCCAGAGCGTCAGTCAGGTCATGGGAGGCTGCCGGCGGCGCGATCCGCACGCTCCTGCCAAAATTCTGCGTGCTGGAAAAGTTGGTGGTGTGCGACAACATGGCTAAAGTCCTCCGTTGGTCCGATGCGTCGATCGGTACCGAGGGTGGACTTCAGTTGAAATTCAGATGATCTCCCTAAGGGCCTTTACGGAGGCGAGAATCGTTGATTTCTTTGACGAATTCAGTTTTGTGACGCCGATTAGCGCCATCCGATCGGAGCCGACAGGAGGTGCCTGACTTGGCCATGATACCCGTCGAAACGACCGCGCAGCAGCATCCGGCCGGCGGGGATTTCCTGCAACGTCCCGGGATGACCTATGTCCTGGTCCTGGCGCTGGTCGCGGTCACGTTTCTCACGCGTTCGCTGGCGGCCCCGACACTCGGCAGCCAATCGCTCTACCTGTTCTTGATGCCCGCGGTTCTGGTTGCGGGCATCGTCGGCGGCCTCGGGCCGGGTCTGCTTGCGACCTTTCTTTGCCTGGTTTTGCATCTCTACGTGACCGGCGAATACGGCAATCTCACAAACGTCGGTTCTCCGTTTTTTGCGGCGGAGCTGTCCCGGGCCGTCACGTTCGTGATTTTGGGAATTGGCATCGCCTGGGTTGGTGGGCGGCTCCTGAGATCCCGAACTCTTGCGGATGCGAGTACGCACGCCGCTCTCGCTCGCGAGGCACATGTCCAGTCGATTCTCGAAACCATTCCCGACGCGATGGTGGTGATCGACATTCGCGGAATCATGCACTCATTCAGCGCTGCCGCCGTGCGGCTGTTCGGCTACAGTCCCGAAGATGTGATCGGCAAGAACGTGAGCATGCTGATGCCGTCGCCGTATCGGCACCAGCATGACGGCTATATTGCACGCTATCTGACAACGGGGGAGCGGAGGATCATCGGGATCGGGCGTGTGGTTGTCGGCGAGCGCAAGGACGGCACAACATTTCCGATGGAGCTGGCGGTCGGAGAAATGAAAGCGGGCAAGGATCGGTATTTCACCGGTTTCATTCGCGATCTGAGCGAACGGCAGAAAACCGAATCCCGGCTGCAGGAGCTGCAATCCGAATTGGTCCACATCTCGCGCCTGACCGCGATGGGTGAGATGGCTTCGACGTTGGCTCACGAGCTCAATCAACCGCTGTCTGCGATCTCGAACTATCTCAAAGGCTCACGTCGTTTGATCGAAGCTCAGACGGATGAGCGTTCCACGATGATGCGCGACGCGCTCGACAAGGCAGCCGAGCAAGCCATCCGTGCCGGACAAATCATCCGGAGGCTCCGTGACTTCGTGGCGCGCGGCGAAAGCGAGCGCCGAGTGGAGAACATCACCAAATTGGTGGAGGAAGCTAGTGCGCTCGCCTTGGTCGGCGCAAAGGATCAGGCCATTCGTGTCCGATTCCGCTTCGACCCATTGGTAGAGTTGACGCTGGCTGATAAA
>JAYUEY010000168.1:0-7991 GCA_043739005.1 Tardiphaga sp.
GTGGATAAAATGCGAAGTGGTCGTGTGTTCATTTGCGGCGATGCCTGCCATCTCTGGGTGCCCTATGCCGGTTACGGCATGAATGCCGGTATCGCAGATGCCGCGAACCTTGCTTGGCTTCTGGCCGCACATCTCGAAGGGTGGGGCACTGATGGAATGCTTGCGGCGTATCAGGCCGAGCGGCTTCCGATTACCGAACAGGTCTCACATTTCGCGATGGATCACGCCCATGCGATGACCAAGGCTCGCAAGGCGGTCAGCACGCAGATCGACGCGGACGGCCCTGATGCTGACGCTTATCGCGCAGCGATTGGCAAAACCACATATGATCTGAACGTCCAGCAATATTGCTGCGCCGGCCTCAACTTTGGTTATTACTACGACCGATCGCCGATCATCGCCTATGACGGCGAAGCATCGCCGCCCTATACGATGGGCGACTTCACGCCATCAACGACACCGGGGGCGCGCGCGCCGCATCTGTGGTTGTCGCCGGGGCAATCGCTCTATGATGCGTTCGGGCCTGACTACACGCTGTTGCGCTTCGATCCCGCGACCGACGTGTCGGATCTCGTCGCGGCGGCTGCCGATGCCGCCGTTCCACTCAAGGTGCTGGATATTCCAGCGGCTCTTGGTGCAGACGTCTATCGGCACAAGCTCTTGATCGCGCGGCCGGACCAACATGTGGCGTGGCGCGGTAACTTTGCGCCTGCCAAACCGCGCGATCTCATCGATCGTCTCCGCGGAAACTAAATCAACTATTCAACGTCTGATCCACTGCGTCGAAGCCTTACACGTAAAACGTTTTATCAGCGTGGCCGGTCAGTCTTGAAACGCTGACGTGCCCGTAACGAAGCAATTTGCCTAAAATTGCGCCAATGACAAACAGGTTTGCATCTCTCAATAGCTTGTTCCGTTCAGACTGCTGCTCCGGCTTGGTGTGACAACGTGCCTCAAACAGTGGTGTGCACCTTGCATGGAGGTTTGTCGAAAATCGACGCCTCTGTTTTTCGGCGTGTGGTGGCATCTTCCTCGTCACGTCGCATCTTGCCGATTGCCTCTTAAAGGAACCTGCAAATATGGCCTACCTCGTCCCTTCGGAATTTGTCACCAAAATGGTTGATGCAGGCGAATCCAAGATCTTCATGTCGACCCGGGACACGCTTATCCGCGGGTTCATGGCCGGTGCCATTCTTGCGCTCGCCGCCTGGTTCGCCGTCACGGTCAACGTCAACACTGGACAGCCCATCATTGGCGCTATTCTGTTTCCGGTCGGCTTCTGCATGCTCTATCTGCTCGGCTTCGATCTGCTCACCGGCGTGTTCGTGCTCGCGCCGCTGGCGCTGATCGACAAACGCCCTGGCGTGACGATACAGGGCGTTCTTCGTAACTGGGGTCTCGTGTTCGTCGGGAATTTCGCCGGCGCGTTGACGGTCGCTTTCCTTATGGCGTACGTGACCACCTTCGGATTCTCGCAGGAGCCGGACAAGGTCGGTGCGATGATCGGCAATGTCGGCGAGGCACGCACGCTCGGCTATGCGTCGCATGGCGCGGCTGGCATGATGACATTGTTCTTCCGAGGGATGCTCTGCAACTGGATGGTCTCGACCGGCGTCGTCGGCGCGATGATCTCCACCACCGTGCCCGGTAAAGTGCTCGCGATGTGGATGCCGATCATGGTGTTCTTCTACATGGTGTTCGAACATTCCGTCGTGAACATGTTTCTGTTTCCATCGGGGCTGATGCTTCACGCCAAGTTCTCGATCATGGATTACCTGATCTGGAACGAGATCCCGACCGTACTCGGCAATCTCGTTGGCGGTCTGTCCTTTACCGGCCTTACGCTGTATGCCACGCATATCAGGACCGCGCCGAGCCGCGCCGTGAAGCTCGCAAGCTGAGCCGACTGCGATTCCGGAGCGCGCTGTATCGCGCGCCCCGGAACGACGTCGCAGGTGAACTGATTGGCGTCGTCCATGTCGCGCGAACTGACAATTTCGGTCGGCCAATTTTCAGACAAGGGCCGCAAGGCGATCAATCAGGATTTTCACGGCGTCCTGATCCCGGACAACCCGCTGCTCAGCCTGAAAGGCATCGCCGTCGTTCTCGCTGACGGCATCAGCAGCAGCAGTGTCAGCGGCGAAGCCAGCGAATCCGCCGTCAAATCATTTCTCACCGATTACTATTGCACGTCCGAATCCTGGTCGGTGAAGACGTCCGCGCAGCGCGTCATCGCCGCGACCAATTCATGGCTGCAATCACAGACCCGTCGCAGCCGCTATCACTACGATAAGGATCGCGGTTACGTCTGCACACTGAGCGCAATGGTGATCCGCGCGCGCGCGGCACACATCTTCCATATCGGCGATTCCCGAATCTACCGGCTGTCCGGCCGTGTGCTCGAACAACTCACCACCGATCATCGTATCGTGGTGTCGTCGGAGCAGAGCTATCTCGCCCGCGCGCTCGGCGTAAACTCGCAGGTCGAGATTGACTATCAGGCTGTGCCTATCGATCAGGGTGACGTCTTCGTGCTCGCCACCGATGGCGTCTATGATTTCGTCGGCGCGCGCTTCATCGCGAGCGCGATCCACGACCATGCCGGCGATCTCGATGCCGCCGCGAAGCTGATCGTTGCCGAGGCGTTCGACCAGAACAGCCCGGATAATCTGACGGTCCAGATCGTGCGGATCGACACGGTGCCCCATGGCGAGGCCAGCGATGTGCTGCTGTCGCAACTGCCGCTGCCGCCTTTGCTTGATCCGCGAATGGTGTTCGATGGTTATAAAATCATTCGCGAGATTCACGGCAGCAGCCGCAGCCACCTTTATCTCGCGGTCGATATCGAGACCGACGAGCAGGTCGTGCTCAAGACGCCGTCGATCGATTTGTCTGGCGATCCGGCCTATCTGAGGCGGTTTATGATCGAAGAGTGGGTGGCGCGGCGCATCGACAACGCGCATGTGCTGAAGCCCTGCAAGCAATCGCGCAAACGAAACTTCCTCTATATCGCCACGGAATTCATCGACGGCCAGACTCTGAAGCAATGGATGATCGACAATCCGAAGCCGGATATCGAGACCGTGCGCGGGATCGTCGAACAGATTGCGCAGGGGATGCAGGCGTTCCATCGCATGGAGATGATCCATCAGGATATCCGGCCGGACAACATCATGATCGACAAAACCGGAACGGTGAAGATTATCGATTTTGGCTCGACGCGCGTGAATGGCGTTGCCGAAGCGGACACGCCAGGCCGACACAGCGACATTCTCGGCACGCCGCAATACACAGCTCCCGAATTGTTTCTCGGCGAGCGCGCATCGGCGCGCTCTGATCTGTTCGCGCTCGGCGTGCTGACCTATCAGATGCTGTCGGGTGTTCTGCCTTACGGCGCGGAAGTTGCCAAAGCGACGACGAAGGCGCAGCAGCGTAAGCTGCGTTACATGTCGGTGCTGAATGATACGCGCGACATCCCGGCCTGGATCGATCAGGTGCTGCGCAAAGCGGTGCATCCGGATCCCGCCAAGCGAACCGACGAACTCTCGGAGTTCGTCTACGATCTGCGCAATCCGAAAGCGGAATTTCTCGATCCGCGTCCGGTGCCCCTGTTGGAACGCAATCCGAATATGGTCTGGAAGGCGCTGTCGCTCATTCTCGCGATTGTCGTCGTCGTGCTTTTAGCAAAGACTTAAACGGCGCACGTCATCCACTCTTCGATTCCAAGGTCTGGATTGTTCCGTCACGGCAACGCCTTCGTCGGGCGTGAGTGACGTTGGGCGCTGCGCTCAATGCACCGACGTAAAAAACCGCGACAGCCGAAAACCCGACAGCCAGTCGGCCATCGGCTTGTTGCGCATGCCGAGATCCCACGAGCCGACGATGGCATCGACGCGGCCGACCAGATTGTCGGTCGGCAGCAGTCCAACGCCGCCTAGCGCCAGCGGCACGCGGCTGTCGGCGGAGTTGTCGCGATTGTCGCCCATCACGAACAGATGCGCCGGTGGCACGGTGATTTCGGCGGTGTCGTCGACGCGCGGATTGTCGTACATCTTGAATATCGGATGCGAGACACCGTTTGGCAGCGTTTCGACATAACGCCGCGCCGGCTCGCTCTTACCGTTGTCGTCTTCGGCCTGTCCGATGCCGTCGGCTGTCAGCGTCGCGGGCTGGCCGTTGATAAACACCTGACCCTGCTTCATCTGCACGCGGTCACCGGGCACGCCGACGACGCGCTTAACCCAGACCTGCGAGCGGTCGCCCGGCCAGCGAAACACGACGACGTCGCCGCGCTTTGGCGTGGTACCGAGTACACGTCCGGTATCCGGCACGTTGATATGAATCGGCAACGAGGCGGCGCTATAGCCATAGGGAAATTTCGACGCCAGCAACGCATCGCCGATCAACAGCGTCGGCTCCATCGACGCTGACGGCACATAGAACGGCTCGGCCAGCGCGCCTTTAGCGATGAACACCACCATGATAACGGCGGCGATCTGCGTGATCTGGCCGCGCCAACCCGATGTCGTCGTCGCGGGCTTGTCGGTCTGAACAGACACTAGCCCGTCCCTCCGACGGTGATCCGCTCCATCAACAGCGTCGGTTGCCCGACACCGACCGGCACGCCCTGACCATGCTTGCCGCAGGTGCCGATGCCGTCATCGAGCGCGAGATCGTTGCCAATCATCTTGATTCGATGCAGGTCGGTCGGACCGTTGCCGATCAGCATCGTTCCCTTAAGCGGCGCACCAAGCTTGCCGTTCTCGATCTTATAGGCCTCGGTGCACTGGAAGACGTATTTGCCGGAGGTGATATCGACCTGACCGCCACCGAAATTCGCGGCGTAGATGCCATTTTTCACCGATGCCAGAATTTCGGCCGGATCGCGCTGCCCGCCGAGCATATATGTATTGGTCATGCGCGGCATCGGCACATGGGCGTAGCCCTGCCGGCGGCCATTGCCGGTCGGCTTCATGCCCATCAGTCGCGCGTTCTGGCGGTCCTGCATGTAGCCGACAAGGACGCCGTCCTCGATCAGCACGGTGCGGTTGGTCGGCGTGCCTTCATCATCGATAGAAAGAGAGCCGCGTCGCGACGACATGGTGCCGTCATCGACCACCGTGACGCCCTTGGCGGCGACCTGATGGCCCATCAGGCCTGCGAAGGCCGAAGTCTGCTTGCGGTTGAAATCGCCTTCGAGGCCGTGGCCGACGGCTTCATGCAGCATAACGCCAGGCCAGCCGGGCCCGAGCACAACGTCCATCTCGCCGGCGGGGGCCGGAACTGAATCTAAATTCACAACGGCCTCGCGCAACGCACCGTCGGCTGCTTCGCGCCATTTGCCGCTCTCGATGAAGCGCTGATAGCCTTCGCGGCCGCCATAACCCTTCGAGCCGCTTTCCTGCCGGTCGCCCTGACCAGCGACGACTGAAATGTTGACGCGGACCAGCGGGCGGATATCGCGATAGCTTTCGCCGTCCGGTCGCATAATCTCGACGACCTGCCAGGTCGCGCTGAGGCTGGCCGAAACCTGGCGCACCCGCGGATCCTTGTCGCGAACGTAGGCGTCGATTTCAGCCAGCAGTTTGACCTTGGCTTCGAAGCCCGGCGCATCCAGCGGGTTCTCGTCATTATAGAGCCGTACATTGGTGTGCGACGGCGCGGCCGCAAAACGGCCTTGATACCCGCCGCGCACAGCATGGACGGCATCGGCGGCGCGGATCAGCGCTGGAATCGAGATATCTGACGAGTGCGCATATCCGACGGCGTCGTCCTTTACGGCGCGCAAGCCGAAGCCCTGCGAGGTATCGTAGGTCGCCTGCTTGAGCCGGCCATTGTCGAACACCAGCGCTTCCGACTGGCTATATTCGAGAAACAATTCGCCGTCATCGGAGCCTGCAAGCCCTCGCGCGACTTCTTTGCGAACCTGATCGCGGTCAAGATTGGCTCGGTCGAGCAAAGACGAGGGAGCGGCGGTCGGGTGGGTCGGTGTCATGCGGTCTCCGGTGTCGGCGTCCAAACTAGGATGAACCGAAGATAGGCACAGTGATGGCAAAAGGGGAGGGGCGGTTGCCAAGACCCTATGGCAGCTTGTCGTAGCCTTCGCCGATGCCGTTGAGGCTGAGCGGGAAGCCGATGCCTTCTTCTGGTGTCTCGAAGATGATGAAGGTCGCCGTCTTGGCCGTTCTGAGCTGGCCGAGCAGCTTGTCGTCCATCACAACTTCGGCAACACAGCCATTCGGAAGGCAACGCACGAAGCCCGCACGGCCGACATCTTGATTGTCGAGTTTCAGCCCAAGCCCCGACGGCAGCAGCACGCCCAAGGGTGCCACGACCCGCATCAGCTTGCTCTTCTGATCGGCTGTCTTTAGCACGATCACCGTCAGGCCGGCATTGGAGCGGTCTTCTGCGACCACGCTCTGGATCAGCGCGCATTGCTCGGCCTGTGCGCCGGGAGGGGTGTCGCAACGGATTTGCCAGTCGCCATGGACCGAGCGCACCGCGCCCTGTGCATGACCGGCGACGCTCATTCCGACCATCGTTCCGACCATACAGGTCAGCGCCAAAATGAATCGGCGTCCATTTCGAAAATGGTCGCTGGCGGTAAGAATGTGCTGCTGTGTCATCGATCGTATCCTGGGCCCATCGGGGTGTATCCCTTGGTAAAACCCGACTGGCAACGTCGGTCGCATCGGCCTGCGGCACCATGACGGCGTCACGAAGGCAGCGGCTTCACGGCGATCTGCGTGACATGCGCGAATCAGCCTACGGTGAACCGCTGCATCTTTGCGTACATCGGGCATTTGGCCTGTCAAGCACCGCCGCGTTGCGGGACACAAAGTTTGTGCTGGTAATGCGGGCCAACCCGACGGCAGTGGGCCTGATCAATTGTCGGGACCGTGCATGTCACATCGTGCGAATACTGCATTGCGACAGCCGAGGAATTATGGTTTGAGAGACGTGATTTCGACGTGTTCTAACGACGCGGTGGAGGAACCGGACAAGAGCGGTTCGTCGGACCCATTTGGAATGCGCAGCCGACCCGATGAAGGAACAGTCCAAGTTGGATTGGATTTTGCAGTCACTTACAAGGAGCACACACGGCATGACGATGTCGAAGGGCCAGATTGGTCGCCGGTTGCTGGGGGTAGCGGTTCTCGGAGCCGCAATGGCGATGGGCGGGGCGGCATGGGCCGAATTGGGCCAGCCGGCACCGTGGGAATACAAGTTGCAGGAATCCGTGACGCCTGTGATGGACAACATCACCTGGTTCCATAATTTACTGGTTTGGCTGGTCTCCGCGATCACGTTGTTCGTGCTCGTTCTGCTCGTCATCATCGTGGTGAAGTTCAATTCGAAGGCCAATCCGGTGCCGTCGAAGACGACACATCACACGCTGATCGAAGTGGCGTGGACAATCATCCCGGTTTTGATTCTGGTCGGCATCGCCGTGCCATCGTTCCGCCTGCTGTTTCTGGAGCTCGATCTGCCGAAGGCCGATGTAACGGTGAAGGCGACCGGCAAACAGTGGTACTGGACCTACTCCTATCCCGATAACGGCAAGTTCGAATTTGACTCGCTGTTGGCCGCCGATAAGAAGCCGCGTTTGCTGGCAGTCGACAATGAGATGGTCGTTCCGGTCAATAAAGTGGTGCGCGTTCAGACCACTGCCGCCGACGTGATCCACGCTTTTGCGATGCCGTCATTCGGTGTCAAGATCGATGCGATCCCCGGTCGCCTTAACGAAACTTGGTTTAAGGCGACCAAGGAAGGCGTGTTCTACGGGCAGTGTTCTGAGCTGTGCGGCAAGGATCACGCTTTCATGCCAATCGCGATCCGCGTCGTGAGCGATCAGGAATTCGCGGCATGGACCGAGGCCGCGAAGAAGAAATACGCGACCGCGCCGGCGAATTCATACGCTTCCGCTGAACCTGCGGCTCAATGACGCGATTGGCATGAAAGCGTGATCCTTGCCGCACAGCTCAGAACAC
>JAYUEY010000169.1:0-9312 GCA_043739005.1 Tardiphaga sp.
ATCACGAAGCGGAGCGGCTGATTCGTGGCACGTTGACCGAAGATCACCGCGAAGCAGTGCAGGCTTTCATCGAAAAGCGCGCACCGAATTTTAAGGGGCGTTGAGGGGCGACCAACCGGCCGCCTCTCGCCGCATCAAGCCTCATGCCTGCCAGAACGGCTTGCCGGCCTCGTACATCACGTCGGTCGAGGATAGCCCGGCATCGTGGATATCGCGTTCGGAGAAATGCGCCAGCTCGCGGCGCGAGGTCTGGCGTTCGTGCCAGACATGCAGCGTATCGCTGATCTTCCCGAAAAGGCCCATATGGGCATGATGATTTGTCATCGGCTGGTGTGTGCAATCAGACATCGTCTTCTCCTGTCGTTCAAGTCTGCAAGCAATATCTTCTGGATTTTGCGCTGCGACAAACGACATTGCGTTCCATTTCAGATGAGATATTGTCATGCTCTTTAACGTGGAATGGACACCATGAGCGGCCGGTTACCATCGCTGAACGGTTTGCGGGCGTTCGAAGTCGCGGCGCGGCATCTGAGCTTCACGACTGCGGCACTGGAACTGAACGTGACGCAGACAGCGATCAGCCACCAGATCAAGCGGCTCGAACAGGAACTCGGCATTAAGCTGTTCATCCGGCAAAACCGCGCATTGGCGCTGACGCCTCAAGCGAAAAACTATCTGCCCGGCATTCGTGCCGCATTCGACGATTTGCGCATCGCGACGGACCGCCTGCGCCGCAAGGACAACGACCATGTGCTCACAGTAAGCACGCTGGCGTCGCTCGCCGTAAAATGGCTGATGCCGCGCCTGTCGGCCTTTCAGGAGGCGCATCCCGGTATCGATGTGCGCGTCACGACCTCGACGAAGCTGGTGGATTTTCGGGACGGCGACGTCGATGCCGCGATCCGCTATGGGCGCGGTCAATGGCCCGGCCTGCGCTCCGACTGGCTGACGGCAGACGAAGTGTTTCCGGTCTGTAGCCCGGAGCTTCTCAAGGGCAAGACTCCGTTGCGTTGCCCGGACGATCTTGCGCAGCATACGCTGCTGCATTCGAGCGGCGGCTATGATGACGACTGGCGATTGTGGTTGACGGCGGCCGGGCTGCCGGCGGACCTGTCGAAACGCGCCGGGCTCAGCTTCGACATGATTTTTATGGCGCTGCAGGCGGCCATCGACGGGCTCGGCGTCGCCATCGCGCGGACATCCTATGTCGAGGCCGATATCGCCAAAGGCCGGCTCGTGGTGCCGTTTCAGATGTCCTGGCCGCTCGATGCAGGATTTTATCTGGTGACGCCGGAGGCGCGGGCGGAGACACCCAAACTGCGCGCATTCCGGGACTGGCTGATCGCATCGGTGAAAACCAAAAGCTGACACATCCAGCGCTTTTTCGGTTGGTGCGAACGTCTCAGCGTGGCAGATTGCCGCAACAAGGCAGGACAACCTGCCGCAGCATTCTGCCTACCGGGAGACGACGTCATGGCACCCACACTCACTGCGCAGCCGCCGCAGATCAAATCCCGACTGGGCGCGATCCTGCGGGCCACAAGCGGCAATTTCCTCGAACAGTTCGACTTTTTCCTGTTCGGCTTTTATGCCAGCGCAATCGCCAAGGCGTTCTTTCCAGCGGAAAACGACGCAGCCGCTCTGCTGAACACGTTCGGTGTGTTCTGGCTCGGCGCATTGATGCGTCCGGTCGGTGCCATCGTGCTCGGCGCCTATATCGACCGGATTGGCCGCCGCAAGGGCCTGATCGTGACGCTGGCAATCATGGCGCTTGGCACCGTCACTATCGCGGTCTGCCCGACCTATGCCTCGATCGGCGTCGCCGCGCCGGTCATCGTGCTGATCGGCCGGCTGTTGCAGGGCTTCTCGGCCGGCGTCGAACTGGGCGGCGTATCGGTCTACCTGTCTGAAATCGCAACGCCCGGCAATCGCGGCTTCTACACCTCGTTTCAGTCGGCCAGCCAACAGGTCGCAATCTTTGTCGCGGCACTGCTCGGCTTCTTCCTCAGCGAAGTCATGTCGCCTGCCGTGGTCGCGGACTGGGGCTGGCGTATTCCGTTTTTCGTCGGCTGCCTGATCGTGCCGTTCATCTTCTTCCTGCGACGTACGCTGGAAGAAACGCCGGCGTTTCTTGCGATGAAGAAGCATCCGAGCGCCTCCGAGGTCTTCGCGTCGGCGGCAGCGAATTGGCGCATCGTCATCCTCGGCATGATGCTGGCGATGATGACGACTGTGACTTTCTATTTCGTCACGGTCTATACGCCGACCTTCGGCAAAACCGTGCTGAAGCTTTCCACGCAAGACAGCCTGCTCGTGACGCTAATGGTTGCGGTCACCAACTTCATCTGGAATCCGGTCGGCGGCGCATTGTCCGATCGCATCGGGCGAAAGCCGGTGCTACTGACGATCGCGACCCTGTCGCTGATCACCGCCTATCCGATGCTATCTTGGCTGACGGCGGACCCGAGCTTCACCAAAATGCTGATCGTCGAACTGGTGCTGTCGTTCTATTTCGGAATGTATAGCGGCACCATGCTCGGTGCCTTGGTTGAGATCGTGCCTGCGCATGTCCGAACAACGTGCTTCTCGCTGGCCTTCGCGCTAGCCGCCGGCCTGTTCGGTACCTTCACGCCGTTCGCCTCGACCTGGCTCATCGACCACACCGGCAGCCGCGCATCGCCCGGCTTCTGGCTGATGTTCGCCGCAGCGTCGAGCATAATCGCGGCACTGACGATCTATCGCGGCGGACGAACGATCGAGACGCGCGACGCGGTTCCGGCGTAGAGTGGTGTGACAACCGACCGTAAATCGAGACACGCCGATTGCCTGAGTTAAACGACAACTACGACGTGCTGGTGATCGGCGGCGGCAACGCGGCGCTTTGCGCGGCGATTTCCGCGCGCCGTGCCGGCGCATCCGTCCTCGTGCTCGAAGGGGCGCCGAAATTCTATCGCGGCGGTAATACACGCCATACCCGCAACATGCGCTGCGCCCATGACGCGGCAACCGACATTCTCACCGGTCCGTATACCGAAGACGAGTTCTACGACGATCTGCTGCGCGTGACCGAGGGCCAGACCGACGAAGACCTCGCGCGATTTATGATCGCTGAATCCAAGGACATGCTGGACTGGATCGTCGAACAGGGCGTGCGCTGGCAGCCGTCCTTGGGCGGCACGCTGTCGCTCGGGCGCACCAATTCGTTTTTTCTCGGCGGAGGCCGCGCGATGCTCAACGCGCTGTATCTGACCGCCGAACGGCTCGGCATTCATATTCGCTACGATGCGGAAGTGCTGAACCTTAATATCGAAGACGGCATGTTCCTGTCGGCCTCGCTGAAAGGGGGCTACAGCATCCGCGCATCGACGCTTGTTGCGGCGGCCGGCGGCTTCGAGGCCAACATCGACTGGCTCAAGCAGTATTGGGGCGACGCAGCCGACAATTTCCTGATCCGCGGCACACCCTATAATCGTGGCTCGATTCTGAAGATGCTGCTCGACAAGGGCGTGCAGCCCGTCGGCGATCCCAAACAATGCCACGCTGTCGCGATCGACGCCCGCGCACCGAAATTCGACGGCGGCATCATCACGCGGCTCGATTGCGTCGTGTTCGGCATCGTCGTCAACAAAAACGCCGTGCGTTTCTATGACGAGGGTGAGGACATCTGGCCGAAGCGTTATGCGATCTGGGGCCGCCTCGTCGCGGCGCAGCCCGATCAGATCGCTTACATCATTTTCGACTCGTCCGTGTTGACCAGCTTCATGCCGTCGCTCTATCCGCCGATCCAAGCGGACAGCATCACCGAACTCGCGTCAAAACTTGAACTCGATGTCGCGGCACTGGAAACAACCGTGTCGGATTTCAACGCAGCTATACGACCCGGCACATTCGACCATACCATTCTCGACGATTGCCGCACCGAGGGACTGACGCCGCCGAAAACGCATTGGGCGCGGCGCATCGAGACCGGGCCGTTTTACGCCTATCCGGTGCGGCCCGGCATCACCTTTACCTATCTGGGCACGCGCGTGAACAGGCAAGCGCGGATTATCATGACTGACGGCAGACCCTCCGCCAACATGTTCGCCGCCGGTGAGATCATGGCCGGCAATGTGCTCGGCAAGGGCTACGCGGCCGGCATCGGCATGACCATCGGCAGCGTGTTCGGCCGCGTCGCAGGACAAGAGGCTGCAAAACATGCACGGAACTAGTGCCGCCGATTTGAAATTCCTGCGCCATTTTCCGCGAGTCCGTCTTAGGAATTTCAAATCGAAACGCGGCACTCGAATGATAGATTTTCCGGTGCCCCTTTTTTTCCGAAGTTCGCGTATGAGGATGCCGAGATGAACCACGAACTTCGGAAACGGGGCAACGGTATCTTGGAAGAAGCCGACCGGCTGATGACGGTCTGCAATTCGTGCCGCTATTGCGAGGGGCTCTGCGCGGTATTTCCCGCAATGGAAATGCGACGATCTTTCAGCGACGGCGACCTGAATTATCTCGCTAATCTCTGCCATTCCTGCGGAGCCTGCTACACAGACTGTCAGTTCTCGCCGCCGCATGAGTTCAACGTTAACGTCCCGCGCACGCTGGCAATCGCACGCGCCGAATCTTACGCGACATATGCTTGGCCGCGCATTTTTGCACCGATGTTCGCGCAAAACGGTCTAGCGATTGCCATCGTCGCAGCGCTCAGCGTTGCCGTCTTCATCTTCGGCTTCGCGGCGTGGAATGATCATGCCGTGCTGTTCGGCGTGCATACCGGACCGGGCGCATTCTATCAATTGATGCCGCATAACACGATGGCGGCTTTGTTTTCAGCGGTCTTTCTTTACGCAATGGTCGCGCTGGCGATGGGTGTCCGCGCCTTCTGGCGCGACATCGGTGAACCCGCCGGCACGCTGGCCGAGCCGACATCCGTGTGGCAGGCGATGAAGGACGCGATGAGTTTGCGTTACCTCGACGGCGGCGGCGTCGGTTGCGTCAACGAAGACGAGCGCCCCACCGATCGCCGTAAAATCTATCATCACATGACGTTCTACGGCTTCATGCTGTGTTTTGCCGCGACATCGACCGCGACGCTGTATCACTATCTGATTGCGCGCGAAGCGCCCTATCCATGGTACGATCTGCCTGTTGTACTCGGCACCATCGGGGGCATCGGCCTGCTGATCGGACCGGCGGGATTGCTTGCGGAAAAATGGAAACGCGATCCGGCGCTGGTCGATTCGCAACGCACCGGCATGGATATCGCGTTTCTCGCGATGCTGTTCATGACGAGCCTGACCGGGATGTTGCTCTTGTTGCTGCGCGCGACCCCGGCGATGGGCGCGCTGCTGGCGTTGCATCTCGGTGTCGTGTTCAGCCTGTTTCTTACGATGCCCTATGGCAAGTTCGTCCACGGCATCTATCGTTTCGCGGCTTTGGTGCGCTATGCCCGCGAGCGGCGCGATATGGCGCATGCGTAAAGGACGACTCACATGAAAAACCTGATCCCGATCGCCGAGCAGATTGCTGTAAAGCTCATCGCGGCGAAGCAGACTGTCGCGGTGGCCGAATCATCGACCGGTGGATTGATCTCGGCAGCGCTGCTGGCGGTGCCCGGCGCATCCGCTTATTTCATGGGCGGCGCGGTCGTCTATACCCGCGATGCGCGCAAGATCTTGATGGACATTCCCAACGACACGATGCGCGGCGTGCGCTCCGCGTCCGAGCCTTACGCACAACTGCTCGCCGACCAGATGCGCACACGCTTTTCGACGGATTGGGGCCTCTCCGAGACCGGCGCGACCGGACCAAAAGGCAATGCCTATGGCGACGCCGCCGGCCATAGCTGCATGGCCGTGTCGGGCATGCGCTCGCGCGTCATAACGCTGGAAACCGGCAGCACCGATCGCGTCGCCAATATGGAAACCTTCGCAAAAACTGCGCTGGAACTGCTGTTGAAGGAGCTGGGGTGATTTTCTTTCCCTCTCCCCTTGTGGGAGAGGGTGGCGCGGCCGAAGGCCGCGTCGGGTGAGGGGTCGTCTTCAGACATGAAGGCTAACCCCTCACCCGCCTTCGCTGCGCTCAGGCACCCTCTCCACAAGGGGAGAGGGGAAGAAAGAAACCTACACCCCCGCCAAAGCGACTTTCTCTTCCGCCAGAATACACCGCGCCATCCGCTGCGGGCCGAGCACGACATTCGGCGGCGGGGCTTCGACACAGCGCGGCTGGACATATTTGCAGCGCGGTGAAAATGAACAATTGACGGGGGCTTTATCGAGCGACGGCGGCGTCCCCGGAATGGTCTCCAGCCGCGCGCCGCGTTTTGCACCGTGCACGGTCGAGGCGAGCAACCCCTGTGGATAGGGATGCAAAGGCGTGCGCACAATTTGGCTCAACGTTCCGGTCTCGACGATCTGCCCGGCATACATCACCGCGACGCGGTCGCAGATTTCGATCGCGACGCCGATGTCATGCGTAACGAAAATCACCGACATGCCGAATTCGCGCTGCAACTCGCGCAACAGCAACAGAATTTGAATCTGCACGGTGGCATCGAGCGCCGTGGTCGGCTCGTCGGCGAGCAAGATCTTCGGCTTGCAGGCCAAGGCCAGCGCGATCATCGCGCGCTGTCTCATGCCGCCTGACATTTCATGCGGATAGGCATCGAGGCGGCGCTTCGCCGACGGGATGCGCACCACTTCGAGCATCTCCAGCGCGCGCGCCGTCGCGTCGGTCTGGCTCTTGCCCTCGTGCCGCATCACGCTCTCGGAAATCTGCTGGCCGATGGTATAGACCGGATCGAGCGCCAGCCCCGGCTCCTGAAAGATCATCGACACCGTCTGGCCGCGAAATGCCGATAGCTCATCATCGTTGAAAGCCAGGACGTCATGGCCGACGACATTGACCGTGCCGGTGATCGTCGTGCGCTTCTTCGGTAACAGCCGCATCAACGCGCGCAGTGTGACGCTTTTGCCCGACCCCGACTCGCCGAGCAGGCCGAGCACTTCGCCCTGTTTCAGATCGAGCGAAATATTGTTGACGGCGTGCACAGTGCGGTCGCCGCTGAAGCGGACATTGAGGTCGCGAACCTCAACCACATTCGATGCATTCGGAACAACAGTCATGATCGCGGCAACTCCGGAGATCGCATATGGAAATCAGTCGCGCGCTGAAATGCGCTGCCGATCTGCAACAAGGTCGCCTCGTCGAACGCACGGCCGATCATTTGCAGGCCGACCGGCAGGCCCGTTGTCGTAAAACCACACGGCACTGCCAGCGCCGGCAGGCCGAGAAAATTCACCGGCCGCGTGAAGCGCGTCAGACGTTGGATCACCGCCTCGGCGTCGGGGCTGTTGCCGACGTCGCTGTCGAGAATCTTGGGCGCGGCCACGGGCGCGACGGGTGCCAAGACCGCATCGACGCCAGCCGTTGCCGCGTTGAACGCAGCCAATGCAGGTCCACGCCAGCGCATCGCTTCGAGATATAGCACGCCGGGGATCGCGAGGCCGTTTTGCAGGCGCATCAACACCTGCGGGCCGTAATCCTGCGGACGCTCGATCATCCAGCGTTTGTGAAAAGCGGCGGCCTCCACCGCGAGGACAATTTGCGCGGCCGACGACAGTTGCCGCTGGTCGGGCAGATCGACTTTTACAATCTCCGCGCCTTCGCGTTTCAAGGTTGCTAGGGTCTCGTCGAAAACGCGGGCAACATCGGTGTCGAGATCGTCGACATAAAACGATGACGGCACGCCGATCTTGATACCCGTCAGCGCGCCTTTCGTAGCCGCCATATAATCCGGCACCTCGTCGACGCGCGCGGTCGGATCGGCCGGATCGGCACCGGCCATGATTTGCAGCAATAGCGCGCAGTCTTCCGCCGTACGCGCCAGCGGCCCGACAGTGTCGAGCGATTGCGACAACGGCATCGCGCCGGCACGGCTGACGCGACCAACGGTTGTTTTCAATCCGGTGACGCCGCAGAAATGCGCGGGCATGCGGATCGAGCCGCCGGTGTCGGAGCCCAGCGCCGCATAAGTCAGTCGCGCGGCGACGGCAGAGCCTGAACCCGACGATGAGCCGCCGGTGACGTGTGCGGGATCCCATGGATTACAAACGGCACCGAAATGCGCGTTGTGCCCGGTCGGTCCATAAGCGAATTCCGACATCTGCAACGCGCCGAGCCGAATTGTACCGGCGTTCTTCAGCCGCTGCAGCGCGGTCGATGTCGTCGTCGCCACATAGTCTCTTCGGATCAGCGATCCGCAGGTGACGACGTGGCCTTCGTCGTAATACATATCCTTATGCGCCAGCGGCACGCCATGCAGCGCGCCTTTGCTTTGGCCCTTTGCAAGTGCCGCATCGGCCGCGTCCGCAGCCTTTAGCGCGGCTTCAGTTTCGATTGCGATGAAGGCATTGAGGTGCGGTTGCCATTTGGCTGTGCGATCGAGCAGCGCCGATGTGACGTCTCGCGACGAGATTGTCTTCGCTGCGATAGCCGACGCGACATCGGTCAATGTCATCAATGCAGGATCGGACGCGCTCATGGCTTCGACACCTGCACGACGGTAAAGCTCGCGGGTTCGAGATCGAGCGGCAGCGTGCCGGAGATCGCCGCAAATCCTTCGAAAGCCGGTCCGATCGAGTTGGAGATTCGCGTCGCAGTCTCCTTGTCGACGGGCACGCCGGCCGCGGAGGCAATCGCAGATACAGTCTTGGGATCAGGTCTTGTCATGCGGTCAATTCACTTACAGGTGCGCGGCTATGGCCGGAATTCGGAATCGCCATGTAGCAGGCGACCTCATGACCATTGTGATCGATATCGGTGAGGTTGGGACCCGCATCCGAGCAGAGCCGCTCTGCGTAAGGACATCGCGTGTGGAAACGACAACCCGGCGGCGGATCGATCGGATTCGGCGGATCGCCGGTGATCGGCGGCGTCTGCGTGCGATTGTCGGGATCGGACGACGGCATCGCCGCCAAGAGCGCCTGCGTATAAGGATGCTGCGGCCTATCCCAGACGGAATCGACGGGCCCGAGTTCGACGACTTCACCGAGATACATCACCAGCACGCGATCGGAGATATAGCGCACAACATTCAGATCGTGGCTGATGAACAGATACGTCAGGCCGAATTCGCGCTTGAGATCGACGAGCAGATTGAGCACCTGCGCCTCGACGGATTTGTCGAGCGCCGATACGGCTTCATCCAGAATCACGAGGCGCGGCGACAAAGCCAGCGCGCGGGCGATGTTGACGCGCTGGCGCTGGCCGCCGGAGAGCTCATGCGGGTAGCGCTGCGCGAACACGGCGGGCGAGAGGCCGACG
>JAYUEY010000170.1:0-18506 GCA_043739005.1 Tardiphaga sp.
ACTTCGGGATCCGCGATCGCCTTGACCAGATGCGCTTCGGAGCGGAACAGGAAGTGCATCGACATCACACCGGCTTGCGGCGACAGCGTCGCGGCATTGGCCGAGGACGAGATGCAGAACTCGACGTCACCGGATTTGACAAGCTGAAGCACCTGCGGCTCCTGTCCGAGCTGCGCGCCCGGATACTGGTCGATTAGCATGGTGCCGTTGCTCAGCGCCTTCAGCTTGTCGCTGAAGATATCGCCGAGAATTCCGTAACCGGTCGTCTTCGGTTGATCGTAGGCGAAGCGATAATGCTTCACCTCCTGCGCACCGGCGTTTGCGGTCGTCATCACGAGCGCGGCCACGACCGCACCAAGAGCGCTTCTCAGCCTGTCCATCGTCTCCCCCTCATGAATTTTTGATGTTGTTTTCTTTTGATCATCCCATCGGCCTCGCTCGATTGTCAATCAAACAAGGCGCAACGCACGTGCGAGATGGTGACGATCATCGTCGGAAGACGCATTCACACAGTCGTCATCGTCCGCCTTGTGCGCGATTGCGCACTGGGGCGGACAATCCAGCAAGGATGCCGAAACGTCGGCTACTTCCCCTCACCGCGCATGAAATCGAAGTCGCAGCCCTCGTCGGCCTGCAGGATGGTCTCGTTGAACAGATGCGCATAGCCGCGCTTGGCCCAGTCGGGCGTCGTCGGCGGCGCCAGCGTCGCGCGGCGCTTTTCAAGTTCGGCATCGTCAACGAGCAAGTCGATGCTGCGGCTGGCGACATCGAGGCGGATCATGTCGCCGTTCCTGACCAGCGCCAGCGGACCGCCGACCGCCGATTCCGGCGTGATATGCAGTACGATGGTGCCGAACGCCGTGCCGCTCATGCGCGCATCAGAAATCCGCACCATGTCCTTGACGCCAGCACGTCCTAGCTTCATCGGGATCGGTAGATAGCCCGCCTCCGGCATGCCCGGCGCGCCCTTCGGTCCGGCATTGCGCAGCACCAGCACATCATCGGCTGTCACGTCGAGATCGGGATCGTCGACGCGGTTCGTCATATCCTCGACCGACTCGAACACGACAGCGCGGCCGGTGTGTTGAAGCAGCGCAGGCGACGCTGCTGAATGCTTGATGACAGCACCGCGTGGCGCAAGGTTACCATGCAGCACCGCCATCGCGCCTTCCGGCTTGATTGGATTGTCGCGTGCACGAATGACGTCCTGTTCCGGCACGTCCTCGGCACTAGCGACGACATCGCGCAGCGTCTTGCCTTCGATGGTCTTTGCTTCGAGATCGATGAGTTCGCCGAGCTGCGCCATCAGTTTCGGCACGCCGCCGGCGTGATGAAAGTGCTCCATGTAATGCGAGCCGGACGGTTTGAGATCGATCAACACCGGCACCTCGCGGCTGAGTTGATCGAAGGTCGCAAGATCGATCTTGTGCGTCGTACGATTGGCGATCGCGGTCAGATGAATGAGGCCGTTGGTCGAGCCCCCGATCGCCTGCAAGACGACTTGTGCATTTCTGAACGCTGCGGGCGTCAGCAAGTCGCTCGGGCGCGGGCCTTTCGTCCTGGCCATCTCGGCTGCGACGCGGCCACTTGCCTCGGCGGAACGAAAGCGCTCCGCATGCGGCGCGGGAATCGTAGCACTCATCGGCAATGACAGACCCAGCGCTTCAGTGATGCAGGCCATCGTCGATGCGGTACCCATCACCATGCAAGTCCCGACAGACGGCGCGAGGCGGCCGTTCACAGCCTCGATCTCCACTTCGTCCATCTCGCCTGCGCGATGCTTGCCCCACAGCCGTCGGCAATCGGTGCAGGCCCCGAGCACCTCGCCCTTGTGATGGCCGACGACCATCGGCCCGACCGGGATCACGACAGTCGGTAAGTCTGCAGAGATCGCGGCCATGATCTGGGCCGGCAATGTCTTGTCGCAGCCGCCGATCACGATCACTGAATCCATCGGCTGCGCGCGGATCATCTCCTCGGTGTCCATCGCCATCAGATTGCGCAGATACATCGAGGTCGGAAACGAAAAACTCTCAGCGATCGATATGGTCGGAAACACCATTGGCATGGCGCCCGCCAGCATGACGCCGCGCTTTACCGCCTCGATGATCTGCGACACGTTGCCATGGCACGGATTGTAATCGCTGAAGGTGTTGGTGATGCCGACGATCGGCCGGTTCAGTGCGTCGTCGGAATAGCCCATCGCCTTGATGAAGGCCTTGCGCAGGAACAGCGAAAATCCCGCATCGCCATAACTGGTCAATCCCTTGCGAAGCCCGTCGGCCATAGCGTGTCCTTCCGATCTGCTGAGTTGCGGCAGTTATGGAGCCACACGCGCGGAAGTCAATTTGCGGAAGTCAGTTTATCGCCAAGAGTTCGAGACGGGCAATGTCAGGCATTCTCAGAATAAGCCACATTCGAATAATGCAGCCGCCCCAGAAATGGTCCCGTTCTCACGTTCTAATGCATGAAACATCTACACCGCCCCAGAGTGCAAGACAGACGTTTAACCAATACTTAGGCACGTTTATCGCCTGATCTGAGATCTTATGACCCTCGAAAGTCAAACTTACGTATTTATTTCATCTTGTGTTTTGTAGGAAACGAGCAAGGCAAATGTGGTCCTATCGATCGTTGACACTAGCATATTCGTTCGCATTGGGCCTGATCGCGATTATGTCGATCGCCTCGCATTGGACGTTACAATCTGTTCTGCGCGAGCACGACGGCGCAGCATCGGTTGTGAATGTTAGCGGGCGTCAGCGCATGTTGTCGCAACGCATTGCCAGTCTGACCGCACAATACGCACTTGGCGACCGCGACGCAAAAGGGGATATGATCGCTGCGATCAATGAGTTTGAGGCTGCTCACAATATCCTGGTGCGTGGCGACAAAGTGCATGGCCTCCAACCCGCTTCATCCTCAGCCCTGCGATACATCTATTTTGATAAAACTGATCCGCTTGATGGAGAGGTCAAAACGTTCATAACGCGCGCTCGTACGATTGCGGCTATGGACAATCGCGACGCGAGGTTCGAACAAGAGATCGCGCTTCTGTTCATGATGGCCCGAAATTCGCTCCTGAGTGATCTCGATGCAGTTGTTAAAGTCCATCAGAACATCAGCGAGCGCCAAATTGAATTCCTCAGCACGATCCAGATTGGCTCGCTCATCGTGATCCTGATAACGCTGCTATGGGAAGCCCTCGGGATTTTTCGACCGATGGTCAGGCGCATTACCCAGGCAACGAAGGATCTCCTTCGGCTTGCAACGACAGATCCCCTGACGGGTTGCCATAACAGGCGCAGCTTTGGCGAGCGCGGTTTGGCTGAACTGCTACGCGCACGCCGCGATAATCGCGAGATTTCAATCTTGATGATCGACATCGATAAATTCAAGGCTGTCAACGATACGCACGGGCACAACGGCGGCGACATCGCATTGAAAAACCTGGCAAAATACATGGCACTCGTCGTTCGTCCGACTGATATCGTCGGGCGGCTCGGAGGCGAGGAGTTCGCCATCATTCTGCCTGACGCTGACCAAGCCAAGGCAGCCATCGTTGCCGAACGAATACGCGCCTATGTTGCCGCTCAGCATTCTTCATTGCCGACCGGAAAACTGGCTCTGACAATCAGCATCGGGGTCGCCGCGTTTCGGCACGGAGCAGTCGATCTAGAAGAGGACATGAAGCGGGCAGACGAAGCCCTCTATCACGCCAAGGCGGGCGGCCGAAATTGCGTGATCGTTTCCGATACCTCGTTTAAGGCCGCGCCGGACGATCGATCGCGAAAGGTGTCTGACGTCGATCGTTTGGCGACAGAACTTGAAAGCTGCGCAACGACCAAATCATATGTCTAAAAAGATACGCCGGAGCAGTGATCTGCCCCGGCGCGTCGCAACTCAGTCAATCAGACGCAATCACGCGGCGTTGTAGCCGGCGATCGCCTTGACTTCGAGATACTCCTCAAGGCCGAACTTGCCCCATTCGCGGCCGTTGCCGGACTGCTTGTAGCCACCGAACGGTGCAGTGCGATCGTTCGGAACGCCTTGCAGGTTGACGTTACCCGCACGAATTTGGCGACCGACTTTTCGCGCGCCCTCCACCGTACCGGCGGAGACGTAGCCCGCGAGACCATATGGCGTATCATTGGCGAGTTCGACCGCTTCGGCTTCGTCCTTGAAGCCCATGATCGCCAGCACCGGCCCGAAGATTTCCTCGCGCGCGATCGTCATGTCCTTGGTAACGTCCGCGAAGATCGTCGGTCGCACATAAAAGCCCTTGTTGACGCCTTCCGGTAGACCCGGACCACCCGACACCAGCGTAGCGCCTTCCTCGACGCCCTTCTGAATCAGCGCCTGGATCTTGTCCCACTGGATACGGTTGACGACCGGACCGATGGTGGTGCCTTCAGCGCGCGGATCGCCCGCCTTGGTCTTGTCGGCGACGCCCTTGGCGATAGCGGCGACTTCCTTCATCTTCGACAACGGCACGATCATGCGCGACGGCGCGTTGCACGACTGTCCCGAATTATTGAACATGTGCGCGACGCCGCCGGTGACGGCTTTGGTGAAGTCGGCGTCTTCCAGAATGACGTTCGGCGACTTGCCGCCCAATTCCTGGCTGACGCGCTTGACGGTGTTGGCGGCGCGCTTGGCGACGTCGATGCCGGCGCGGGTGGAGCCGGTGAAGGAGATCATGTCAATGTCGGGATGTTCGCTCATGGCGACGCCGACCTCTGGGCCAAGACCGTTGATGAGGTTGAACACGCCCTTCGGCACGCCGGCTTCATGCAGGATTTCCGCGAAGATCAATGCCGACGACGGCGTGTATTCCGACGGTTTCAGAATCATCGTGCAACCGGCGGCGATCGCGGGCGCAACCTTGCAGGCGATCTGGTTCAGCGGCCAATTCCACGGCGTGATCATACCAACAACGCCGAGCGGCTCTCGCACAACCGTTGCACCGGGAAGCTGTTCTTCGAACTGATAAGACTTCAGCACGTCGAGCGTCGCAGCGATGTGGCCCAGACCAGCACCGGCCTGCATCTTCTCGGCCATCGGCAATGGCGCGCCCATTTCGTCGGAGACGGCAGCGCCGATGTCCTTCATACGAGTCTTGTAAACCGCGATGATCTTTTCGAGCAGCGCAACGCGCTCTTCGCGCGTGGTCTGCGAGAAGGTCACGAATGCCTTTTTCGCGGCGGCGACGGCCTTGTCAACATCGGCCTTGGAGCCGACGGAGATGTCATACAGCGTCTCTTCATTCGCCGGATTGATGACGGGGTGCGACTTCTTGACGGCGGGATCGACCCACGCGCCGTCGATGTAGAATTGCATACGGTTGACCATCGGAAACCTCTTTCAGGGCGGATAAGTTTAAATTTCACAGAAGCTGAAGACAGCGAAGCGGTTCGCGAGCATCCTCGCCGTTCCGCTTTGCAAAATCGCGACCCGCCAGATGCGGGCGTCGCCATTGCAGCGACAGCGCATATAAAATCACGGCGGTGGCGAGAGCAAGGCTTCCTCAGTCAGGCTTGCATGAATTCCAGATGGATTGCGGCGGCCTATCGCCGTTCAAGGCAATGATGGTGCGTTGCACCAAATTCGTCTCGCTGCGAAGAGCTTATGATATGTGATTTATCAGTCGAGCGTCCTGCCATGTCGGGATCGTGAAAAGCGGGAGCCGTTTCTTTTTACGAAGCAGTGTGACAAACTGTGTCGGAAACCGGACCCAGAGATCACGTTACCGATGAAGATTCCTCTCGCGATCAGCGAGCAGCAACGCCTTGATGCGATCGACGGCTACGATATTCTGGATTCAAAATCCGAAATCGGCTTCGACGATGTTGTGCTCCTGGCGCGGCAACTTTGCAGCACGCCGATTGCGTTGATCAGCCTTGTCGCCAGCACGCGGCAATGGTTCAAGGCCGCAGCTGGCCTCGAACGCTACGAGACGCCGATCGAGCAATCCGTCTGCGCGCATGCGTTGCAGCAAACAAGCACGATGGTCATTCCCGACCTGACGCTGGACCCACGCACCCAAAACAACATGCTGGTAACGCAGCCACCGCATATCCGCTTCTATGCTGGCGCTGTCTTGGTGTCTTCATCAGGTGTGCCGATCGGTACGGTCTGCGTCATCGATATCATGCCACGCCCGCAAGGCTTGACGCCTGACCAGATCGCAGGCCTCGAAGCGCTGGCGCGGCAGGTGATGGTGTTGATGGAATTGCGGCGCGCCCTCGTCGCTGGCGAAAGTACGAACGTGGAGCAGCGCTCCGCCAATTTCGAAATGGCCGCGCGCAACATGGAGACGGAACGCTTAAGCGGATTGTTGCGCCTAAACGAGACGCGCCTCCGGCTGGCGCAAGAGGCCGGCCAGATCGGCAGCTTTGAAGTCGATATGGCAAACGACGAGATGACGGTGACGGAACAGTTCTGCCACATCTTCGGTCTGCCGCCGACGCCGACGATACACGCAACTGCGGTCGAGCAACTGGTTTTTCCGTCCGACGCGCACATCATGTCGAACATGACCACACGCCGCGATGGCGACATATCAATGTTTGCCGAATATCGCATTCGCCGAGCGGATACCGGCCAAACGGTCTGGATTTCACGCCGCGCGCAGTTCCTTCACGACGCGGACGGCAAAGCGGTCCGCATGATCGGCACCGTTCACGATGTGACCGGGCGCAAGGAAATCGAACAACGGCAGACGCTGCTTAATCACGAGCTGAGCCACCGGCTGAAAAATACACTGGCGCTGGTGCAGGCGATCGCGTCGCAGACGCTGCGCGGCATCGCCGACAAGGATGCTGTGCGTGCATTCGAGTTGCGCGTCGATGCGCTCAGCCGCGCCCATGATGTGTTGTTGCAACAGAGTTGGGCGGCCGCCAATATGCACGACATTATGACGGGCGTGCTCGGCATGCACGGCAACCTCGACCGGATCGATCTGGAAGGTCCGACGGTCAATGTCGGCTCAAAGGCCGCATTGTCACTGTCGCTTCTGTTTCACGAACTCGCCACCAACGCGATCAAATATGGCGCATTGTCGGTGCCGGGTGGCCGGGTGGCGATCACCTGGCGCAAACAGGATCAGAGATTGATTTTGACGTGGGACGAAAAAGGCGGTCCGCCGGCGTTGCCGCCGACACGCATTGGCCTTGGTAGCCGATTAGTTAATATGGGTCTGGTAGGAACTGGGGGCGTGAATAAGAGTTATGCTGCGTCCGGCTTTCGTGTGGAATTCAAAGCTGACCTCGCTGCGGTCGAAGATGTTAGTCTACCGATGTAGTTGGTTGCTTGGTTGAAGCGAATGTTGTCTACGTTGAAGTGATCGACCGCCGGTCTCGTGTATCATCACGGTCCCTGCCGCGAATGTTGGTTAGGAATACGAATTGGGCTTGGACTCGATGAAAGCAGGCCCGGACGTGCCGGCAATCAAAGTTCTTGTTGTCGAAGACGAACCGATCCTTCTTCTCTTCGCGACGGATGTGGTCGAGGAAGCCGGCTATGAGGCGATTGCCGCCGCCAATGCCGATGATGCCATTAAAATTCTGATGGCGCGCGATGACATAAGCATTGTCTTCACCGATGTGCGGATGCCCGGTTCGATGGACGGCATGAAGCTTGCCGCTTTCATTCGTGACCGCTGGCCGCCGATCGAGATCATCGTGACGTCAGGTCATCTCTGGGCGGCCCCACCCGATCTGCCAGCGCGCGGGAAGTTTTTCAGAAAGCCCTATCGCACCGAGCACATCATCGACGCGCTGCGCGAAATGGCGCACTGAGATTTTCTCAAATCCGGGTCTCAGGCACTACATTCAGCGTGCCGGATTTCGCTGCACTTGTTCAGCATAAAAATCATAGTTTTCACACGCTGGGAGATTGCTCCACCGCAACAATGGCGATGCGTCGAACACGCTCGCGATGCGCTGTATAAAGCCCGCTGGCAATAATCACCGCGGCACCGGCGATCGTCCATACATCCGGCACTTCGCCGAACATCGCGAAGCCGAGCAGCGTCACCCACACCAATTGGCTATATGTGAACGGTGCCAGCACCGATGCGTCCGCGTAACGAAACGCCAGCACCACAATCCAGTGCCCGGTCGTCGCCGCGATGCCAATGCAGGCACCGATCGCAACCTGCTGCCAAGTCGGCGTGACCCACACCAGCGGCACGACCGCGCTCAGCACCATGAAGCAGACAATCGCCGCATAGCTCATTGTCGTAACAACGCTGTCGCGGCCGCTGATCCGGCGCGTCAGCACCAGCGTACAGGCCCAGCCTAGCGCCGACAGGATCGGCAGGATCGCAGCGGGATGAAATGCGGCCGTCCCCGGCCGCACGATAATCAGCACGCCCGCAAGACCGACCAGCGTCGCGATCCAGCGCCTTTTGCCAACCTTCTCGCCCAGAAACGCGATCGACAGACCCGTGACGAAGATCGGCGCGATGAAAGCGGTGGCCGAAGCCTCAGCGATCGGTAAATATTGCAGACCCGTAATGAAGAACAGCGACGACGTCAGCATCGCCAGACTGCGCACGGTCTGCACACCGGGATTAAAAGATTTCAGCGCACGCGGATGACGCATCAGCACCACAGCCATGATAAAGACGAACATCGCAAAGCGCAGCCACGCGATCTCGATCGGCGGTAGCGATTTCGCCAGGTATTTCGCCATCGCGTCAGACGATGCGAGAAACACAGTCGAACTCATCAGCAGCAAGATGCCCTTGAATGGCCGGTCGACCCGGCCGAGCGGTGCAACGCGGCTTGCAGGCTTACCACTCATAACAGTGTCCGAAGACGATGACATAGTGGTCAGGGACATGATCGTTGAGACTTGATCGCAGTTCGAATGCGCCGGACGGCAGACGGCACCGGGAATGACAGGTTCACAAAAAGATCAAATACCGCGATTCAACAAGTCCCGGAATTGGGCAGCCGCCATGCACCGCGCCTTCAGCAATTGGTAACCGCCCTGCGATCACAGCATCGGCAGGCCGCGCGGCTTCGTCCCGCGCGGAAACGCCGCGTCGATGGCGGCTATCTCGTCTGCGGTGAGAGCCAAAGTGCCGGCGGCCGCATTGTCAGCCGCATGATCGGCCAATGCGGCCTTCGGTATAGCGAATAGCGGCCGCTCCCGCGTCAAAAACGCGAGAGCGACCTGTCGCGGGCTTGCGTGATGCGCGTTCGCTATCGTCTGCAAGACCTTGCCTCCGGGCGAGGTGGTCGGCGGAAAATCATCGTGTCCGAACGGCGAATAGGCAACCACCGCCACTTTGTTCTTCACGCACCAGGGGATGACAGCATGCTCGATCGCGCGCTCACGCAGGTGATAGAGCACCTGATTGCAGGCAATAGCTCCCTCGCCTGCAACGGCGAGCAACTCGTCAAGATCGTCGGTGTCGAAATTGCTGACACCCCACGACGCAATCTTGCCGGCTGCCTTCAACGCCTCGAACGCCGCCACGGTCTCCTCAAAAGGATGGGAACCGCGCCAGTGCAGGAGATAGCTATCGAGCCGGTCGGTCTTGAGGCGTTTGAGCGAGCGCTCGCAGGCGGTGATCGTGCCCTTGCGCGAGGCGTTGCTTGGCAGCACTTTTGAGACCAGAAACACCTCATCGCGGCGGCCGCCGATAGCATCCGCAACGACCGGCTCGGCATCGCCATACATCTCCGCGGTATCGATATGGCTCATGCCGCAATCGAGCCCGCGTTGCAGCGCCTTGACCGACGCCGCGCGGTCGCCGCGATCGATATACCAGGTGCCCTGCCCGATCACCGAGGTTGATGGATTGGTCTGGCCGAACGGCCGCTGTGACATGCTCACGTTAGAACTCCCGTCGGGCCATGAAGCAGGAGTAGAGGCAAGACAGAAGCCCGGCAAAAATCAACCCACCGCTACCGCGCGGCGTGGTTCGGTCTCCGCGGATACCGCAGGTGTCATCGCGATCAGACGCTTCAATTCCGGAATGCACGAGCCGCAATTGGTGCCGGCCTTGAGCTTTACACCGATGTCGGCGGCGGTGCGCGCACCCTCCGTAATCGCCCCGCAGATCGTGTTGCGGCCGACGCCGAAGCACGCACACACTGTCGGGCCAGCGCTGGCCAGCCCATCGACGGAACGGCCTGATAGCAGCATGCGCCGCTGATCGTCCGTCAGCGCGTCAGTCGCGAACATCGCCACGACCTCCTGCCAGCCGATCGCTGTATCGACGGGCCCAACGAACAAAATCGTGTCGATCCGCTCGCCGGAAAAGTTCGCGACGCGGTAGATGCCCGACGCCGGATCGACATAATCTGATAGGTCCAAGCCCTTGCGCGCCGCCATCCAGTCGCGCCACACAGCAACGTCCGCATTATCAGCGAGCAGATAACCGTGGCCGCCGGTGACGGCGACATGCGCCCACCACGTCGCCTCAGGCAATTGCAGCGGCGTGCGCGACAGCACGAAACCGCGCTGCACAAAAGCATGCGGCACAATCGAAACCGGCGTCGCCTTGTTTTCCGGCTGGCCCGAAAATGCATCGATAAAGGGTGCGACCAGCGCGCCGACTCGTGCATGCGACGCTGTCTCTTCGCTCCAGTGAATAGGCGCGAATAGCATCCCGCGTTGCTGGCGCTCGCTGATGACCACCTTGAGGGTGCAGTGGCCGTAATCGGTCATGACACGCGCAAAACCGCCATCGACCAGATCGGCCTTCGCAGCGTCGTCCGGATGCACTTCGACAAAAGGCTCCGGCAGATGCTGGCCGAGGCGCGGGCTTTCGCCGGTACGCGTCATCGTGTGCCACTGATCGCGAATGCGGCCGGTGTTGAGACGCAGCGGCCGCGAGGCGCTGGTCTCGGTCTTCAGCGCCGGCATCTCCGGCGCGATGAAACGCGCCTTCTTGTCATGGGTGTAGAACACGCCATCAGCGAAGAAGCGCACCTGCGGTCCGCCGTCGCTGGCGCGCATCGGCCAGAGCACCGGCGCCATGGTTTCGAACGCGCTATCGGACATGTGCGCAAGGCCGCCAATATCGAAATCGCGCGCGCCGTTATTTTCGAAGCCTGACAAAGCCGCATGCTCGCGGAAAATATCGGCTGCCGAATTGAACGCGAAGCTTGCACCGAAGCCCAGCCGCTTGGCGATCTCGCCGACGATCCACCAATCCGGCTTGGCCTCGCCGGGCGGTGCGAGGAATGCACGCTGCCGCGAAATGCGGCGTTCGGAATTCGTGACAGTCCCTGATTTCTCACCCCATGCCTGCGCCGGTAGTAAAACATCCGCGCCGCCATTGACGGTATCGTTCGACAACACGTTTTCGGAGACCACAAGCAGATCGAGTGTCTTCATCGCGGCGCGCGCGGCGTCTGCGTCCGGCAGCGACACCGCCGGATTGGTCCCCATCACCCACAGTGCCTTGATCTCGCCTCGTCCGATCGCCTCGAACATCTGAACGGCCTTGAGCCCTTCATGCGTAGCGATGCGTGACGCTTTCCAAAACCGCCGCACGCGGTCGATGTCCGGCGGCGTGAAATTCATATGCGCGGCAAGCTGATTGGCGAGCCCGCCGACTTCGCGGCCGCCCATCGCATTGGGTTGCCCCGTCAGCGAGAAGGGCGACGCACCAACCTTGCCAATGCGGCCGGTGGCAAGATGGCAGTTAACGATCGCGTTGACCTTGTCGGTGCCCTGCGCCGACTGGTTGACGCCTTGCGAATACAGCGTGACGACGCGCGGGGTTGTCTTGAACATCTGGAAAAAGGTCGCGACATCGGGCTCGGACAGGCCTGTTGCGAGAGCCGTCGCAGCAATGCTGCCGGCGATGCTGCGCGCGCGTGCCAAGGCTGCGTCGAAGCCATCGGTGTAGGACGCGATATAATCGCCATTGAGCGCGTTGTTATCGGCAAGGTATGCGAGCAGGCCCGAAAACAGCGCCGTGTCGGTGCCGGGCTTGAGGCCAAGAAACAAATCAGCGTCGCCGGCTGTATCGGTGCGGCGCGGATCGATCACCACCATGCGCGCGCCGCGCGTCTGTTTGTTCTTGAGCATCCGCTGAAACAGCACCGGATGGCACCACGCGGCATTAGAGCCTACAAAAATCAGCAAGTCTGCCTGATCGAGATCCTCGTAATTGCCGGGTACGGTATCCGAACCGAAAGCGCGGCGATGGCCGGCGACCGATGACGCCATGCAGAGCCGCGAATTGGTATCGACATTGCCGCTGCCGATGAAGCCCTTCATCAGCTTGTTGGCGACGTAATAATCCTCGGTCAGCAACTGGCCCGACAGATAGAACGCCACCGCATTCGGACCATCGCGTTTGACGATGTGCTCAAAGCGGTGCGCGACATGATCCAGCGCATCGGCCCAGGCGACGCGCTCCATCTTGCCGCTGCGTAGCCTGATCATCGGATGCAGCAAGCGACGATCGAGCGACAGCGTTTCGCCGAGCGCCGAACCCTTCGAACACAGCCGTCCGAGATTGGCGGGATGGTCGATATCGCCCGCGATCGCGGCACCACCACGCCCGTCTGCCGTCGCGAGTACGCCGCAACCAACGCCACAATATGGGCATGTCGTCTTCGTGGTGCGCAGCGTTGGCTCGATCACCCCCATCCTACGCGGCCTGCCGCTGCGGCGGCGCGTCCGTCACAGGCAGATTGCGCAACGCCAAGGCCTTGCCGAACATCATGTCACCGCGCATCGGCGCAATGAGCCCGCCGCTGCGAATGAGTTCCAGATACCACAGCGCATCGGTGGTATCGCCGACTAGCACCGCGCCGGTTAGCTTACCGTCGGCGATCACGAGCTTCTTATAGATGCCGCGCTTGGCATCGTTGAGCAGCATCGTCTCCTGGCGGTCCGCCGCCATGAAATCGCCGGCCGAAAACACCGAGACACCGGAGACCTTGAGATTGGTCGCCATGATGCTGCCGGCATAGGCCGCGCTGCGGCCGGCGAGATGCGTCGCCAGCACACGCGCCTGTTCGTAAGCGGGCTCCACGAGGCCGTAACAGGTGCCGCGATGTTCGGCGCATTCGCCGAGCGCATAAATGTCGTCATTGCTGGTCTGTAACTGATCGCCGACCTTGATGCCGCGACCGACATCGAGCCCGGCGTCCTTCGCCAGAGATGTGTTCGGGCGGATGCCAGCGGCGAAGATTACGGCGTCCGCGTCAATCGTGCGGCCATCGGTCAATTCGACGCGCTCGACTTTGCCATTACCGTGGATAGTTGCCGTATTAGCGTTGAGCATCACGAGAATGCCTTTCTGCTCGACCCGCTCTTTCAAGAGCGCGGCTGCCTGCGCGTCGAGCTGCCGCTCCATCAGCCGATCCATCAGATGGATCAGCGTCACACTGGCGCCTGCTTTGGCCAAACCATAAGCGGCCTCTAATCCCAGCAGCCCGCCGCCGACGACGACGACGCGCTTCTTGCCGGCGGCCAGCGCCAGCAGATGATCGACGTCGCGGCTGTCGCGAAACGTGTGCACTCCCGGCAGATCAGCACCGGGCACATTGAGCCGCAACGCCGCCGAACCAGTCGCCAAAACGAGCTTCGAGAATTTGATGCTGCCGTGACCGGCAATATCGACCTCGCGCCGTGCTGGGTCGATCGCGGTGGCAACGCATCCATATTTCAACGTCACACCGCGCGCGCGCCACCAGTCGGCAGGCTTCAGTTCAATTTCGGCCGAGGTCGCCTCACCCGCCAGCACCGACGACAGCAGAACGCGATTATAGGCCAGCCGTGGCTCGTCGCCGATCACAGCGACTGCATAACGACCCAACGCGGTTTTCGCGAGTTCATCGACAAGGCGCGCCGCAGCCATGCCATTGCCGATGATAACCAGAGGTTCGCTCATCTCGCGCGCTCCCGTAATTTGCCTCGGTTATGCCGCCTCGACGAAACGATGACGCTCATAGAGGAATTCGAGCACGCGCTGGCGGCATTTGAGGTAAGTCGCATTCGACGCCAGTTCGAGACGGTTGCGCGGACGCGACAGCGGCACCTCAAGCACTTCGCCGATCCGGGCACTCGGGCCGTTGGTCATCATCACGATACGGTCCGACAACAACACGGCTTCATCGACGTCATGTGTAATCATGATAATCGTGTTGCCGAGTTTCTGATGCAGCGCCATGACCGAATCCTGCAAATGAGCGCGAGTCAGCGCGTCGAGCGCACCGAACGGCTCGTCGAGCAGCAACACCTTCGGCTCCATCGCCAGCGCGCGGGCGATGCCGACACGCTGCTTCATGCCGCCGGACACTTCCGACGGACGACGGTCCTTCGCATGACCCATCTGCACGAGGTTGAGATTATGCATGGTCCATTCATCGCGCTCGGCTCGCGATTTCGTCTTGCTGAACACCTTGTCAACGCCAAGGCGAACATTGTCATAGACCGACAACCACGGCAGCAGGCTGTGGTTCTGGAACACGACCGCACGATCGGGGCCCGGCGAATTGACCTCACGGCCTTCGAGCAACACGCCGCCGGTCGTCGCCGTTGTGAGGCCAGCGACGATGTTGAGCATCGTCGATTTTCCGCAACCGGAATGGCCGATGATCGAGACGTATTCGCCTTTCTCGATCGCCAGATTGATGTCTTTTAGCACTTCCGTCGTCGCGGAGCCGCGCGTGAAAGATTTATCGACATGGTCAAGTTTCAGATAGGGCGCCATGATGATGATCCTTAGTTGATCGCGGTGCCGCGGGTGACGACGCTGGCGAGCAGCGCAATCATGCGGTCGAGGATGAAGCCGATGATGCCGACATAGAACAGCGCCAGAATGATCTCGCTCATATGCGAGGAATTCCAGGCGTCCCAAATGAAGAAGCCGATGCCCACGCCACCGATCAGCATCTCGGCTGCGATGATCGCGAGCCATGACAGGCCGATGCCGATGCGCAGACCCGTGAAGATATAAGGCGCTGCGGACGGGATCATGATCTTGGTGAAGAACTCGATCGGGTTGAGGCGCACAACAGCCGCGACGTTGCGATAATCCTGTGGAATGTTACGGATGCCGACGGCCGTATTGATGATGATCGGCCAGATCGAGGTGATGAAGATCACGAAGATTGCCGAAGGCTGGCCGTCACGGAAAGCGGCGAGTGCGAGCGGCAACCACGCCAGCGGCGGAATGGTGCGCAGCACCTGGAAGATCGGATCGAGGCCGCGCATCGCCCACACCGACTGGCCGATCAGCGTGCCGAGGCCAATGCCCACGATGGCCGCGAGCGAAAAGCCGAGCGCGACGCGCTGCAGGCTCGCCGATAGGTGCCAAAACAAACCCTTGTCGATGCCGCCATTGTCAAAGAACGGATGCAGGATCAGCTCTTTGGTATCGGAAATGACCTTGGAAGGCGGCGGGAGCGTCGCGCCGGCCTTGCGACAGAGCAATTCCCAGATCACGAGAAACAGCGTGATAACGACCAGCGGAGGAACCACACGAACCGCTGCCTCGCGCGCCATCTTGGCGTATTTGCCCGCTACCGCTTTGCGCTTCGGCGGCGTCAGCGTGACGACCGGCGAGGAGGCCTGCGGCGCAGCGGCGCCCGGCATCGTCATGACGTTTTCGGATTTGACGGCTGGCATGGCCATGAAGTGTCTCCTCGGTGCAATGAGAGACTGCGCCCCGCGACAATGCGCGGCGCAGGCGGCGCTAGACCTCGACGCGCTTGATGGCGAGCGACTTCAGATAAGCGGCGGGATTTTCCGGATCGAAGACCTTGCCGTCGAAGAAGGTCTCCTTGCCGCGTGACGTCGAGGTGGGAATGTCGGAGGCCGCAACACCGAGTTCTTTTGCGTATTCCTTCCAGAGGTCTTCGCGGTTGACCTTGCCGATCAGCGTCTTGGCATCAAAGCCGGCCTCGTACTTGCCCCAGCGAATGTCTTCGGTGATGAACCAGAGGTCGTGGCTCTTATAGGGATACGAGGCATTGTCGGCCCAGTACTTCATGACATGCGGCGAGTTCTCGACGACCTTGCCGGGAATGCCATAGTCGAATTTGCCACTGGTGCGATCGATGACGTCCTCAACCGGGCAGTTCATCCACTGCCGCTTGCCCATGATGGTGGCCAATTCAGCCTTGTTCTCTTTCTTGTCGCACCATTGCTGCGCTTCCATGATCGCCATCGTCAGCGCTTTGGCCGCCTTCGGATATTTGTCGACATAGGTGGAGCGCAACGCGAATGACTTCTCAGGATGATTATTCCAGAGT
The DNA here is from genome assembly GCA_043739005.1 of Tardiphaga sp. Lineage (GTDB taxonomy): Bacteria > Pseudomonadota > Alphaproteobacteria > Rhizobiales > Xanthobacteraceae > Tardiphaga. Next base: position 16,239 of record JAYUEY010000170.1, read on the forward strand.
TCGCCGGTGGTCAGCGCGGTGTAGCCGATCTTCTGATTGACAAGCTGTGCGTTCCACGGCTCGCCGACACAAAAGCAATCCATCGTGCCGACCTTCATGTTCGCCACCATCTGCGGCGGCGGCACAACGATGGTCTCGACGTCCTTGTCCGGATCGATGCCGCCGGCGGCGAGCCAATAGCGAAGCCAGAGGTCATGTGTTCCGCCGGGGAAGGTCATGGCGGCCTTCACCGATTTGCCTGCGGCCTTCTTCTTGTCGAAGGCTTCCTTCAGTGGCTTCGTATCGACGCCGATCTTGAGTTCTTCGTATTCCTTGGCGACAGAGATGCACTGGCCGTCAAGATTGAGGCGAGCCATGATGTACATCGGCGTCGGCTGATTGTTCTGTGTCACCTTGCCGGCAGAAATCAGATAGGGCATCGGCGTCAGGATATGAGCACCATCGATGCCATTGCCTTCAGAGCCGAGCACGAGATTGTCCCGCGTCGTACCCCACGATGCCTGCTTCACAACATCAACATCCGGCATGCCGTATTTAGCGAATATCCCCTTATCCTTGGCGACGAACAGCGGACCGGCATCGCTGAGCGCGATGAAGCCGAGCTTGGCGACCTTCACCTCAGGGCCAGTACCTTGCGCGAATGCGCCACCGGGAAAATTCAGACGCGCTGCCGCGAGAAGCGCAGCGGTGCCGGCGCCAGCCTTTAGCAACTGGCGGCGGGAAATCTTGCTACGCAATGTCTGACTCTCGGGTTTCGTCATGTCGGCAATCGTCCTCTTCTCACATGTGATGAAGTGCCACCTGCCCTGCTCACCCGTCGCCGTACCGGCCCCATCGAGCGGATCGCCTCGTTGCGAGGCGGCCGGGGAAACATCGGTACGCGCATGTCTCAGGGTTCGGTCTGCGCTCGACGGCATCGATGGCGTCACAATTGATTATTCAAGCATCATGCCAATCGCGAAAAGGCCTGCAAATGTTGAGAAAGCACGAGTTCCGCCGCGCGGGCAGGCGCGCGTTAATTGGCCAACAACTCTCGCGCTCGCTGATTTCTTGTGCAACGCACAAGTTTTATGCATGTGTATCTCCGGATGTGTCTCGCGCCGGCTGGCTTGGATTTTTCCCAGATTTCCGGTTCAGTATGCGCAACATTCCGACAGCCATATTGCTGTGACGAAGGACATTCCATGACGCTGCACAGTCCTGCTCCGACCATCGCCGAAGCCGCTGGTTTATCGATTGCCGGCCTGCGACGCGCCGACGATCATCTCAAGCGCAATTATCTCGAGACCGGCCGCTTTCCCGGCGCGCAACTGACAGTGTTTCGTCGCGGCGAGATCGTTCACACCAGCACGCAGGGCTTCGCCGATGTCGAACGCAAGACGCCGCTAAAGGAAGACGCGATCTTCCGAATCTATTCGATGACCAAGCCGATCACCTCGATCGCTTTCATGATGTTGGTCGAGGAGGGCCGCATCGCGATCGACGAGCCGGTCCACAAGTACATTCCCGAATGGAAGAGCCTTGGCGTCTATCAGGGCGGCGTCGCGCCGCTATTCATGACGAAGCCGCCGACACGGCCGATGATGATCATCGATCTTTTGCGCCATACGTCGGGGCTGACTTACGGCTTTCAACAGCGCAGCAATGTCGATGCGGCCTATCGCGACAAATCGATTGGCGTTGTCGGCCAGACCCTGACGCTCGACCAGATGGTCGCCGAACTGGCAACCATTCCGCTAGAATTCGCGCCGGGCGAGGCGTGGAATTATTCGGTCTCGACCGATGTCATCGGCTATCTGATCGGCAAGATCAGCGGCATGCCATTTGAGCAGTTTCTCAAACAGCGCATCTTCGAGCCGCTCGGCATGGTCGATACCGACTTCCATGTCCCGGCCGATAAGGCGCATCGCTTTGCGGCCTGTTATCTCGCAGATGGACGCGGCGGCATGACGTTGCAGGACGACCCTACAACCAGCGCCTATCTGGCACCGCCGCTTTTCATCTCTGGTGGTGGCGGATTATGCTCGACATCGAAGGATTATCTGATCTTTTGCCGCGCACTGCTGAATGGCGGCGCGCTGAACGGCGTGCGTCTCGTGGGGCCGAAGACATTGAAGCTGATGGCGTCGAACCATCTACCCGGCGGCCGCGACCTCACTGAATTGTCGAAGTCGATGTTCAGCGAGGCAACCTATGCCGGCATCGGATTCGGGCTTGGATTTTCGGTGACGATGAACCCGAACCTGACGATGATTCCGGGCAGCGCCG